>NZ_OZ075108.1:1925625-2246562 GCF_964186625.1 Asticcacaulis sp. MM231
GTGAATAGCAATCTAATTGCAACCAAACTTTTATTTAGCAAGTCATTGAAAGCTGTCTTGCGAATCAAAAGATTAACGCGCATCACTTGCGAACTGCCATGCAAGACGTTTCTGGTGCCCGCGTATGAAAAAGCCTGCCAAATCCTTCCCTGCCCGCTCAAAGCTGGTTCAAGGTTCAAAGCCCGCCAAGGCGAAGCAGAGCGCACTGCCGAAGACGCACCGATCGCTGTGCCCGATCAATCTGGCGCTGGAGGCTATCGGCGATAGCTGGTCGATGCTGATCGTGCGGGATCTGATGTTGCGCGGTCATAACAGCTATCAGGGTTTTCTGCGCTCAGAGGAAAAGATCGCCACCAACATTCTGGCCGATCGTCTGCTCAAGCTGGAACAGAACGGCCTGATCACCAAGACGGCGGACGCCACCGACAAGCGCAAGTTCATCTATGCCCTGACCGAACGCGGTGCCGATCTCGCGCCCGTGCTGGTCGAACTCACGCTGTACAGTCTGAAATATGAACCACGTGTCGATATGGCCAAGGAGGTCATCATGGACATGCAGAAGAACAAGCAGGTTTTCGCCACCCGCCTGACGCGACACTTCACGCCTAAGGCCAAGACAAAACCGGCGAGCAAAAAAACCGAAATCGATCCGGTCGATGAAACGCTGAGCCTGTTTTAGCTATTCCATCGCCGCTAGCTGATCGTGTTCTATCTCTTCCGCCGACTTTTTCTTTTTCGGCGCGGCGATCAAAAGCAACAAAGGCATGGAGAGCAGGCACAGGATCAGCATCAGCCAGAAATTATCGACATAGGCAATCATGCTGGCCTGACGATTGATCTCATTGTTCAGCCCTTCAAGGCCGCTTTGCGTCTGAGCGTAACTGCTGCTCATCAGCGCCGAATTGGTTTCCGTCATACGTTCGGCAATGCCGGCGTGCGCGGACTGCGTGTTGCCCACCTGAAGCGCCTGCACCATGGCGATGCCGATACTGGAGCCGATATTGCGCATCAGGCTATAGATGGCGGTGCCTTCCGGACGCAAGTTCGCCGGCAGGGTGGCGAAGGACGCGGCGCTCAGCGGCACGAACACCAACCCCATGCCGATGCCCTGAACAATGCCCGGCCAGATGATATCATGTTGTGACAGCACGATTGTATAGGTGCACATCCAGGCCAGCGAAACCGCCGTCAGGCCGAAACCGGCCGCCAGGATCAGGCGCAAATCGACCTTACCCACCATCCGTCCGACCACAAGCATGGCCAGCATGGTACCCAGTCCGCTTGGCGCCGTCACCACACCGGCGGCCATGGCCGAATAGTGCATCAGGCCTTGCAGCATGGAGGGCATGAGCGCGCGCGTGGCGAAAAGCACCATGCCGACGATGAAGATGAACAACAGGCCGGTCACGAAATTGCGGTTATACAGCAGCCTGTAATCAAGGAAGGTGGCGCCGGCCGGCCGCGTGGCCGTGTGGATGATGAAATAGCCCAGGCTGACGAACACGATGATCGCCTCGATCCAGGTTTCCGATGACGAAAACCAGTCGTTCGATTGCCCGCGATCGAGCAGCATCTGCAACGATCCGATGGCCAGGCTGAGCATGGCGAAACCGAAGACATCGAAGCGAATACTCCGCTTGGCGATGGTGCGCGGTATATATTTCCAGATGCCGAAAAAGGCCGCTGCGCCGATCGGCACATTGATGAAAAAGCACCAGCGCCAGTCATAGGCATCGGTCAGCCAGCCACCGAGCGTCGGCCCCAGAATCGGCCCCACCATGACGCCCATGCCCCAGACCGCCATGGCCGAACCGTGCTTTTCCTTGGGGTTGATGTCGAGCAGGGTCGATTGCGACAAGGGCACGAGCGCCGCGCCAAACAGGCCCTGTAACAGTCGCGCAACAACGATTTCCGAAAGGTTGCCGGCGATACCGCACAGCATGGAGGCGACCGTGAAACCGGCGATGGAAACAAGAAAGACGTTCTTCAAGCCGAAGCGATCCGACAGCCAGCCGGTCAAGGGCGTGGCAATGGCGGCAGCCACGATGAAAGACGTCAGCACCCAGGTGATCTGGTCCGACGAGGCGTTGAGGCTGCCCTGCATATGCGGCAGGGCCACATTGGCGATGGTGCCGTCAATGGCCTGGATAATCGTTGCCAGCATGATCGAAACCGTGATCATGCCGCGATTGATGGCTAAGCCGCCCACAGGGGCTGTTGCTGTACCACTCATCAGGTTTTCTCTATAAACGCTTGTATATTTTCAAGGATATCTGCTGTCATAGCCAGTTTTTCGGGCTCGATATGGCCCAATATATCGCGCCGCATCTCGTCGGCACGAGTGCGCACCTTGCCATAAAGCACCTCGCCTGCAGGCGTCAGGACTACGTGCTTAACGCGGCGATCGCTTTCCGAGGCGACGCGCAAAACCAGTCCGGCCTTTTCCAGACGATCGATGGTCGAGACCATGGTGGCGGCTTCTACCTGGACAAGATTGGCCAGTTCGCCTTGCGACAAAGGTCCTTGGGTCTTGGCGATATAGGCGATGCTGAGCCAGCCGGCCTGACTGACACCCAAGTCTCTCAGGCGGCGATCAAGGGCCAGGCGCCACATACGGGCGGTATTATGCAGGGCGGCGGAAAAGCGATCTTCGACGGACATGTTCATATCTAATAGTTAGAAGGCTAACTATTTAGACCTGAGTCAGCGTCATTGCAAGAACCGTCCGCATTTAAAATTGAGATTAAGCAGGTATCAGGACTTGCCGGTCAGCATACGTTCATAGCGGCCATAGGCCTGATCGCTCAATTTAACGCGCAGATGGGTGCGGCCGTCCTCATCCTCATGACGCCCCAGTACGCGGCCATGCTGATAGAGGAAAGCGACCACATCGCCCTGATGCGGTTCCAGCGTAATATCCATTTCTTCGCCGGCGGCATCGACCAGAAGTGCGATCTGCTGCAGCAGATTGGAGACGCCTTCGCCGGTAATCGCCGAGACAAGCAAGGGCTTGTTGCCGGCTCGGTCGGTAATGGCGCGAGAATACAAAATATCTTTGGATTCATCGTCTAACAGGTCAATCTTATTCCACACTTCGACCATGCGCGAGCGGTCGAGGTCGGGCAAAATATGCGCCATGACCTGCTCGACGTCCGACTTCTGCGCCTCCGTTTCCGGATTGGAGACATCGCGCACATGCAGGATCAAATCGGCCTGTTCGACCTCTTCGAGTGTTGCACGAAAGGCTGCTACCAGCTCGTGAGGCAGGTCAGAAATGAAACCCACCGTATCTGACAGAATCGCTGAGCGGCCGTTCGGCAGCTTGAGCGAACGCAAGGTCGTGTCGAGCGTGGCGAACAGCAGATCCTTGGCGAAGACCTCGGACTTGGTCAGGTTGTTGAACAGGGTCGACTTGCCGGCATTGGTATAACCGACCAGCGCCACGATAGGATAAGGCACCTTCTTGCGCTGATTCCGGTGCAGACCGCGCGTGCGCCTCACCTCTTCCAGCTCGGATTTGAGTTGCTTGATCTTGTCCGCGATCATACGACGGTCGAGTTCGATCTGGGTTTCCCCTGGGCCGCCGGTCGTGCCGGTGGCGCGCTGTCGTTCGAGGTGGGTCCAGGTGCGAACCAGTCGCGAGCGTTCATACTCAAGACGCGCCAGTTCAACCTGCAGCTTGCCTTCACCCGTACGGGCGCGGCGCCCGAAAATTTCCAGGATCAGGCCGGTGCGATCGACCACCTTAACATCGAGGGCTTTTTCCAGATTGCGTTGCTGAATAGGCGAAAGCGATCCATTGACGACGCACAACGATGCTTCAGCTTCTTCGCACAGCGCTTTGATTTCATTGACCTTACCTTCGCCGAATAGCGTGGCCGGATTGAGCTTGCGCACACGCACGGACAGCGTGCGGGTGATCTCAAGGTCCAGAGCCATGGCAAGGCCCACGGCTTCTTCAAGCCGTGAGTTGTCGTACTTGCGGGCGATAGCCGTATCTCCGCTGTGGCGGGCGGAGACATGGACATCTATGTCGGGGTCAACGACGACAGCGCGCACGATCTCCGGCGCGTTGTCATGGAAACGATCGGTCAAACTAAACAGCCTTGAAGGGATTTAGTCGTCAAGATCTTCTTCTTGCTCGTAAAGCTGGACGGGTGCGGCCGGCATGATGGTCGAAATCGCGTGCTTGTAAACCAGTTGCGATTGACCGTCGCGGCGCAGAAGGACACAGAAGTTGTCAAACCAGCTCACGATGCCCTGAAGCTTGACGCCATTGATCAGGAAGATGGTGAGGGGAGTTTTTGTTTTGCGCACACTGTTGAGGAACGTGTCTTGCAGGTTTTGTTTCTTATCGTGGGACATTGTCGGCCCTTCTCGTTTAAAATTTGAGGGGCACAATACCCCCCACACAGACAATAAGCCTCATATTTGGCAAAGAATCTCTTTGAATTCAACTGCGCTTAAGTAAATTTATTTTACACACCCGCGGTGCGCCCCGCATGATCGATATAGGCTTCCCTTAGCGCACAAGCGATTGGTCCCGGTTTGCCGTCGCCGATAACGTGATCGTCGATGGCGACAATCGGCATGACCAGGCTGGTGGCGGCGGTGATGAAAACCTCAGCGGACGCCTTGGCCTCTTCCAGCGTAAAGCTTTCCTCGTGTAGTTCGAGCCCGCTTTCACGGATCAGCGGCAGCACGTTCAGGCGCGTGACACCCGCTAATATGTTGGCGTTCAGGCTGCGCGTGCGGATAAGGCCTTCGGCCGAGACGATATAGACATTGGTCGAGCCGCCCTCGGTCACAAAGCCGTCCTGGTCTACGAAAATCACTTCGCCGGCGCCCTGCTCTTTCGCCTTTTGCTTGGCCAGAACATTAGGCAGCAGACCAACCGTCTTGATATCACAACGACCCCAGCGGATATCCGGCGCGCTGATGGCTTTGATGCCGACGGCCGCCTTCTTCTCAGCCGCATCACGATCGACGGGCTTGGCGGTGATGACGACCGAAGCGCGGGCATTGGCCGGAAAAACGTGGTCACGCGGCGCCACACCACGGCTGATCTGGAGGTAGATCATGCCTTCGCGGATGCGATTTCGTCTGATCACCTCGTTCAGCACCACCAGCAAAGAACGGCTCGGCATCGGCATGGTGATCTGCAATTCACGCAAGGAACGCTCAAGGCGGTTCATGTGGCCGTCAAGATCGGCCAGCCGGCCATCAAACACCGACCACACCTCATAGACCGCGTCGGCGAACTGGTAGCCACGATCCTCGATGGAGACGGCGGCTTCGCTGGCGCGTTCGTAGACGCCGTTAACATAGGCTATTCTGGGCATGATTCACTCTTGGCTGACAGATGCGCCTGAATAGCTTCTAAAACCGGCTTGCGCAAACTAGATGTCGTCTTCATCGCTACGGATATGGGCCAGTCCCAGGCTCTTCAGCTTGCGGTGCAGCGCCGAGCGCTCCATGCCGATGAAGTTGGCGGTGCGAGAAATATTGCCGCCGAAACGTACGATCTGCGACGACAGATATTCGCGCTCGAACACCTCACGGGCATCGCGCAGCGGCAGGGCGATGATGCGCTCCGGACGAATAGCGCCGGCCGTGGCGGATTCCACCACTTCCGACGGCAGCATATGCGCGGTAATCGGTTCGTTCGGATTGCCGGTCGCCAGGATCAGCAGGCGTTCGATGTTGTTGCGAAGTTGGCGCACATTGCCCGGCCATTCGTGGACCTGCAAAGTGGCCATGGCGTCTTCCGAGAGGATGCGCTTGGGCAGGCCTTGCGCCGCCGCGATGCGGTCGATGAAATACTGCACCAGTTCGGCAATATCGCCACGACGCTCCGACAGGCCCGGCACGCGAACGGGCACGACGTTGAGACGGTGGAACAGGTCTTCGCGGAAGCGGCCCGCCGCGATCTCGGTCGAGAGGTCTTTCGAGGTTGAGGAGATGACCCGCACATCGACCTGCACATCCTGAGCACCGCCAACGCGCGTGAAGCGCTGCTCGACGAGCACACGCAGGATGCGACTTCTGGCTCTCCGGCGGCATGTCGGCCACCTCATCGAGGAACAGGGTGCCGCCATGGGCGCGTTCGAACACACCGATCTTGCGCGGACGTCCGCTCTCGCCTTCTTCGCCGAACAGTTCGACATCGAGCCGTTCCGGCGTCATACCGGCGGCCGAAATCGGCACGAATTCGCACTTGGCGCGCGGGCTGACCTCGTGGATCATGCGGGCCACCAGTTCCTTGCCGGAACCGGCGGGGCCGGAAATCATGATGCGCGAATTGGCCGGCGCCACCTTGGCGATGGTCGACCGCAACAGTTGCGCCGCCGCTGAATTGCCGATCAGTCCGTCCGGCACGACGGCTTGGCTGCGCAGGCGCTTGTTTTCTCGGCGCAGACTGGTCAGTTCAAGCGCTCTCTGAACAACCATGATCAGGCGCTCTGTTTTAAAGGGCTTTTCGATAAAATCGAAGGCGCCTTTCTTGATGGCGGTGACGGCGGTTTCAATCGTGCCGTGACCCGAAATCATGATGGCCGGAATATCCGGATCGAGCTCGTGGATCACGCTCAGCAACTCGATGCCATCGAGGCCGCCGCCCTGCATCCAAATATCGAGCACGCACAGGCTGGGCTTGCGCGCCTTGATGGCCCGCAAGGCGGCGTTGGAATCGGCCGCGGTTCGCACCGAATAGCCTTCGTCTTCCAGAATACCCGCGATCAACTCGCGGATATCCGCCTCATCATCCACAACCAGAATATCAACGCCAGACGATACTTTCATCACATCCTCATATATTTTGGCTCACAAGTTTCGGGCTGCTATGACCGTCTCTTGCCGCAACCGGATTTTGCCCGATCTGCATACGCGGCAAACGCAGGACAGCCCGCGCGCCGCTTAAATGGACCGCGTCGTTGAGATAGAACTCACCGCCATGGTCTTCGAGAATACGCTTTACAATAGCCAGGCCGAGGCCCGTGCCCTTTTCACGCGTGGTGACATAGGGCTCGGTCAATCGGTCACGATCTTTTTCCGGCAGGCCGATACCGTCGTCCTCGACCTCAATGACAAGTTCGCCATCCTTGATCAGCATTTCGACGCGCAGATGGCCAAGAATACCATCATTCGGCTGGACTTCATCGCTGCCGCGATCACGCATCAGGCGCGAAGAAATCGCCTCGCCGCCGTTTTTGAGAACGTTACCAAGCGCCTGGCTGAGCATCCGGCCATCACAGATCACCTTGACGTCCGGCATAGGCTCGACAATCTCGATAGAAAGATCCGGCCTTGCCACACGCTGCGCGAAGACGGCGGCGCGCACCATTTCCGGTGCGTCTTCCTCGGAGAAATTCGGCGCCGGCATACGGGCGAACGAGGAGAATTCATCGACCATGCGGCCGATATCGCCGACCTGTCTCACAATGGTGTCGGTCAGGCGGTCGAAGATCTCGACATCCGTATCAATCTGACCGCGGTATTTCTTGCGCAGGCGTTCAGCCGAAAGCTGGATCGGCGTCAGCGGATTCTTGATCTCGTGGGCGATGCGGCGCGCCACGTCTTTCCAGGCGGCATTACGCTGGGCCGCGATCAGGCGAGTCATGTCATCGAAGGTCAGAACCGCCCCGCCGGTCTCCAGACCGGACGCCCGCACGCGCATACGGCGGGTCTCGCCCTTGCGCACCAGATCGACCTCGACCTCTTCGACGCGATGCACGGACACCTTATCGAGAAGTTCAGTAATTTCAGGCGCTAATTCGCGTATGTTCACACCAAGCGCATCCTCGGAAGCGATGCTGAGAAAGTTGGCGGCATGACGATTGATGGCCGAAACATGCTCCAGAACATCAAGCCCGACGATGCCGGCACTAATTTCCGACAGCACGGTTTCGATAAAGCGCCGCCGGCTTTCCGCTTCCTCACCGGCGGATTTAAGCGCCGCCTGCTGACTTTGCAGGTCGGAGGTCATGCGGTTGAAGGCGCGTGACAGCACAGCGATATCTTCGGATTGCTTGATCGTCATGACGCGCGCGTTGAGATCCCCACCAGCCACTTTGTCAGCGGCCTGCACAAGTCGGGCCACCGGCACAGCGATGCTTTCTGCGGCTGAGGTGCCGCCCCAGATGGCACCGATGAGCACCAGAAGCACGGCCTCGACATAGGCCATGAAGAAGATGCTCTGAGCCCGGATCTTCTTGTTGGTGGTCTCGCGGTAGTCGTTGATCGCCTGGGTCGCGGTCTGGATCTTGGCATAGATGCCCGTTGGCAGCAGTTTGATGCCATAAAGCATGGCACCGTTATAGTTGCTGAGCGGATAGATCAGGCGGATGGCGTCGGGATCGCCATAGGGGTAGGCCTTGGGGCCGGTTGAGGCCACATCCTGAATCGCTTCCGGCGGCGGCGCCATATAAAGAGGCGAACCCTTGCCCTCGGCGCGTGCCAGAACCTGTCCGGTTCGGTCGATGACATAGATGGCCGTCAGTTCGCCGCGTTGCTCTTCCAATGCTTTTTGCAGGCCCATGGCGAAGGCCAGCCGATCGGGAAACAGCTTGCGACCATTCTCGCTCTGCGCGCGGGTCTGGATATCCTTCATGGCGATGGTCGAGGCATCAATGGCGCTGGTCAGGTACACGCCAGCAAAGTCATAACCGTTCTCGACCGAGGCCTTGACCCGATCTGAGAACCAGGTGTCGATGCCGCGATTGAGGAAGGTGAAGGACAGGGCCACAATGATGGCCGGAGTCACCGCCGCCAGCGAAAACAGGAAGACGAAGCGCAGGTGCAAACGCGCGCCGGCATCGGCGCCACGGCTGCGCGCAATCGTGATGACGCGCCGGACGACGACGAAAACCAGACCCAGCAGCAGGGCCAGATTGAGAAAAACGAGGATGAGAAGATAGTCGGCGGTGTTGCCGACGGGGCCCTTGATGGTCAGGCCGGTGCCCGGCGTGGCGACGATAAGCCAGACGATAAAGGCGGTGGTCAGCATGGACGCGCCATAACCCACCGCCAGGCCAAGCTTGCCAAGGCCAGCCGTGCGGAGCGATTTCAGGCTGCGTCGCAACTGCGGCAGCCAGCGTCGTCGTGCTGTAGCGTCTTTCAAGGGTGAACCACTGATGACCAAACTAGTGACATTTGCGCACTACTGTGTCCGAATATCAACAGGAATGTTGCATATTTCACGAGATTGTTGCCACGGTCAGGCGGTCATCAAATCCCGGACGGCGGCTTCGATCTGAACCGCATCCTCCATGCGGCAGACGCGCGCCTTGTCCTGCCGTCGCACCTGCGGATCGGAGTGATGTGTCGACGCCTCGATATAGGCGCCGAGGTGTTTCTTGAACATGCGCAGGCCCAAAACGTCGCCATAAAAACGCATGGAAGCCTGCATGTGCTCAATCATCAGATTAGCCCTTTGCAATAAATCGATGATTTGCATCGGTTTATTGTCATTTAAGGCCTGATCAAGATCACGCGCAAACCAGGGCCTTCCATAGATACCCCGACCGATCATGACGCCATCCGCGCCGGATTGTTCCAGCGCTGCCTGAGCTGAATCGAGATCAATAATGTCGCCGTTGACGATGACGGGCACGCGCACCGCCGCCTTGACCTCGGCTACGGCGCGCCAGTTGGCCTCACCTTTGTAAAACTGTTGGCGAGTACGGCCATGCACGGTCAGGGCAGCGATGCCGAGCTTTTCAGCCCGCTGCGCCAGTTCGGCGGCATTGTGATTGTCGTCCCAGCCCAGCCGCATCTTGACTGTCACCGGACGCGATGTGGCTTGCAGCGCCGCCGTCATGATCCGTTCGGCCTGATCGAGATCGCGCATCAGGGCCGAGCCACACAAGACACCGGTCACTTCCTTGGCCGGACAGCCAAAATTGAGATCGACAATGTGGGCACCCAACTCTTCGGCCAGATGCGCGCCACGGGCGATATGCGCCGGATCGCGCCCGATAAGCTGGATGATCTTGAGGCCGTCATGCTCGCCCAGTTGCGCCTTGCGCACAATATCAGGGCGGCCACTTTCCATCTCCGCGCACGCCACCATTTCCGTGGCGGCATAGGACGCGCCAAGCTTATGCGCCATATAGCGAAACGGCAGGTCGGACACGCCGGTCATGGGCGCGATCAGCACCCTGCCCCTGATATCCACATCACCGATTTTCAAACTCTGTGCCGTCATAAGGCTCACATACACACTTCAAGCCTCTTGCGCCACGCCTGTATCGCGCTAATACGGTCCCATGACATTTCATGCGATCATCGTCGCCGGCGGGTCCGGCAGCCGCTCGGGCGGCAAAAAACAGTGGATGCTGCTCGGCGGCCGCTCCGTCCTTGACTGGTCCTTCGCGGCCTTTGAAGAGGCAGGCGCAGCCGGAATCGTCATTGTCGTGCCGCCGGAAGACGTGACACAGTCCGAAATCGTCTATGGGGCGCGCGCCACAATCGTGGCCGGCGGCGCGCTACGGGCTGATTCCGTGGTCAATGGACTTCACGCCATAAGCGCCGGCAAGGACGAAGTGGTGCTGATCCATGACGCCGCTCGCCCCTTGCTTAAAGCGCATCATATCAATGCCTTGTTGAGAGAACTTGAGATGAAACCGGCGGCGATTCTGGCGCTTCCGGTCACCGATTCGCTTAAGCGCGGCGAGAACAACCGCATTGTCGAGGCGCCGTCGCGTGAACATCTGTGGCGCGCCCAGACTCCGCAGGCTTTTCGGCTGGGTGATATCCTGCGCGCCTACGAACGTTGGCCCGCCGACCAGACGCCGACTGATGAAGCCATGGTCGCCAGCCATTCCGGCATCAATGTTACCCTGGTCGAAGGCGATATGAGCCTACACAAACTGACCTATCCCGCAGATTTCGCCCTGCTTGAAGCTTTAATTCCCAAGGATAAGCCTTTGAAACAAATTAGAATTGGTCAGGGATTTGATGCCCACCGCTGGGGTGATGGTGACAGCGTGTGGTTGTGCGGCGTCGAGATCACGCACACCCAGACCCTGATCGGTCACAGCGACGCCGATGCCGGCCTGCACGCCCTCACCGACGCCCTGCTGGGCGCGGCAGGTCTGGGCGACATCGGCGATCATTTCCCGCCGACCGATCCACAGTGGAAGGGCGCGGCCTCCGATCAATTTCTTCAGCACGCCGCCGACCTGGTGCGCGGTGTCGGCGCCGAGATCGTCAATGTCGATGTCACGCTCATCTGCGAACGTCCGAAGATCAAGCCGCACCGCGAGGCCATGCGCGCCCGCATCGCCGAGATTCTCAACATTACGGTTGATCGCGTCAGTGTGAAGGCAACGACGACCGAGGGCATGGGCTTTACCGGCCGCGAAGAAGGTCTTGCCGCACAGGCAATCTGCGCGATCGAGCTGTAAAAACAGGGTGTTGAGGAAATTGATCAAACCCATTGAATTGCTATGGGTTTTATTGCGAAGTATTCTCATGGTCACTAGGTATTGA
The DNA here is from genome assembly GCF_964186625.1 of Asticcacaulis sp. MM231. Lineage (NCBI taxonomy): Bacteria > Pseudomonadati > Pseudomonadota > Alphaproteobacteria > Caulobacterales > Caulobacteraceae > Asticcacaulis > Asticcacaulis sp. MM231. Next base: position 1,937,116 of record NZ_OZ075108.1, read on the forward strand.
AAAGAGATTCCGCCCCGAATATATGACGGGGGTTCGCGTTTTTCATAACCCCCACACCGAGGTCCTCCCATGCCCTTCGAATTGCCAGCCCTGCCCTACGCCACCGATGCGTTGGAACCGTACATGTCGGCCAACACCTTCAGCTTCCACCATGCGAAGCACCACAAGGCCTATGTCGACAATCTCAACAAGCTGATCGAAGGCACAGAATTCGCGGGTCTGTCGCTGGTCGAGATCGTCAAGGCGTCGGAAGGCAAGAACCCCGGCGTGTTCAACAACTCTGCCCAGGTGTGGAACCACACCTTCTTCTGGCACTCGATGAAGCCGAACGGCGGCGGTGCAGCCACCGGCGCGATTGCCGCCAAGATTGACGCCGATTTCGGTTCGTCCGACGCCTTCGTCGAGCAGTTCAAGACCGCTGGCGCCACGCAGTTCGGCTCCGGCTGGGCGTGGCTCGTGCTCGGCACCGACGGCAAGCTCAAGGTCGTCAAGACCGGCAACGCCGAAACGCCCTTCACCAAGGGTGACAAGCCGCTGTTGACCCTCGACGTCTGGGAGCACGCCTACTACCTCGACTATCAGAATCTGCGCCCGAAGTTCATCGAAACCTACCTGACCTCGCTGGTCAACTGGGACTTCGCTAACGCTAATCTGGACGCCCCTCTGCACGCCGGCGTCTAATTTCTTCTTGTTATTTGATGGTAAAAGGCGATCCTTGCGGGTCGCCTTTTTCTTTGATGTGAACCATGACCCAGCCAAAACTCGCCGCGCACCTGATCGACCTGCTGAAAGCACAGCGTAAGACCATCACCACGGTGGAAAGCTGCACAGGCGGACTGATTTCGGGGGCCATCACAGGCGTTTCGGGCTCATCCGAGGTGTTTGAAACCGGTTTCGTCACCTATTCCAACGCCGCCAAAACGGCTCTGGTCGGCGTACCGGAAGCGCTTTTGCAGGCCTATGGCGCGGTGAGCATCGAAGTCGCGGCGGCCATGGCGGAAGGCGCGTTAAAAACAGCCAGCGCGCACATGGGCTTAAGCGTTACCGGGATTGCCGGCCCAACCGGCGGCAGCGCGGAAAAACCGGTCGGCATGGTGTGCTTTGGCCTCAGCCATATCGATCCGGAAAAGCGGATCACGACCCTGGCGCAGGAAATGCAGTTCGGCGCTATCGGTCGTGACCAGGTGCGCGAAGCCAGCGTCATTCATGCCTTAAGCTGGGTGATCGAGACGCTTCAGGCGTGATCAGCGATTGTGGCGTTTGCGCCATTCATCGACAAGATCGCCCAGGGTTTGGGGTACGCCGCTTTTCATCCAGGCCATAAACGCCCGATCGAAGGCAAACTCATCGCCACATTCACCAATCATGAAGCGTCGCACGTTCTGCGTCATTTTATAACTGGCATTCAGCGGCGTTTCGCGGGTTAGCGCTTCGCTATGCCAGTCAAATGCGCTCATAGCTTGGGATAAAGGCTGGCGGCGCGGGCTTCAAAAATCGCCAGCAGTTTCGAGACCGCCAGTTTGAAATTGGCTTTGAAAACGGCATCGAGGATCGGGTTCTTGATCTCGACATCCATATCGAAGGCGACCTGCGTGCCGCCGTCGACGACAACGAATGACCAGCGGCCGGCCAGTTTGCGGAAAGGCCCGCGGATCAGCGCGAAATCGACCGTCTTGTTTAAAGGATGGCGCGTCACACGCGTCGAGAACTTCTCAGACAGCATCTTGAAGCCGACATTGACGTCGGCATCGAAGCGGCTGACGCCATCCGGCAGGGTTTCGCGGTTATAGGCGCGCAGCTTGGTGATCCACTGGATAAAGTCCGGATAGCGTTCGACATCGCTGACCAGGTCATACAGTTGCGCAGCGTCATAAGGCAGGACGCGCTCAAGACGAAATTGCGTCATGGACTACTTTTTCGCAGCTCTGGCAGCGCGCAGGCGCTCGAAATCCTCGCCGGCGTGGTGCGACGAACGCGTCAGCGGCGACGACGACACCATCAGGAAACCCTTGGCGCGGGCGATGGCTTCATAGGCCTTGAATTCATCCGGCGTCACGAAGCGATCAATGGCGGCGTGCTTGCGCGTCGGCTGGAGATACTGGCCGATGGTGATGAAGTCGATACCGGCCGAGCGCATGTCGTCCATGACCTGCATAACTTCTTCGCGCGTTTCACCGAGCCCCACCATGATGCCGGACTTGGTGAACTGCTGCGGATCGCGTTCCTTGACGCGCTCCAGAAGGCGCAAGCTATGGAAATAGCGCGCACCGGGGCGGATCTTGAGATAGTTGCGCGGCACGGTCTCTAAATTGTGGTTGAAGACGTCCGGCTTGGCGTCGATGACGATCTCGGCGGCGCCTTCCTTGCGCAGGAAGTCCGGCGTCAGGATCTCGATGGTCGTCTTGGGCGATTGCGTGCGAATCTGGCGGATGACCTCGGCGAAGTGCGCCGCGCCGCCATCTTTCAGATCGTCGCGGTCCACCGACGTGATAACCACGTGCGACAGCTTCATCAGGGCGACGGTTTCGCCCACGCGCCTTGGCTCGTCGGTATCGAGCGGTTGCGGCAGGCCGGTCTTGACGTTGCAGAAGGCGCAGGCGCGTGTGCAGGTGTCGCCCATGATCATGATGGTGGCGTGGTTTTTCGACCAGCACTCGCCGATATTCGGGCAGGCGGCTTCCTCGCAGACGGTCACCAGCTTGGCGTCGCGCACGATGCCGCGCGTCTCGTTATAACCGGTCGAGCCGGGCGCCTTGACGCGCAGCCAGTCTGGTTTTTTCAGGATCGGCGAATCGGGTTTGTTCTGCTTTTCCGGGTGACGCAGTTCACGCGGGCTGGAATCAACACGATTTATCAGAGTGACCATGGAGGGCTCAGCTTGACTCAATTGGGGGCTTCACGAGAATACAGAGGCCCTAATTGGTCTTTTCACGTCATAATATCAAGTCAATTCCTGCTAATAGTGCGTTGCAAATGTCATAGCCGCTTCACGGAATCTCAAGTATAGCTTGCTGAATGTGGGCGTTTCCCTTTCGTAAATCCGTGATCGTGGCGTCACTTGCTCTCCTGCTGGTAGCGAGCCTTGTCGCCTGTTCCAAGCTCAAGGACGCGGCAAAAGAGATGCAACCGGGCCAGGCCTTCCTCGATAGCCGCATTCCGGCGGGGCTTTCGCCACAATATTATCCGCCCGAAGGCTTTGTCTGGGGCGCCTATCGCGCCGGCTCCCTGCCCGAAGCGCGCTACGGCGTGGCCTCGCCGCCGATCAATCCGAAGGCGCAGGTTCTGATCCTGGCCGATGCCGATTATCCCGCCGAGGTCTATTTCGAACTGATGCGTCACCTGATCGATGAAGGCTATGGCGTCTGGCTTATGGAGGCGCCGGGTCAGGGCGGTGCCGGTCATTATCTGCTGCAGAACGACAGTATCTTCGCGCCGAGCTATCACGACGCCCAGATCACGGCGCGCGATTTCATCCGCGATATCGTCAAGCCCTCGGCGCAAAAGCCGCTGTTCGTCATCGGCACCGGCTACAGCGCCATCAACGCCCTGTCGCTCTCCACCTTGCTGAAGGACGATGCCATAAAGGGCTTTATCGGTTATGATCCCTATCTCGGCGGCCCGATCGGCAAGGGCGAAGCATGGCACCGAGACGCGCCGCAGCCCGGCTATTGGGGCGGTATAGCGCAGAGCTGGCAGATGTCGAACCCCGATCTGCGCATGCGCCAGAAAAGCGATGGCTGGCAAAAGCAGACGCAGAAAGCCTATGCCGAACTGAACGGTCTGCACCTGCCGTTGATGTCGCTGAAAGCGGGCGCGCAGGTGCTGGTGATCGCCCCCAAGGCTGGCGCTTCCGCCCGGGCCTTGTGTTCGCATCTGCCGCGCTGCCGTAAGGAGCCTACCAACGGCCCGCAAAGCCTGAGCCAGGATATTGTGAGCTTTATAAAGGCACAACAGCCGATACATCCGTAAATTGTCTACGAAGATTTTCGTTGACTCAATACGAAGCCTTTCGTATGAATTACGCATGACACAACAAGATACCCCCGCCCTTAAAAAACCCACTGAAGCCGAGTTGGAAATCCTGCGTACGCTGTGGAGCAAGGGCTCTGCCACCGTACGCGATGTTTATGAGGTGCTCTCTCAGGAGCGCCCAATGGGTTACACCACGGTGCTCAAGACCATGCAGATCATGCTGGACAAGGGCTTGGTGTCGCGTACCGAAGCCGGCAAGGCGCACATCTATGCCGCAGCCATGCGTGAAGAAGAGATGCAGGGACAACTCCTGCAAGACCTGAGTGACAAGCTGTTTTCGGGCTCGCCTGCCTTGCTGGCCATGCACGCCCTTTCCATGCAACCGGCCAGCGACGAAGAAATCCAACTGATCAAAGCGCTGATCGAGCGCAAAAGAGGTGCGTGATGAGTCCCCATATGGAAGCTCTCGGTTATACCCTCGTCCATTTCTGCTGGCAGGCGGCCCTGATCGCCGCGCTCTATAAGCTGGCCGATCTGTGTTTGCCGCGATTGCGGGCGCAAGGGCGCTATATGCTCAGCCTGACGGCCCTGCTGGCCATGTTCGCCGCCGCGGTTATCACCTTTATCTATGAAGATCTGCGCATCACCCAGGCTGCCGCGGTCGATTTCACCGGTGTGGTGATCCCGGCACTCGGCGCACAGATCACGCAGGAGCTTAAGCTCTCCGCCCTGCTGCCCTGGCTCGATGCTTTCTGGCTGATCGGCGTCGCGACCCTCTCCTTCCGCATGTTGTCCGGCCTGTGGTACATCCATAGCCTCAAGAAGCACGCGCAGCCCGTACCGGCCCAGATCGCGCACCGCTTCGCCCTCGCCCTGCGCCGCTTTGGCCTTACGAATAAGGTTCACATCCGTCTGCATCCGGCGATCAACGGCCCCTTCGTCGTCGGCGCCCTGCGCTCGGTGGTCTATCTGCCGTTGTCGGCGGTCACCGCCCTGACGCCTGAACAACTCGATACGGTCCTGTCGCACGAACTGGAACATATTCGCCGCGCCGACTACGTGTGGAACCTGATCCAGAGCGCGGTCGAGATCCTGTTCTTCTATCATCCCGCCGTCTGGTGGATCGGTGCCAAACTCCGCGAACAGCGCGAACTGTGCTGTGACGACGCCGCCATCCGAAGCTGCGATGACCCGATCACCTACGCCACCGCCCTGCTTAGCCTGGAAGAACAGCGCCGTTGCGTGCCGGTTATGGCCCCGAACCTGACAATGGCGCTGAACGGTCACGGCAAGAACGATCTGCTCGCCCGCATTTCGCGCATCCTCGGTGAAAGCGCCGAACCCCGCCTCAAGGCCCGTCCGGTCGCCTTCGTACTGCTGCCGCTGATGCTGCTGACCCTGACAGCGTTCGCTGCGGCCCCCGTCCGTGACGCCGCCGTCAAGATCTGCCCGCAAGCTGCGACCGATGCCTTCGCTCATCTCGAAGACGTGGTGACCGGCGCCAGGGATCTGAAGGTTCAGAGCGAGGACGCCCAGGTGGCGAAAAACGATCTGGAGGTCGCCGACTACGAGCACGAAGCGCCGGAATATGCGGCCATGGAAGCCGACGACATCGATCCGGACGCCATTGCTGCCCAGGCGCGCGCCGATGCGCTCGCCGCCCGCGCTGAAATCGCCCGCGCCAAACTAACGGACATCAACCCCGAGCAGATCGCCGCCGAAGCCCGCGCGTCCGCGCTGCAGGCCAAGGCCGAAATGGAGCGTAACGGAATCAAGGATCGCATCGACGTTGAGGCCATTGTCGCCCAGGCGCGTGCCGATGCCGAGGCGGCCAAGGCGAATGTCGCGCAACTGGCCATCGCTGACATCGACCCCGACCGGATCGCCGCGGAGGCCCGCGCCGGCGCCATGCAGGCCAGGGCGGAGCAACAGGCCGCTTTTAAGGCGCAGCGCGAATTCAGCAAGATCAAGGCGCCTAAGGCGTCTAAGGCCCCCAAAGCGCCCAAGGCACCTAAGGTTCCGAAAGCACCCGTTGCGCCGGCCGAGCCAGCGGATATGTACCCCGATGAAGTGCCAGCCCCGCTGGCCGCGCCGGAAGCCCCGGAAGCGCCTGCCCTTCCAGCCGCCTGGAGTCTAGCTCCGCCGGCGGCACCGGCAGCGCCGAAAGCTTGGCGTGAAGTCAGGCTAATCACTAAGCCGGTTAATATGGTGGTCGTCACGCCGCCGCGTCCGGTAGCTGAAGCGGCACCGGTCGTGAGACTCGATCGCCTGCCCGCAGCCGTTGCCAAGGCCATCCCCGCACCGAACCCCACAACCGATATTGTCATCAATCTGCACAGCACGCCTAAAGCCTCGGTTCAGCTCGCCGTCAAGTAAGCCTGCCGCCCTCAGAGGGTATGCCGTACAACTTCCGCTTTGACCTCACAAACAGATCAGCTATCATGGCACCTCTTGCTGCGCGGGCCCGTGGGTGACGCAGCGTCATATTTTGGACCGATCAGGATCACCCGTGTTGGCGAGGTGACCGGCAGTTCCGAGGGGAGCGTTCGTGCATGAAGCGCGCGTTTAAGGCCAGCGATACGACCACCTCGCTGTTTGATGCACTGATCGAAGCGCAAGGCCGTTTCGGGGCCAACAAGATCATTATCGAAGATCAGGACAGGAAGCCGCTGTCCTACGGCATGTTCATTGCGGGCGTGTTTGCCCTGTCGCGTCTGCTTAACCGCCATGTCGGCGATGAGGGCCGCGTTGGCATGATGTTGCCGACCTCCGGCGGCGGTGCCGTTTCCTTCTTCGCCCTGCACGCGCTGGGCAAGGTGCCGGTGATGATCAATTTCACCGCCGGTCAGGCCAATGTCAGAGCCGCTGCCGAGACCGCGCAGATCAAAAGCGTGCTGACCTCACGCCGCTTTATTGAAAACGCCAAGCTGGAAGATTTGGTCGAGGCCATGTCGGCCTATGTACGCATCATCTATCTCGATGATATCCGCAAGGAAATCTCGACGACGGACAAGCTCTATGCGCTGGCTGCCTCGAAGTTGCCGAGGCTCTTCGCCAAAAAGACGAAGGCGTCCGATATCGGTGTCATCCTCTTCACCTCCGGCAGCTTTGGCAGCCCGCGCGGCGTGGCTCTGACGCAGTCGAACCTGGTCTCCAACACCCGCCAGATCGAAGCCCATATCGAGCTGAAACCGGAATGGATCGCCTTTAACCCGATGCCGATTTTCCATTCTTTGGGGCTCACGGGCGGCGTCATCCTGCCCCTGCTGGCAGGTCTGCGCAGCTTCCAGTATCCGTCGCCTCTACACGTAAAAGTAATCCCTGGACTGCTGAAAGAAACGAAGGCATCGCTGCTGTTCTCGACCGATACCTTTATCAATCAGTACGCCCGTTCGGGCGAGCCGGAAGATTTCAGGACGCTCGAATTCGTCGTTTGCGGGGCTGAAAAGGTCCGCGAAGAGACACACAATCTGTTCAGCGGCACCCCCATTCTGGAAGGCTACGGCGTCACCGAATGCTCGCCCGTTGTGGCCGTCAACTTCCCTGACAACAATCACCACGGAACCGTCGGTGCCATGCTGCCCGAAATGGAAGCTCGGCTGGAAGCGGTCGAAGGCATCCCGGTCGGCGGCCGTCTCTGGGTCAAGGGACCGAACGTCATGGGCGGCTATATCAACTGCGACGCCCCCGATGTCATCGAGGCACCGAAAGACGGCTGGCACGACACCGGCGACATCGTTGATATCGATGGCGACGGCTTCATCAAGATCCTCGGCCGCGCCAAACGCTTCGCCAAGATCGCCGGCGAGATGGTGTCGCTGACCGCCGTAGAGCGCATCGCCGAAGAAGTGTGGCCCGATAATCGCCATGCCGTCGTCGCCGTTTCGGACGACAAAAAAGGCGAGCGCCTCGTGCTGATCACCGACAAGGATGACGCCGACGTGTCGCGCCTCACACTGTGGGCAAAGGAAAATGGCGCGCCCGTTCTGGCCATCCCGAAGAAGATTCTGAAGGTCGAGACCGTGCCGGTTCTGGGCTCCGGCAAGACGGATTACGTCACCTTGCAGAAGCTCGCCGATGTCGAAACGCGCGCCGCTTAAAGTTCAAATTTCGCCCAACACTTCACGCAATCCGGAAGGTGTTTGACGGCGATATAATATTTAATTATATAGTTAACTATTGCGCCTTTCGTTAACCATGTGATTTCTAGAACTCTTAAGTCATATGGTTAATCAATATCTTAAATGCTTCTCAAAAATGAGAAATTAAAATCTGGACGATATAGTGAGCGAAACCCTCGAAGAGACCCTGGCGGCGCTTGCCGATCCCAACCGCCGCCGGGTGGTCGAATTGCTGTGTGACCAGCCCTATACAGCCGGCGAACTGGCGCGTGAAATCGGCCTCTCTCCGGCCGCGCTCAGCCGCCATCTGCGCGTGTTGAAATCTATCGGCATGATCGCCGAAGTTCCGCTTTACAGTGATGCCCGCCTGCGCGCCTATGCTCTGAGGCCACAGCCGATGGCCGACCTCAAAACCTGGGTCACAACCAACGAAGAGCGATGGACGCGCCAGATGGAGACCCTGGCACGTCGCGCCACATCCAGGTCATAACGGTGTCTTGACAGTCACAACCATTCTGTCATTAGACGATACTATGGCCAGGGCATATTCCATCTTAAGGACGCCACGCAACTCCGAAGTCAACTTCTGGGCCTGCTTCGCCGTGGTCTTTGCCCTGGTCTCTCAGGTGCTGTTTCCACCGCAGGTCATGGCCATGCCCTCGAGCCATGGCGTCAAAATGGTGCTGTGTTCGGCGGGTATGGATAGCCGGCCGATCGTCGAGACCACGACGCTCATCCTCAAGTCCGCGCCCCAAAAGCCGGGCCTCGCCGGCCTGAAATGCGCCCAGTGCGTACTGGCTTCGGTGACCGGCATCACCACGCCGGCGCCGGTATTCCAGCCGGCCATCTATACCGTCAGCCACGCCGATTTTACACCGCCCACCCGCCGCTCTCCGATCAAGGCGCGCGCACCGCCGCGTCCCCATTCCTGCGGCCCTCCGTCCCAGATCTAAGCTGATAACCCCGCGCAAACGGCACGACCGTCTGCGCCTTTTCTGCTTATCTGAACGGATTTTTGAAAATGAAAAATACAACCTGCGCGCTTGTTGCCGCGCTGCTCTGCACAGCCTCCGCCCTTCCCTTTATTGCCCATGCTGAAACTTTAGCGGAAACGCCGGAAGCTTCCGACGCGCCAAAAGAGGTCATCGTCGTCGGACAAAAAAACACCCCGATCACCGTCGTGCCGCGAGGTCTTTCGGTCTCGCTCGGTCATGATCAGTTCGACGCGATCAACGCCGTCAATGTCGAAGACCTGATGAAATACGCGCCGAATTTTTACGTACGTAAACGCTTCGTCGGCGATGATAATGCCGTGGTCGCTCTGCGCGGCGCCAACACCGTTCAGAGCGCCCGCACGCTTGTTCTGGTCGATGGCTATGTCGTCTCGAACTTCCTCGGCAACCGCTACGACTATGCCCCCAAATGGAACGTCGTTGGCCCCGCCGAGGTGCGCCAGTTCGATATCGTCTATGGCCCCTATTCGGCACGCTACGGCGGCAATTCGATGGGCGGTGTCGTCTCGATCACTACGGAAGCGCCTAAAAAGAATGATATGTACGGCTCCGTTCAGGCCTTCACCATGCCGTTCAAGGAATACGGCTTCGATGAGAGCTTCAGCGGCTATTCGGTCGAAGGCGGCCTGAATTACAAGGCCAAGGAGTCAGGCTGGTCGGCGCGCGCCTCGTTCCGCCATTTCGAGAACACCGGCCAGTCGATGACCTATAACCTGCTGACCAAGTCGTCAGCCGCCGGCACATATACGCCGGTCACCGGCGCCTATGTCGATGATCGTCTGGCCACCCCGGTCTTCGGCGCCGCTTCGCCGGTCGATGTCGTCCAGGATCAGGCGCGCCTGCGCGTCGGCTATGCCTGGGATAATGGCTGGAAGGCCGACGCCCTCGTCATGCTGTGGCAGACCGCGCAGGACCAAGACAATCCGCGCTCGTGGCTCGTCGATGCCAACGGCAATACCGTCCTGCCGACCGCCGCCGGCACAAAGGTCCGCTTCAATGGCGTCAACTACACGGCCAAGGGTGTCACCTATTCGGCCATGGACCGCACTGAAAGCCTGATGGGCCTGCGCCTGTCCGGCAACTGGCAGGGCTGGGATATCACAGGCAACCTGTCGCATTACGATATAGGCAAGTGGGATAACCGCACCTCGCTCGACATGGTCAGCGCTGCCGGCCAGCAAACGCTCTACGATCACCCGGGCTGGTGGACCTTCGACGGCACAATCGACCAGGCCTTCGGACGCCATGCCCTCGCCTTTGGTGTGAGCGCCAACCAGTATGAGACCAGCGCCACGACCTGGAACACGACGCAGTGGCGCACGGCTGCCAACCCTAGCCTGGCGTCGCAGGTTTTCGGCAAGACGGCGATCGCCGGCGTCTTCGCCGAGGATGAGATCGACCTCGGTCGCGCCGTCCTGACGCTGGGCGCACGCTTCGATGACTGGCGCGCCTTCGATGGCGGAACAACCACCGGCACCATAACGCGCGCTTACGCCAAGCGTCACGACACCGCTTTTTCACCAAAGGCCAGCCTGCAGGGCGATATCGGTGCCTACAATCTGCAACTGAGCCTAGGGACGGCCACACGCTTTCCCACGGTCGGCGAACTGTTCCAGGGCAAGATCAATGCTGGCCAGACAGAGATCGACCCCACCAGTTTCGATCCGAATCTCAAGCCGGAGGTCTCGCACGATATCAGCCTGATCGCGCGCCGCCGCTTTGACCGCATCACCCTGACCGCCAGCCTCTTCGGTCAGTCTATCGACGATGCCGTCTACAGCTATCAAGGTCTTCTGGAGGATGGCACGGTCGTCAGCCGCTACCAGAATATCGAGCGTATGAAGCAGTCCGGCGTCGAACTCATCTTTGAGTCGCACGATCTGCTGCTCGAAGGCCTGACAGTGGAATCGAGCGTGTCATGGATGGACGCCCGTACGGAGACAAACACGTCGGCGCCGACGTCCGAAGGCGTGCAGTTCCCGCGGATTCCGAAATGGCGCAGCAATGGCAATCTGCGTTATGCCTTTACGCCTAAGCTGAAAGCCTCGCTCGGCTGGCGCTATGGCTCACGGCCTAATTCCGACCTGTTCGGTCTGGTGCGTGGCGATGCCTATGGCTTCCAGACGGAATACTTTTTCCTCGACACGCGCATCAGCTATGATCTGACCAAGGCGACGCAAATCAGCCTCGGTATTGATAATCTCAATAATGATCAGGCCTATGTGTCGCACCCCATGCCCCAGCGCAGCTTCATGCTCGAAGTCAAGTATCGGAACTAGACCATGAATCATCAGGCCGGCACAATCAAAGACGCAGCACGAAAGATCATCGATTACCGCATGTTCTGGCGCTGGCATTTCTATGCCGGCCTGGTATGCCTTCCCTTTATCATTATTCTGTCGATCACAGGGCCGATCTACCTCTTCAAGCCGCAGATAGAAGCCTTCATTGAAGCGCGCTACGATCATCTGGCCTTTAGCGGCGCGCCGCAATCGGCTGAGGCGATGGTGAAGGCCGCCATAGCGGCCGTGCCGGGCTCTCGCTTCAAGACCATTGAGGTACGGCCCGATACGCACGACGCCGCGCGCATCACGGTGGTAAAGAACAACGAGAAAATCCGTCTCTATATCCATCCGCAAAACCTGAAGATACTGAAACAAGTACCTGAAGAGGCACGCTTTATGGAGGTCGTCAAGACTATCCACGGCGAGCTTTTCGCCGGCCGCTTCGGCGAGGTTATTGTCGAACTGGCCGCCTGCTGGGCCATCGTGATGATCCTCACCGGGCTTTATCTGTGGTGGCCCAGAAACCCAAAAAGCGAAGCCAGAGGCCTCGCCGGCCTGCTCTATCCGCGCCTTGATATGGGTAAGCGCATCTTCTGGCGCGATATCCATGCGGTGACCGGCCTCTATATTTCCGCCCTGGCGCTGTTTCTGCTGCTGACCGGTCTGCCTTGGACCTTTGTCTGGGGCAACGCCTTCAAATCGGTCCGCGCCATGGCCAGTCCGGCGCCGGTATCGCAGAGTTGGAGCCAGGGGCGCGCCGAGGAAAAGACAGCCCTGAAATCCGAAGGTGTGGCGAAGACCGATCTCAGCCGCCTCGATGCCTTGCTCGATACGTCACGCGCGCTTGATCTGCCCGCACCGGTCACCTTGGCTTCGCCTGCCAAGGGCGCAACGCTTTGGAAACTGCAATCCAACACCGGTAACCGCCCGCAGCGCGTAACCCTGATGATCGACCCAATGATGTTGGAGGTGATCAGCCGTGAGGAATTCCGTGACAAGAAACCACTCGATCAGGCGGTTGGTTACGGCATCGCCGCGCATGAAGGGCAGTTGTTTGGGCCGATTAATCAGGCCTTGGGCGTTCTCACAGCGCTGGGCCTGATGACCCTGTGCATAAGCGCCGTCGTCATGTGGTGGCAGCGCCGGCCGGCTGACACGCTTGGCGCACCGCATATTCTGCCCGATGAACGTCTGGCGCCTGGCCTTGCCCTTATCATCATCGTACTGGGCATTTTCCTGCCGGTACTGGGTATCAGCCTGATCGTTATTGGCTTGGTCGAGTGGCTAGTGCTGCGCCGCATCCCGCGCATCCGTGGCTGGCTGGGCCTGAAAAAGGCGTAGCGCTTATGTCTTGTCCTTGTTTTTCGATTGCCCTGACTCGTTTAGGGCAATGGCTACCGCTTGCTTGCGGCTCTTCACCTTGTCGCCATGGCTGCTTTTCAGGTCGCCTTCCTTATAGGCGTGCATAACGCGCTCGACCGTATCGTCTTTGCTTTCGCCGGATTTGAGCATCATGTATATCCCTTGTCTCCCCGCGAAAGGGTGTGGGACAGGGCATGAGATCTCTATGCGAAATGATAGCATCGGGCATACGGGGGTGAGGCGAACATGATCGAAAAGCGGGCCGTCGGGCCGGATATTTTGCGCGGCTTTGCCATACTTCTGGTGATGAGCTGGCATCTGCCGTGGGTCGATTACCCGCCGCTCTTCCAGCACATCAAGGACTTCGGCTGGCTGGGCGTCGATGTCTTCTTCGTACTCAGCGGCTTCCTGATCGGCACCGAGTTACTCAAGCCTGTTCACGCCGGACAAGCACCGGATCTGCGTGTCTTCTATCTGAAACGCGCCTTCCGCATCCTGCCGGTTTTCTGGTTGATGGTCGCGATTTACGCCCTCTTCCCAACTTTACGCGAACGCGAGGCCATGTCACCGCTGTGGCGCTACCTGACCTTCACGCTCAATTTCGGTCTGGATGCAAAAACCTTCGGCACCTTTACCCACGCCTGGTCACTGTGCGTCGAGGAACACTTTTATCTCATCTTACCGGCCATGGTTCTGATCCTGCGACGTTTCAAAACGCCATGGCCGGCCATAGCTGCTGTCGCCACCCTCCTGATCGGCGGCATGGTGCTGCGTCACCATATCTGGTCGCTCTGGCACGCCGCCGGGGATGATGGCGTCAAATTCTTCACCTGGTTCTATTACCCGAGCTATACCCGACTGGATGGCCTCTTGATCGGGGTATGTATGGCGGCCCTGCGCCTGTTCTATCCTTTATCCTGGACGCAGTTCGCCAGACCGCGCTTCACCCTGCCGCTCGCCATCCTGTGCCTGGGCGTAACCGGTTATATGAACCAGATCAACGGCGTGACCCTCAGCGAAACCGGTAGCATCGTCTTTTATCCGTTGTTTAGCCTCGGCATTGCCAGCCTGCTGGCCAGTTTACTGGCAGTAGAACGACATATCCAGCCGGCACGCTGGACGGCTTTAAGTTATATCGCGGCGATCTCCTATAGCCTCTATCTGTCGCACAAGATTGTCTTCCATCTCGACGACCTATTTATGCCAAAAGCCTGGATGACCGGCTGGAGCCAGATCGTCATCTATTATGTCACCAGCATCGCTGTTGCCAGTCTCCTTTACTTCGCTGTCGAGCGCACCTTTATGCAGATGCGCAATCGCCTGCTGGCGCGCGTGAAAAAGCCGCCTCAGAATACTGAGACGGCTTTTAAATCAATCGCTTCTGATTAATTCTTTACAGGTTAATCATACGACCATCGGCGTCGAGCGACGCTTCGAGGATGGCTTCCGACATGGTCGGGTGCGGGAAGACGGTGCCTTGCAGGTCTTCTTCCGTCGCTTCCATGGTGATGGCGAGGCAGAAGCCCTGCACCATTTCCGTGACGTTGGCGCCGATCAGGTGAGCGCCCAGAAGCGCGCCGGTCTTCTTGTCGAAGATCACCTTCACGAAGCCGCCCGGCTCGCCGGCGGCGATCGCCTTGCCGTTAGCCTTGAACGGGAAGCGGCCGATCTTGACGTCCAGACCCTTTTCCTTGGCGCCCTGTTCGGTGATACCGACCGACGCAACTTCCGGCGTGGCGTAGGTGCAGCCAGGGATCGGCGGATTGAGGTTCGACAGCTTCTTGCCGGCGATATAGTCGGCGGCGTGAACGGCTTCATGGCTTGCCTTGTGGGCCAGCCAGGGCGGTCCGGCGCAGTCGCCGATGGCGTACAGGCCCTTGACGTTGGTCTTGCCGTGGCTGTCGTTTTTCAGGTGGCCGCGGTCCATTTCGACACCCAGGGCCTCAAGGCCGAGGTTTTCGGTGTTGGCGACGATACCGACGGCGACGATGCAGCCTTCAGCTTCAAGAACTTCCGACTTGCCACCGACCTCGACCGAGACCTTGACGCTGGAAGCGGATTTTTCAACCTTGGTCACCTTGGCGCCAATGCGGAACTTGAAGCCGCGCTTTTCAAAGGCCTTCTGGGCCTCATCGGAGACTTCCTTGTCCTCGACCGGCAGGATGCGATCGAGCGCTTCGACCACGGTCACCTCCGCGCCGAGCGAGCGGTAGAAGGAGGCGAACTCGATGCCGATGGCGCCGGAGCCGATGACGACGAGCGACTTCGGCATACGGTTGGGCGTCAGAGCGTTGCGGTAGGTCCAAATGCGATCGCCGTCAGACACCGCGCCGATGGCGGGTATCTCACGGGCGCGTGCACCGACAGCCAGCATTACATTCTTGGCCTCGACGACCTGCTCACCGCCCTTACTAAGCTTGACGGTGACTTTCGGTGCGTCCTTGCCGGGGGAAAGCGTGGCGAAGCCTTCGATCACATCGATCTTGTTCTTCTTCATCAGGTAGCCGACGCCGCTGTTGAGTTGCTTGGCCACGGCGCGCGAGCGGGCAATGACCTTCTCAAAATCGTAGGCGGGCTTTTCACCGCTCAGACCGTAGTCCGAAAGGTGGTTGATTTTATCGAACACTTCGGCGGATTTCAGCAGCGCCTTGGTGGGGATACAGCCCCAGTTCAGGCAGATGCCGCCTAAGAGTTCGCGCTCGACAATGGCGACCTTGAGGCCGTTTTGCGACGCACGGATAGCGCCTTCATAACCGCCGGGGCCGGAACCGATAACAACGAGATCATAAGTCATGGAAATCAGTCCTTTACGCCAGCATCTTAATCGGATCTTCGAGCAGGTTCTTCAGCGCCGTGATATACTTGGCGCCAATGGAACCGTCGACGACGCGGTGATCGCAGGTCAGGGTCACAGTCATGACCGTGGCCACAGCCAGCACACCGGATCTGACGACCGGGCGCTGTTCGCCAGCGCCGACCGACAGGATGCATCCCTGCGGTTCGTTGATGATCGACGCGAACTGCTTGATGCCGAACATGCCGAGGTTGGACACCGAGAAGGTGCCGCCCTGGAATTCTTCCGGCTTCAGCTTGCGATCACGGGCGCGCGCCGCCAGATCCTTGGTCTCTTTGGCGATCTGCGACAGGGACTTGGTTTCGGCCTTGCGGATGATCGGGGTGATCAGGCCGCCATCGATGGCCACGGCCATGGCGACATCGGCGTTATGGTGCATGGCGATGCCTTCGGGCGTGAAGGAAGCGTTGGCTTCCGGCACAACTTTAAGCGCCAGTGCGACGGCCTTGATGACGATGTCATTGACCGAGACCTTGACGCCTTGCGATTCCAGCGCGGTGTTGATCTTGGTGCGGGCGGCCAGCAGGTTGTCGAGTTCGATATCGACGGTCAGCGGGAAGTGCGGCACATCACGGAAGCTGTCGGTCAGGCGACGCGCGATAACCTTGCGCATACCGTCGAGCGGCACGAGATCGTAGGAACCGGCGGGAATGCCCATCTGCTCCAGCGATTGCGCCTTGCGCGGCTCGGCAGCAGCTGTGCCAGCCGAAGCGGCAGGCGCCGCCTTGCCGGTGCCGGAAGCCAGAGCGGCTTCGATGTCGCGTTTGATCACGCGGCCATGCGGACCAGAGCCGGTGATGGCCTTGAGGTCGAGCTTGTTGATCTCGGCCAGACGACGGGCTAGAGGAGACGCCGCGACGCGTGCGCCAGAAGCAGCAGGTGCTGGAGCGCTTGCGGCAACAGGGGTAGCAGCTACCGGTGCCGAGGCAACCGGCGCAGGTGCCGCGGCGGCCTTGGGCGCCTCAGCGGCAGCGGCTTTCGGGGCAGGCTTGGCGTCGCCGCCAGCCATTCCTTCACTTTTTAGGCGAGCGATCGGCGTATTGACCTTCACGCCTTCGGTGCCGGCTTCGACGAGGATGGCCTCGATCGTGCCTTCATCGACGGCTTCGACTTCCATCGTCGCCTTGTCGGTTTCGATTTCCGCGATCACGTCACCGGCGGCGACGGTATCGCCAACCTTGACGTGCCACTTGGCCAGAATGCCCTCTTCCATCGTAGGCGAAAGGGCCGGCATTAAAATATCGGTCATGCGGGTCTTCCCTTACTTGTACGTGACTTGCTTGACGGCGGCGATGATCTTCTCAACGCTGGGCACAGTCAGAGCTTCGAGGTTGGCGGCGTAAGGCATCGGCACGTCTTCCTGGTGGACACGGGCGGGCGGGGCATCGAGATCATCGAAGGCCTCGGCGGTGACGCGCGCGGCGATTTCAGCGCCAACGCCCATCGGGCCCCAGCCTTCTTCTACGGTGACCAGACGGTTGGTCTTCTTCACCGAAGCGATGACCGTGTCGGTGTCGAGCGGACGCAGGGTGCGCAGGTTGACGACTTCGACATCAATGCCTTCGGCGGCCAGTTGCTCGGCGGCTTTCAGGGCGAAACCAACCATGCGCGAGTGGGCGACGATGGTGACGTCGGCGCCGGTGCGCTGGATCTTGGCCTTACCGATCGGCAGGACGAAATCCTCAACATCGGGGATGTCGAATTCGAGGCCGTACATCATTTCGTGTTCAAGGAACACGACCGGGTTCGGATCGCGGATGGCGGCTTTCAGCAGGCCCTTGGCGTCGGCGGCATCGTAAGGGGCGATGACCTTGAGGCCGGGGATCTGGGCGTACCAGGCGCTGTAGTCCTGGCTGTGCTGGGCGCCGACGCGGGCGGCCGCGCCGTTCGGACCGCGATAAACGATAGACGACTTGATCTGGCCGCCGGACATATAGAGCGTCTTGGCGGATGAATTGAGAATATGATCAATGGCTTGCATGGCGAAGTTAAACGTCATGAATTCGATGATCGGCTTGAGGCCGGTCATGGCCGCGCCAGCGCCGATACCAGCAAAGCCCATTTCCGTGATCGGCGTATCGATGACCCGGCGGTCACCGAATTCTTCGAGCAGACCGCGCGACACCTTGTAGGCGCCTTGATATTGCGCGACTTCTTCCCCCATGAGGAAGACCTTGTCGTCGCGGCGCATTTCTTCGGCCATGGCGTCACGCAGGGCGTCGCGCACGGTGATCCTGACGGTCGGCGTGCCTTCGGGGATTTCCGGGTCGCTCTGCGGCTTGGCGGCGACAGGCGCAGCTTCGGCGGCAGGCGCTTCGGTTTTTGCTTCCGGCGGAGCGGCGGCAGGCGCCGGTGCAGCCGATGATGTACCACCCTCAAGGCGGGCGATCACCGAATTGACCTTGACGCCTTCGGTGCCAGCTTCAATCAACAGGGCTTCGATCTTGCCTTCATCGACGGCTTCGACTTCCATCGTTGCCTTGTCGGTTTCAATTTCAGCGATCACATCGCCGGCGGCTACGGTATCGCCAACCTTGACGAGCCATTTGGACAGGGTGCCCTCTTCCATGGTCGGCGAGAGCGCGGGCATAAGAATATCGGTCATGGATCAGGCTTCCAGATAGACGTCGGTGTACAGTTCGGACGGATCGGGCTCAGGGCTGGTCTGGGCGAATTCAACCGCCTCCAGCACGATGGCCTTGATCTCGTTGTCGATGGTTTTGATATCGTCTTCGCTCACGCCGGCTTGTTGCAGCATGGTCTTGACGTGATCAATCGGGTCGCGCGTCGTCTTGACCTCGTCGACCTCTTCCTTGGAACGGTACTTGGCCGGATCGGACATCGAGTGACCGCGATAACGGTAGGTCTTCATCTCTAAGATGTAGGGGCCCTTGCCGGAACGGGCGTGCTCGGCGGCGCGTTCGGCGGCTTCCTTGACGGCGAACACGTCCATACCATCGACCGTTTCACCGGGAATGCCGAAGGACGAGCCGCGTTGCGACAGATTGACCGTAGCCGAAGCGCGGGCCAGCGCGGTGCCCATGGCGTATTCGTTGTTTTCGATCACATATACGACCGGCAGCTTCCAGAGCTGGGCCATGTTGAAGCTCTCGTAAACCTGGCCCTGGTTGGCGGCGCCGTCACCGAAGTAGGTGAAGGAGACATTGCCGTTTTGCTTGTAGAAGTCGGCGAAGGCCAGACCGGTGCCGAGGGATACCTGCGCACCGACGATGCCGTGACCGCCGAAGAAGCCGGTCTCGATGTCGAACATGTGCATCGAACCGCCCTTGCCTTTCGACGAACCGCCGGAACGTCCGGTCAGTTCGGCCATGACGGCGTTGGGGTCCATGCCGGCGGCCAGCATGTGGCCGTGGTCACGATAGCCGGTGATCACCTGATCGCCGTCCTTCGAGGCGGCTTCCATGCCAACAGCGACAGCTTCCTGGCCGATATAGAGGTGGCAGAAACCACCGATCAGGCCCATGCCGTAGAGCTGGCCGGCACGCTCTTCAAAGCGGCGGATCAGCACCATTTGGCGATAATATTTCAGCAGGTCGTCCCTGGAGACATTGCTCAGCTTTTTGCCACTATCGGTCTTGCTGTCTTTCTGGGCGGCACGCGCCATGGACATCTCCCATTACAAAAACTATGGCCGGTGTATCGCCGGCTTAAAAATGGCGGCACTTTTAGCGGTGGCGCGCCGGGTTCTGTCGCCCGGGCCTTACATGGTGCGCGCACATCGCAAATCAAAGGCACACTTCCTTTATGAGAAGCCTGCCTTCGCGTAAAGAGCTAAAGACTGATCAGGAGTTAGCGTTCTGGACGATAGGTCCACGAATAACGTAGGCCTTGGGCTCGGAAAGGCCCAAAAGCACGCGCGCACGCTCTTCAAGTAAATCCTTGGAGAGGTTGTCGGTACGCAAGTATTTGGCGCGCGCTTCCAGATCAGCACGTTCGGTTTTGAGTTGTGCGAGCTGCTGCTCCTTGACAACCAGGTCACGATCACGCGATTCCTGAGAAAAGAACCCTTTGTCGCCGGTCAGATACTGAACGCATACATAGGTGAGCACGAGTGTGATAATAGCGGTGGGCAAATACGGCCTCAATCGGAACAACACTATTTGAGCCCTTTCTGGACTGCGCTAACACGTGGAGGCCATTTTTGAGCCTTCGCAGTTAACATAGTGTTACCAAACATGTCGGCGCACACAGAAGAATTTATCGAAACAGCGTTCGCAAAAGACTGATTTATCACGGCGTTTTTATCATTGTTGTCAAAACTTGAAGGATGACACAGGGCTGGAAGCCAAAGGTCTCGCACAAGACCGATTCCATGCCGCTGCCTTGCCCCTGCTTTTAGGTCAAAACGGTTAACCAACACTCACCATAGCGGACGAAATTAGCGGCTTGCCCGATATAGACGTTTGGGTTTAGTTTGCAAAATGTAATCGGTTACAATGCCTGATAGCCGAGAGAGAGGGGGAAATCGCTATGTCATCACAAACCCACCGCTGGGAATCACTCGATCTCCTGCGCGGCCTCAGCATCATGGGCATGTTGCTCAACCTGGTGCCCGGCGCGTGGGATAAGCAGTATAGCTGGCTGGTTCATGCCAAGTGGGAAGGCTGGCAACCGATCGATATGGTGGCGCCGGCCTTTCTGTTTTGTATCGGCGCCGCCCTGCCCTTTTCGCTGCAGAGCCGGTTTGCCAAGGGCGAAACCAAGGGTGCCATAGCGCGGCATATCGCCTGGCGCGCGCTGGCCCTGATCGCGCTGGGTCTGTTTCTGAATGCCTACCCCACCTTCGATTTCGCACATATGCGCATACCCGGCGTGTTGCAAAGGATCGGCATCGCGTTTGCCGTTGTCGGCCTGTTCGTGCTGGTGACGACGCGGCGTGGCGCTCAGGGCGCAGAGTTTTCGCCCAAGGCCGTGGCCGGCGCTGTTGCGTTCGTGATGTTGTCTTACTGGGCGCTGCTCCAGTTCGTTCCGGTGCCGGGTTTCGGCGCACCGCGTTTCGACCCTGTTGGTAGCTGGCCTTCCTATATAGACCGCAGCGTCTTTGGCGTGCCGCATATGTTTGTGTGGTGGCCGGTCGATGGCAAGGTGGTCTTCGATCCGGATGGCCTGCTGAGCACCTGGCCGGTTTGCGCCACCATGCTGCTGGGCGTACTGACGGGACTCATCTACAAAAGCGGTTTACGACGCCCGATTTTAACGGCGGGTGTGGCCGGCAGCCTTATGATGCTCCTGGCCTACGGCTTGAGTGGCGTGTGTCCGATCATCAAGAATATCTGGACGCCGACCTTTATCCTGCTCAGCGGCGGCTATGCGCTGGTGGTTTTGGCGGTGCTGATGGCAGCCGTTGAGCGTCTGGATATCGGACGTTTCCTGTTACCGGTAAAGGTCTTCGGCGCCAATCCGCTTCTGGCCTATCTGATATGCTTCCTGTGCGCGCCGCTGGTGAACCTGAACTGGATACCGTCGGCCGAGTTTGGCCGCATCGCCTTGCCGTTCGCCAGTCAGTTGGCCGCCAAAGGCGTCATCGACCTCTATCTGGCCTCACTGCTGTTCAGTTGCGCCTATCTGGCGGTTGTATTCGTCATCCTCTGGATCTGCTATCGCAAGCGGTGGTTCCTGCGCCTGTAGGGTTATGGGGCGTGGGGTCTGCGCCCCCACAAACCTTGCCTTATTCAAAAGAAAAGCCCGGTCCAAAAGACCGGGCTTTTCTTTTGAAAGAGATGAAGACTTGGGGCCACCGGCCCCAAACCCCATAACTTAACAGCGAATGACGCTGACGCCGGCATAGACCGCTTCGTCATCGAGTTGCGCTTCGATGCGCAGAAGCTGGTTGTACTTGGCGGTGCGGTCCGAACGGGCCAGCGAACCGGTCTTGATCTGACCGCAGTTCATGGCCACGGCCAGGTCAGCGATGGTCGAAATCCTCGGTTTCGCCCGAACGGTGCGACATCACCGAGGTGTAACCAGCGCGGTGCGCCATATCGACGGCGTCCATGGTTTCCGAAAGCGTGCCGATCTGGTTGACCTTGACGAGGATCGAGTTGGCCATGCCCTCGACAATGCCGGTTTCCAGACGGTCCGGATTGGTGACGAAGAGATCGTCGCCGACCAGTTGGATGCGATCGCCGAGACGCTCGGTCAGTTCCTTCCAGCCTTCGTAATCGTCTTCCGACATGCCGTCTTCGATCGAGCAGATCGGGAACTTGTTGGCCAGGTTTTCCAGGTAATCAACCATCTCGACCGGCGTCAGAACCTTGCCCTCGCCTTCGAGATGATACTTGCCGTCCTTGAAGAACTCGGTCGAGGCGACGTCGAGCGCCAGCCAGAAGTCCGAACCGGCCTTGTAACCGGCCTGCTCGCCCGCCTTCATGATGAAGGTCAGGGCGTCTTCAGCCGAAGCCAGATTCGGGGCGAAACCGCCCTCGTCGCCGACATTGGTGTTGTGACCGGCGGCCTTGAGGCCCTTCTTCAGAGCGTGGAAGATTTCCGCGCCCATGCGCAGGGCTTCCGAGAACAATTCGGCGCCGGCCGGCACGATCATGAATTCCTGGATGTCGATGGGGTTGTCGGCGTGCGCACCGCCATTGATGATGTTCATCAGCGGCACAGGCAGAACACGTGCGCCGAGGCCGCCGACGTACTTGTAGAGCGACAGGCCAGAGGCTTGCGCGGCGGCGCGGGCGACGGCCAGCGATACGCCGAGGATGGCGTTGGCGCCGAGGCGCGACTTGTTGGGCGTGCCATCCAGATTGATGAGGGCCTGATCGAGACGGCGCTGGTCGAGCGCTTCAAAGCCCGCGATGGCCTCGAAGATTTCGCCGTTGACGGCATCGACCGCCTTACGAACGCCCTTACCGCCGTAACGCTTCATGTCGCCGTCACGCAGCTCGGTGGCTTCGTGGGCGCCGGTCGAGGCGCCGGAGGGCACGGCGGCGCGGCCGAACGAGCCATCATCGAGGGTGACATCGACTTCAACCGTGGGATTGCCACGGGAGTCGAGGATTTCGCGGGCGACGATGTCAATGATTTCGGGCATGGGGAGTCCTGCTATATGAGACGATCATGGGATTTTGCAGGGCTGCTATAGCGATGTGCGCCGCCGATGACAAGCGCGGCCTGAAACCATCTCGGCGTGGCGGCGAATTGAATCCTTACAGGGCGGTCCCCAGATTGATTTGACAATCATTTATGGAGACGGACATGACCGAAGAAACCACTGAGTATCTAAAGGACGGCGACCGCGTCAGCCATGCCGAAAAGGGCCTCGGCACCGTCAACATCAATCCTCAGGACGACGATATCGTTGTGTCCGACAGGGAGATCCGCAAGAATACGCCGCAGACCGTCTATGTCGTATGGGATGATGACCGCTTTCCGGTCGGCAATGTGCCGCGCGGCGAACTGGAAAAGGTGCCGGATGCGGCGGCGGCCATTTCAACCGGCGTGTGACGCCACCTTCAACGTCAACGGCTCCATGCCCTCCCCCCCGCAACCACGCCCCGGTCTGGATCGAGCTAGATGAGCCTTAAGGCTTCACTGCATAACCATCACTGGCGCTGACCCACAGGACGGTCTGGTCATCGTCGGGCTGTGGCACACCGTCCATGGTCGCCTTGGCGGTCAGCAGCGGCCCTGTGCCTTCGTAGCGCGTGCAGATGTCACGATCTATGACCGGCTTAAGCGCGGTCACCAGTTGGCCCAGAAAGGGTGCGGCCTGTTCGGGCGGTACGGCCTGCGCGTTGGCGCTCAGTTTGGCGGTACGGATATTGGCTTCGGTAATGGCGCCGCAGACCGCGCCATCGCGCACAGTCACATCGGCGACCGTCTCGAGAAGAGTCACAGGCGACGCCTTTACCAGCACGATGGCGGTATTGGCGAAGCTGCCATCCCCTTTCGCCGCGTACATCGCCAGCGACTTGCACGACTTCATCGCCACATTGGGCGAATAGCACTGCATCTGGCCCTTGGCCGCAGGGGCGATCGGATCGGGATAGGCCGAAGCGCTTACGGCCGCGGCCGCGAGTATAGCAACAAGCATGTAAACTCCTTATCGGCAGCCTTGGCTTAACCAGGTTCGCTGCCAGACGATCAACTCAGGACTGACAGTCCTGATCGACCTTTTTGGCGAAACCATGGCCACGGCGATCATTTCAAGCGACGTCAGAGCGGCTTAAGGCGCGCGAAAAAACGCGGTTCCGTTTCCGAAACCGCGTTCAAATTTCTGCTTTTTATTTTGCCGCCGTTTTTATCAAACGGCTTGAGCTAAGCTGATCCAGCTTAGTCCTTCTTCGGCGTAATAACCTGACGGCCCTTGTACATGCCGGTCTTCAGATCGACATGGTGAGGACGGCGCAGTTCGCCGGTGTCCTTGTCTTCGGTGTAGGCATTGGGGCCCAGCGCATCATGCGAACGACGCATATTGCGGCGTGAGGGCGAAACTTTACGCTTAGGAACGGCCATTTCCGTGTCTCTCTCAAGTCAAGGGCCCGAACCAGAAAGGCAATCAGGCACAAAATAGGGTGGCGACGCACACGAAGTGAGTCAGAAGGCGGGCCTTATGCCTCATGTTCCCCGCCTGATCAAGCACCAATTGCACTTTTTGGTGCGTCATAGTCAGGAAAGGCCATTAGCGTTCATGGCCTGCGCCAGCGGATCGTTATCGGGCAACGGGCTCCGCATAACACTTTCGATATGCAAGCGAGCCATTTCCAGCCGTTTTTCGTCATGGCTTTTCGGCGAGATCAGCCGGCGGCCGTCTTTCAGGGTCACGATCAGACCATGCGCCACGCGGCTGCCCTTGCGCTCATGGTCATAACTATGCTGCGCGACGTCGCGGATATCCTCCGCCATGATATGATGGGTTTTGCGCCACGAGGTCAGACTGAGCAGACGTATGCGGATATGGCCATCGCCGATATGCCATTCACGGTGGCGTCCGACACAGGCCCACAGGATAATGCCGAGTGCCAGCGGCAGGGCGATCACATTCATGAGGATAAAGCCGAACGGCGGCATCTTGCCGGCCTCGATCAGCGCCCAGTCGCTATAATCACTGGCAATAGCCGCCGTGGCCAGCATGACGCCGACCTGTATATAGAGGAAACGCGGCAACAGCCCCAGTTCGTCCTTCAGTGTCATGATACCCACCCTTTGCGCCAGTATAGCGCAAAGGGCAGATTTGTCATGTCTAGCCTTCGATCTGGGCCGAGGCTTCGATTTCGACCAGCCATTCCGGATTGATCAGGGCGCTGGTGCCGATAAAGCTGGAGGCCGGACGGATCTCGCCGAAGATTTCGCCGTGCGCCCTGGCGGCGTCCTTCCACAGCGACATATCGGTCAGAAAGATGCGGGTGCGGATGATGTCGGAGGCCTTACCGCCAGCGTCTTCCACCGCCTTGACGATGATGCCGAGTGCGGCCTTGGTTTGGGCGTAGCAATCACCCACGCCGGCGGTCTGGCCGCCTACGACCGGCGCTGTGCCCGACACCTCGATGCGGTTGCCAGAACGAACGGCGCGGGAGAAACCGATCTCACCCTCGAAAGGCGAACCGGACGTGATCAATTGGCGTGTCATGTGTAAATCCTCAGTTTAGACGAGACGCGAGCGCACCTTGGCGGCGGCGATGAAGCTCTGGAACAACGGGTGCGGCGCAAACGGGCGGCTTTTGAGTTCCGGGTGATACTGCACGCCGATAAACCACGGATGTTCCGGGCGTTCGACGATTTCCGGCAGCAGGCCATCGGGCGACATGCCGGAGAAGCGCAGGCCGCAGTCTTCCAGACGCTCGATATAGTCGCGGTTGACTTCGTAACGGTGACGGTGACGCTCGGACACATCGACACCGCCATAGATTTCCGCGACCTTGGAGCCTTCCTTGAGCTTGGCCTCGAAGGCGCCCAAGCGCATGGTGCCGCCGAGATTGCCGCCGGCGGCGCGCTGGGTCAGTTCGTTGCCGTTCAGCCATTCGGTCATCAGGCCGACCACCGGCTCGGTGGTGTGGCCGAATTCGGTCGATGAGGCTTCCTTGATGCCGGCCAGGTGGCGCGCCGTTTCCAGCACCGCCATCTGCATACCGAAACAGATGCCGAAATAGGGCACATTGTTCTCACGGGCAAAGCGTGCCGCTTCGATCTTGCCAAGCGCGCCGCGTTCGCCGAAGCCGCCGGGCACCAGAATGGCATGGACGTTCTCAAGGCGCTCGATCACCGCATCCGGTGCGCCTTCAAAGGTTTCCGATTCAACCCAATCGATGCGGACGCGCACATTGTTGGCCATGCCGCCGTGATAGAGCGCTTCGATCAGCGACTTGTAGGCGTCCTTGAGCACGGTGTACTTGCCGACCACGGCGATGGAGACTTCCCCGTCCGGATAGGCATAACGCTGGGTGATGTCCTTCCACATGGCGAGATCCGGCGCCTTGGCGTCTTCGATGCCGAACACGCTCAGCACTTCGGTATCAAGGCCCTGCTTGTGGTAATCGATCGGCACGGCGTAGATATTGTCGGAATCCATGGCCTGAATGACCGCGGTTTCGCGCACATTACAGAACAGGCCGATCTTACGACGTTCTTCGGCGGGGATTTCCTGTTCGCAGCGGCACAGCAGGATATCGGGCTGAATACCGATCGAGCGCAGTTCTTTCACCGAGTGCTGGGTCGGCTTGGTCTTCATCTCTCCGGCCGTCTTGACGAACGGCAAAAGCGTCAGGTGGATGAAGCAGCACTGGCGGCGCGGCAGTTCCTGGCCAAGCTGTCGGATAGCTTCAAAGAACGGCAGGCCTTCGATATCGCCGACCGTACCGCCGATTTCGACAAGGATAAAGTCGGCGTCGCCCTGATCGGACACCACGAACTGTTTGATCTGGTCGGTGACGTGCGGCACCACCTGCACGGTCGCGCCGAGATAATCGCCACGGCGTTCTTTCTCGATGATGTTAGAATAGATGCGGCCGGTGGTGATGTTGTCGGTCTTGCGGGCGTTGACGCCGGTAAAGCGCTCATAATGGCCGAGGTCGAGGTCGGTTTCGGCGCCATCGTCGGTGACGAAGACTTCGCCGTGCTGATAAGGCGACATCGTGCCCGGATCGACGTTAAGATAAGGGTCCAGCTTGCGGAGTTGCACCTTGAAGCCCCGGGCCTGGAGCAATGCCCCCAGAGCCGCCGACGCCAAGCCCTTGCCAAGCGAGGAAACCACCCCGCCAGTGATGAAAACGAAACGGGCCATATCAGACTCTTACCATAAAATTAGAGATGACCCACGGAGCTTAGCACTCCATGGGCCGAAAACAGTGTGTACCGTGTGGGCGTGAGCCCAAAAAAACGCTTAACGCGAAGCCGATGACGAAGCCGCCGAAGACTGCCAGATGCCTTCCTTGGCCTTCTCAACCTGCTTCGAGGACGCCGCTGACGAAGCCGCCGGATTGGCCGGCAGCTTGAGCGGTGCCGGCAGGGCAGCGGGCTTGGAAGCGGCAGGCTGTGTCTGTTGTTGCGGCGTGGCAGGCGCCGGAGCACCGGCCAGGGGCAGATCGCTCAGCGAAGGCGCGGCCGAGCTGGTTTGTGCGGCGGCGGGCGCAGCGGGCTGGGCCGACTTGTCGATCGTCAGGCCGGTCGTATCTACCTTATCGACGGCCGAGGTCGTCTTTTGTGAATAGTTGCCGACAATGGTCAGGCCAATGGAATTAGCGAAGAAGATAAAGGCCAGAATCGCGGTCGCCTTGGTCAGCAGATTACCTGCGCCGCGGGCCGACATGAAGCCCGAAGGTCCGCCGCCCATGCCGAGCGCGCCGCCTTCGGAGCGCTGGATGAGAATCAGGCCCGCCATGGAGACGCTGACGATGATTTGGACGGTCAAAAGTATATAAAACAGCATGTCGGGTCTTTAGGTTCTTCTATAATCTTTTTCGCGGAAAGCGCCCGTTACCGGTCGCTCGGATGAGAAGTCGCACGCCCTTAGCATCCTCCGGCGTGAATGGCCATAGGGGTCTTGGATTGCACAACAGAAATATGATGCAGGCGGACGATTACAAGGGGGTACATCTTTTATGCCCTACCGCTTCATCTGCTTGAGGGCGAAGGGCGTTCAAGGTTCTCGTCACCTCTGCTTGTCACACCGGTGCCGTGTCGGCGGCCCTGATGATCGGCATAAAGTCCTCGACCGTCAGGGACGCTCCGCCGACGAGCGCGCCGCCAACGCCTTCCAGCGCCAGCAGGTGCGCCGCGTTGGAAGCCTTGACGGAGCCGCCATAAAGAATCTGCGGCGCATTCGTACCGAAATGCTTATCGAGATGCCCCCGGATCAGAGCGAAGGCTTCGAGAATCTGCGCATCCGACGCCACCAGACCGGTTCCGATGGCCCAGACCGGTTCATACGACACATGAAACGCCTGACCTTTCAGATCGCTCGTCACACTATCCGCCAATTGGCGCGACAGCACGGGAATTGTCAGGCCGGCCTGGCGCTGATCAAGCGTTTCACCGATGCAGATGATCGGCTCCAGCCCGGCGCGCAAAGCCGCCAGCGACTTGCGCGCCACCAGGGCGCACGGCTCAAGATGACCATGGCGGCGCTCGGAATGCCCCAAAATAACCATGGAAGCGCCGGCGTCTTTCAGCATGGACGCCGAGATATCACCGGTATAGGCGCCGGAATCGGCGTGGTGGCAATCCTGCCCCCCCAACATGATATCTGTGCCTTGCAGGGCATCGGCCATAAGCGGCAAAAGGGTGGCGGGCGGAAACAGGGCGACGCGCGCGTTTAATCCGCGGCTTTGCTCGGCAATAGTGCGGGCGATCGGGAGCGACGCCTTGACGCCGTTCATCTTCCAATTGGCCGCGATCAGATGGGTTTGTGGCATTATCATTCTTTTTGGGCTGGCATTTCAGGTCTGCGGCCGGTCGGCGAACGCGCCTTCTAATGAGGCCCTGTTACTCCGGCGGTGTGTTCGCAGCGCACAAAACATAGACTGAGGCTGGCGGGCAAGCCAAGGAAAACTTGCCAAGAAAATCCTTGAAAGTCACAATTTCCCTTTGTAACAGCCTTATTCGTGCCGTAAGACACCACCATATCTGCGCGCGTGCGCTAAAAAGCGTGCCGGCTACTTTTGCGTCTACAGGATACATAAAGCGATGATCACCGCCTTCCGCGAATTTACCAAGTCATGGTTCTTTAAAGGCCTGATGGTGCTTTTGATCGCCTCGTTCGCCATTTTCGGCCTGACCGATGCGTTTAACAAGACGGGTGGCAATGATGTTATCACCGCCGGCAAGCGCGAGATCAGCTCCAGCGATTTCAAGAGCCGCTTTGAAGTGATCAAGGAAAACTATCCCAAAGAAAACAAGGGACAGACCTTCACCAACGAAGAATATGTTGCCGCCGGCGCCCATATCCGCCTGCTGAACCAGATGGCCGACGAGACAGCGTTTGCCGCCTGGCTTGATTCGATCGGCATCAAGCCATCGGCCAAGATGATCGTCGCTGAAATCGGCAAGATTCCCGCCTTCTTCAACAGCGTCACCGGCCGTTTCGACAAGGACACCTATCGTCAGTTGCTGGCGCGCAACAACATGACCGAAAAGTCGTTCGAGCAGAACATGTCGGATGAAATCGCCGGTCAGCAGTATCTGTCCGCCGCCGTCGCCGGTTTCAAGGCGCCACGCATCTATGCCGCCGCCGAAGCCGCCGTGACCCTGCAAAACCGCGACGCCAGCCTGTTCGTGGTCAACCAGTCGAACATCACAATGCCCGCCCCGCCGACCGAGGCCGATCTGAATGCCTTCTACACCGCGCGCCTGCCGCAATTGCAGATGCCGGAACTGCGCCAGGCCTCGGTGGTCCGCTTCGCCGCTGACAATTACAAGGACATCAAGGTTGACGAAGCCGCCGTCCGCAAGCTCTATGACACCCGCCTCGCCACCCTGGCCGCGCCGGAAACCCGCAGGTTCGTGCAGGTGACGGCCCAGAACGCCGGCGACGCCAACGCCATCGCCAGCGCCCTGAAAGCCGGTAAGACGCCCGAAGACGCCGCCAAGGCCCACAAGGGCCAGGTCATCACCTACGACCTGAAGCCGAAGGCCGCCGTGCCTGACGCCAAGATCGGCAACGCCGCCTTCGCGCTCAAGACCGGTGATATTTCCGGTGCCATTCAGGGTGAACTCGGCTACGCCGTCATCAAGATGGGCGAGATCAAGACCGGCTCGACGCCTTCCTATGACAGCGTCCACGCCCAACTGGTTCAGGACTACCTCAAGGAAGAGGCCGCCAACCGCGTCAACAAGGACTCGAACGCCTTCTCCGACGCCATCCGTGCCGGCAAGAATTTCGACGCCACCGCCAAGGAACTGGGCCTGACCGTCGTCAAGCTTGAGCCGATGACCGCCGATGGCCAGACCAACAATCCGCGCGCCAACTACAGCAACTACACCACCTTGGTGAAGGCGATCTACGACCTGCCGTCCGCCGGTTCGGCCTCGGACGTTGAAGAACTCGGCGAAGGCCAGTATTTCGCCGTCCGCCTCGATGCCGTGAAGCCCGCCGGTGCGCCGCCTTTCGCCCAGATCAAAAACGAACTGGCACAGTACTGGATGGCCGAAAAGGTCGGCGCCGCCATTCAGGCCAAGGCCTCTGAAGCCTCGGCCCGTCTCAACAAGGGCGAAGCCTTCGCCGCCGTCGCCGCCAGCCTGAACGCGCCGGTCCGTCAGTTCCCCGGCTTAAGCCGCGCCACGGCGCAGCAATCCGGCCTGCCGAACCCTGTGCTCGGTCGCGTCTTCGCCGGCAAGGCGGGCGAAACCTTCAATGCGCCGATTAACCAGATGAACATCGCCATTGGTCGCATCGACGCCGTCCATCAGGCTGACGTCTCCAGCGCCAACATGATGTCGACCGCCGTCCGCGCGCAAATGACCCAGAGCGTGCAGCAGGATATCGCCACGACCAACCGCACCGAAGCCCGCACCCTGGTCAAGACCGCCACCTATCCGAACACGGCCGAACTGGCGCTGGGCATCACGCCCGCCGATCCGAAGGCCGACAAGAAGGATGACAAGAAGCCCGCAGAAAAGGCCAAGCCGTGATCGCCGAGGCCGCTTCCCTGACCGCCAACGAAGGCGTCTTCACCCAGGCGTATGACGCCGGCAAACCCTATATCGTCTGCCGCAAGCTGATCGATGATCTGGAAACCCCGGTTTCGGCCTATCTGAAACTGTCGCGCAACCACCCTTTCAGCTTCCTGTTCGAGTCGGTTGAGGGCGGTGCGCTCTCTGGCCGCTATTCGATACTTACCCTGTCGCCTGACCTCGTATGGCGCTGTTTTGGTGACAAGGCCGAACTGGCCACCGGCGGTGATATCGCCAAAGGCCTATACACGCCGGACGACAAGCCGACGCTCGATTCGTTGCGCGCGCTTGTGGCCGCCAACAAGATGGATATCCCCGAAGGCCTGCCGCCGATGGTCTCCGGTCTGTTCGGTGTTTTCGGCTACGATCTGATCCGCCTGATGGAACCGCTCGGCACCGGCAATCCCGATCCCCTGAACCTGCCTGACGCCTGTCTGGTGCGTCCGTCGGTGATCTGCGTCTTCGACAATGTCGCGCACGAGATCCTGCTCGCCAGCCCGGTGTGGCCGGACGGCCGGACGGCTCATGATGCCTATAGCGGTGCCCTTGCGCGTCTTGACGCTGTGGAATCCGACCTGCGCGTGCCGCTGGCCGCCCAGCCCGCCGCCACCGATCACCACCAGGAGCCGTTGTCGTCACCGACCTCGGCGCAGGGCTACGGCAACATGGTCGAGCGCGCCAAGAACTATATCGCCGCCGGTGATATCTTCCAGGTCGTGCCGAGCCATCGCTTCGAGGCGCCGTTTAACCTTGATCCGTTCGCCTTCTATCGCAGCGTCCGCCGCCACAACCCTTCGCCCTACCTGTTCTACCTGAACTTCGGCGATTTCCAGCTGGCCGGCTCATCGCCGGAAATTCTGGTCCGTATCCGTGATGGCAAACTGACGATCCGCCCGATCGCCGGCACGCGTCGCCGCGGCAAGACACCGGCCGAGGACAAGGCGCTGGAACTGGAACTGCTGGCCGATCCGAAAGAGCTTTCCGAACACCTGATGCTGCTCGATCTGGGCCGCAACGATGTCGGCCGCGTCGCCAAGCCCGCGTCCGTGCGTGTCACTGAAAAGTTCGTCATCGAGCGCTACAGCCACGTCATGCACATCGTCTCCAATGTAGAAGGCGATGCCCCGAACGATCTGGATGCGGTCGATGCCCTGCTGGCCGCCCTGCCCGCCGGCACGCTCTCAGGTGCGCCCAAGGTGCGCGCCATGGAGATCATTGACGAACTGGAATCGGTCAAGCGCGGCGTGCTTTACGGCGGCGGTGCGGGCTATATCTCCAGCGGCGGCAGCGTCGATGTCTGCATCGTGCTGCGCACAGCCCTGTTCAAGGATCATATGATCTATGTGCAGGCCGGCGCCGGCGTGGTGGCCGACAGCGTACCGCAAACCGAGTATGAGGAAACCTGTCACAAGGCAGGTGCGCTCATCAAGGCCGCGCAGGACGCCTGGCGTTACGTCTACAGCCAGAACTAATTAATTATCTAGATTGATGGTTTCCTGGGTCGGTGACTCCAGGGCCATCTTGGCGCGGACAAATTCGTTCTGATCGATACCGGCTGTTTGTTCAGCGGCAGCGGGGAGCTGCGCGCTCGAAAGCTGGAAATCGACGGCACGAAACTGCACTTGCGGCACGGCCAGTCCGGACAGCATTGTCCCACCGTCCGTCTGATGTGCAGAATTGAGCGACGCCACCTTGACCGCGTTAACGGCGCCGTTCATCGGCATACGGGTCATGGTATAGGTAAAAAACATGCCGGCGCTGACAACACCCAGCACGGCAATGATCGGCACATAACCTGGGGCGCGCTTCTTCATCGGCCTGTTGAGCAGCATCATGGCCTCGTAAAGGCGCTCGTCGCTCAGGTCGCTTGTTTGTGCGTCCGCTAATCCGTTACGAATTCGATGTCATGCGCCGCACCTTACGGATATTTGGCACGACACAAAAGTCTTGTGATGTTTAGGCTTGGAAAGGCGGATGCAATTGCTTAGATACATGCTGAATGTGTGGGCGCGCTGTTGTTAGTGGGTGAGAGACACCTTACCAGACTGCGCTTACGGAGGCCTTAATGATCTTGGTTATCGATAATTATGATAGTTTCACTTACAACCTCGTCCATTATCTGGCCGAGCTTGGCGCGGAGACGCAGGTCTATCGTAACGACGCGCTGAGCGTTCAGGACGCCCTGGCGCTGGCGCCGAAAGCCATCCTGCTGTCGCCGGGCCCTTGCGCCCCCGATCAGGCCGGCATCTGCCTGCCGCTGCTGCGCGCCGCCCCCGAAGACATGCCGGTTCTGGGCGTCTGCCTCGGTCACCAGTCGATCGGTCAGGCCTATGGCGGTGATGTCATCCGCGCCAAGACCCTGATGCACGGCAAGACCAGCCAGATACACCATAATAACAAAGGCATTTTCAAAGACTTGCCCGATCCATTTACAGCGACACGTTATCACTCGCTGGCGGTAAAGCGCGAAACCCTGCCCGACGATCTGGAGGTGACCGCCTGGACCGAAGACGGCGAGATCATGGGCGTGCAGCACAAGACGCGCCCGATCCACGGCGTCCAGTTCCACCCTGAATCGATCGCTACCGAAGGCGGTCACCAGTTGCTGTCGAACTTCCTCGACCTCGCCGGTATCGAGAACCACAACCTCTATGTCTGACGCCTTCAAGCCGCTGCTGTCGAAACTGGCTGACGGCACCACCCTGAACGAAGAAGACGCCGAGTCCTTCTTCTCGGCCTGCCTGCGCGGCGAACCGACCCCAGCTCAGGTGGCTGCGGCCGTGACGGCGATCCGTATTCGTGGCGAAACGGTTGGCGAAATCGCCGCCTGCGCCCGCGCCATGCGCAAGGCCGCCATCCATCTGGATCATCCCTACGATGTGATAGATGTGTGCGGCACCGGCGGGGATGGGCTGCATACGCTGAATATCTCAACCGCCGTCGGTTTCGTGGCGGCCGGTGGCGGCCTGAAAGTGGCCAAACACGGCAACCGCGCCATCACCTCGAAATCCGGTACCGCCGATGTGCTGGCGGCGATCGGCGTCAATATTGAAGCGACACTGGAGCAACAGCGGACGGCGCTCGATGAGGCCGGCATCTGCTTCATGTTCGCCCAGTCGCATCACGGCGCCATGAAGCACGTGTCGCCGATCCGTCAGCAACTGGGTTTCCGCACCATTTTCAACCTGCTGGGCCCGCTCAGCAATCCGGCCGGCGCCAAACGTCAGGTGGTCGGCGTGCCCTCGCCGCGCTTTGTTGAACCCATCGCGCAGGCGCTTGGCCAGCTTGGCGCCGTCAAGGCGTGGTCGGTGCATGGATCTGGCCTCGACGAACTCACCACAACCGGCGAAACCGATGTGGCCGAATGGCGTGACGGCTTTGTCCGCCTGTTCAAGATCACGCCGGAGGCCGTGGGCCTGCCGCGCGCGGCGCTGGCCGATATCACCGGCGGCGCGCCGGAGCATAATGCGGCGGAACTTCTGGCCTTGCTCAATGGCAAAAAGAGCGCCTACCGCGATATCGTCCTCCTCAATGCCGCCGCCGCCTTCCTGGTGGCCGACAAGGTCGAGACGCTGCGTGAAGGGGTTGAACTGGCCATGGTCGTGATCGATGACGGCAAGGCGAAAGCCGCGCTCGATACCCTGATCCGGACGACGCCGCCCTATAACGCCCCCCTATAACATAAGTGTTGAGTGGCTAAGACGTGGCGCGACATGATAGTGTCGCCACGCCCGCCAAAGGAGACGATATGCAGGATATTCTGGAGAAGATCGCCACGTACAAACGTGAGGATGTGGCCGTGCGCCGCGTCAACACGACGCTGAGCGATCTCGAATCCGCGATCGAAGCTGCGGGCCCCACGCGCGGCTTTGCCCGCGCGCTAATCGCCAATCAGCAACCGGGCGGACTGTCGCTGATCGCCGAGATCAAGAAGGCCAGCCCTTCCAAGGGTTTGATTCGCGAAGATTTCGATCCGAACTATCTGGCGCAGTGTTATGAGGCCGGTGGGGCTAGTTGCCTGTCGATCCTGACCGATAACCCAAGCTTCATGGGCCACGAATTGCACTTCCAGTCGGCGCGCGGGGCGGTATCCCTGCCCTGTATCCGCAAGGAATTTCTCGTCGATACCTGGCAGGTGACCGAATTGCGCAGCCTGGGCGCTGACGCCATCCTGGTCATCATGGCGATGATCGATGATTCGCTGGCCGCCGATCTGATCGATACCGCGCATCACTACGGCATGGACGCCCTGGTCGAGGTTCACGATGCCGAAGAAATGCGCCGCGCACTTACACTGAAATCAAAGCTGATTGGTATAAACAACCGTAATCTAAGAGATTTTCATGTCGATCTGGCCGTGACCGAAGAACTGGCCCATATGGTCACGCCTGAGCATATTCTGGTCGCAGAAAGCGGTATTTTCACGCCGTTTGACGTCAGGCGTCTGGCCCGCACCGGCGCCACTGCCATGCTGGTGGGCGAAAGCCTTATGCGCCAAGGCGATGTCACCGAAGCGACGCGGACCCTGTTGTCCATTTAAGCAAAAATGCGGTAATTTTTGCGGCGTTAGCTTGACATTAACAAGAACACATATAGAACATCGGCTATTGGTTCATGACTTGTTCTGTGAACACGCAGACAGGCATTGCGAAATAGGTGTTCTATGCTGACGACCAAACAACGCGAACTCCTGATGTTCATTCACGAACGCATCAAGGAAAGCGGCGTCTCGCCATCGTTCGATGAAATGAAAGAGGCGCTCGATCTGGCGTCGAAATCAGGTATCCACCGCCTCATCACGGCGCTGGAAGAGCGCGGCTTTATCCGTCGCCTGGCGCACCGCGCCCGCGCCCTCGAAGTCATCAAGATGCCCGATCAGGCCACGGCCTCTGCACCGCCGCGCGGTCGTCAGGCCTTTGTGCCGCAAGTGGTTGAAGGCTCACGTCCACTTGAAAACTCCGCTCCCATCAATGACGACACCCGCGAACTGCCGCTGCTGGGCAAGATCGCCGCCGGTGTGCCAATCGAAGCAATGGGGCAGGAACGCGACCGCATCCATGTCCCCGAAGCCCTGCTGGGCGCCGGCGAGCATTATATCCTCGAAATCGAAGGCGATTCGATGATCAATGCCGGTATCCTGAATGGCGATTTCGTCGTCATCAAGAAGACCGATACGGCACAGTCCGGTGAGATCGTTGTGGCCCTGGTCGATGAAGACACCGCCACGCTGAAACGCCTGCGCAAGAAGGGCGGCTCGATTGCCCTTGAAGCCGCCAATCCGGACTACAAGACCAAGATCTACAACGACGGTCAGGTCAAGGTTCAGGGCCGTCTGGTCGGCCTGATGCGGCGCTACCACTAATAGACGGCGTCGCCCTCGGCTTGCGAGGGGTTTGACCAGTAGCGATGACCACGCAAGGGCTGGGCAGCCTTGATCTCCCAGCCCTTTTGCGTATCCGTCTGGCGCGTCAGTTGCAGGGCGCCAAGCGTGCGGAAATCACCGGCGCTGATACGGTTGACGCTGGCGCATTCATCCTGCCAGTCGCCGACCGGACTGCGCAGGACCACCAGATCGCTGGCTTAACAGAGTTCCGTCAAGCGCTCTGGCTTAGGCGGTTTGTTGCTGAACCAGAAACCGACCTTCATAGGGGCGTCAGGCTTCGGCATGCAACCATAGCCCTTGCAGATATAGTCGGCATCGCGCGCTAATATTCTGTGGCGTCAGCCCGTAATGCTGGCTCCATTGCGTGAAACCATACTGTCGCACGCGATCGCGCATGACATAGGCGCCTGCGGACGCCCGGATCGCCGCATTACCGCCCTCAGAGTCGATCCAGATATCCGGCGGCGTCACGCGCGGCCACCACCGGATAGCGCACGCCGCCAGCAGACCGGCCCATCGGGCCTTGCCACGCACCAGACAAACCCACAACAGCCCGATAAATGAGATGGCCAGCACATAGGCCGGTGCGCTTGGCCAGTTCAGCACGGCGTGCGGCAGGTCAGCGGTGATGGCGGCGATACGCTCGATGAGCCAAAGCCCTGCCCCGGCGATACGCAGGAACAGCAAGCCAATCGGCGTGGCGGAAAAGACGGTGCCAAGCGCCAGTGACGGCATCACCACAAAGGCGGTAACTGGCGCCTCGAACAGGTTGGACAGAAGACCGTAGACCGAAAAGCGGTTGAAATAGGCGATGGCGAAAGGTGTGGTAGCGGCGGTCGCCACGACCGAGGCCAGAAGCGACAGCCAAAGCCCACGCAGGGCCGACTGGATGGCCTTAACCCACATCGGCACGCTGATTTCAGTAACGGGAGGCTTGAGCGTTTCCGCCAGCGCCAGAAGGGCGGCGGTGGCGCTGAACGACATCTGGAAGCCTGGCTGGATCACGGCCTCCGGCGTCAGGCAAATCACGACGATGGCGGCGATGGCCAGCGCTCTCAGGCTCAAGGCGCGGCGGTCGAGCAGGATGGCACCGAAAGCGACGCAGGCCACGACCGCCGAGCGCACGGCCGGCGCCGGCGCTCCGGATATGGCAAGATAGAGCAGGATGCAGATGATGCTCAGCCCCGCCGCCCATTTCTTGATCGGCGCATGCAGGGCCAGCCACGGCACGGCGGCCATCAGGCCTCGCAGGGCGAAGAAGACGAAGCCACCGACAATCGCCATATGGAAACCTGAAATCGACAGGATGTGCGCGAGGCCGGAATCGCGCATATCCTGGATCAGGGCCTGCGGAATAAAGGTTTCATGGCCGGTCACCAAAGCCGCCGCGAAGCCGCCGATGGCGCGGCCATTGGCAAATTCCGGCGTGATGCCGGCCACCAGTTTTTCGGTGATCGACCAGCGCAGCTGATTGAGCTTCAGGATCATATCCAGCCACCAGCCCGGCTTGTCCGCGGATACGATGCGCGGCTGGCCGGGGACCATCCCAACCCCGCCGATGCACTGAAAACAGGCGGCGCGGGCAAAATCATATCCGCCCGGCATATTCGGCGGCGGCGGCGGATTGAGGATGGCGAAGACCGAGATCGCATCACCTGGTTTCAGGCGATCGCCTCCACCGTGCCCGGCTTGAGCGTCACGCGCAGCCGCAGCGGTGTGGCTTCCGGCCTCACGCCGCGCAGCGATATCGGCGCCAGCAACAGCCGCGGCTGGTCTTCGCTTGGCGACACGATATCGACCACATAGGCGGTCAGGGTATAGGTGGAGATCTCCGAGCCCAATACCGGCGCCCGCACATGCTCAGTGCGCAGCTTGCACACCATAACACCCAAGGCGAAAGCACATAAAAGAACTACAAAATTAAGGAGATATCCAGCTAAATTAAAGCGCCGCATGACCGACAGAGCCGCCACTATCGCCAGAGACGGCAGGCCCACCCATAGCCATGACGGCTCGAACAGCAGGCTGAGATAGGCGGCTGCACCGCATCCCATAGCGACCGGCAGCCACAGAAACAGCCGCCCGGCCTGCAGGCTCAGCGCATCCACCGTGCGATTTTTGATGAAAAGAATTGCGGATTTCAAACGCACATCGCCCCAAAGTGCCCAAAAATACGATGAAAGACCTTGGGTTCGCGGCAAAGAGAGCTATAAGACGCTCACAAACCTTCCCCCCCTTACCGTAAATGACCATGACCCAACCAAAATCGCAAGTCGTCACCCGTTTCGCTCCCTCGCCGACCGGCTACCTGCATATCGGCGGCGCCCGCACGGCCCTGTTCAACTGGCTCTATGCGAAACATACCGGCGGCAAGTTCCTGATCCGCGTGGAGGACACTGACCGCGAACGCTCGACTGTGGCCGCTGTTGACGCCATTTTCGAGGGGCTCGACTGGCTTGGCCTGAAGCCTGACGACACCGTGGTCTTCCAGCATGCGCGCGAAAAGCGCCACAAGCAGGCTGTCGCCGAGCTGGTGGCCAAGGGGCGCGCCTATGCCTGCTTCATGACGCAGGAAGAAACCGAAATGGCCCGTGAGGAAGCCCGTGAGGCGGGTCATGCCCTGCGCTCGCCGTGGCGAGACCGCACGCCGACTGAGGCCGAACTGGAGCAACCGCATGTTATTCGCTTCAAGGGGCCGTTGGGCGACGCCCTCGTGGTGCCCGATGCGGTGCAGGGCGACGTCACCTTCAACACCAAGGACATGGACGACCTGATCCTGCTGCGCTCCGATGGCAACCCGACCTATAACCTCGCTGTCGTGGTCGATGATCATGATATGGGCATCACCCACGTCATTCGTGGCGACGATCACCTGAACAATGCCGCGCGCCAGAGCCTGATCTATATGGCTTTTGGCTGGGAGTTGCCGACCTTCGCGCATATTCCGCTGATCCATGGCCCCGATGGCGCCAAGCTTTCCAAGCGCCATGGCGCGCAGGCGGTGGGTGAATACCAGAGCCTTGGCTATCTGCCCGAAGCCATGCGCAACTACCTGACACGCCTTGGCTGGTCGCATGGCGATGACGAGATTTTCGACGACGCGCAAGCCATTGAATGGTTCGATGTCAGCGGCATCAACAAGGCGCCGGCGCGGCTCGATTTCGCCAAGCTGGGCTCGGTCAACGCCCACTGGATCCGCGTGGCTGATGATGCGCGCCTGGTCAATCTGGTCATGGCCGAGCTGATCGCCACCGGCCACAAGGAAGCGCCGGACACGCGCGAAATCCTCACCCGCACCCTGCCCCTCGTCAAGGAGCGCGCCCAGACCATCGTGCAATTGGCGCAGGCCGCGCATTTTGCGCTGACGAAAGGGCCGGTGCCGCTTGATGAAAAGACAAAAAATCTGCTCACCGAAGAAACAATTTCTCGCCTCAAGCGTCTTCACGAAAATGTGTTGCTATGGGACAACTGGGACGCCGATTATATTGACGGACAATTGAAAAAATTCGTTGAAAATGAAGGTGTTGGCTTCGGAAAGATCGGCCCTGTGCTGCGTGGAATTCTCTCTGCCGGACACCCCGCACCGGATATTTCCAGACTTTTGGCCTCCATTGGCCGCGAAGAGAGCCTCCTTCGCTTAAAAGGGGGGCTTTTCATTTAGAAGGAGTGTTTATATAGCAGGCGCGACGCCGATTTTAGGTGCGCCGCACACAGGCCCCGCCAAGGGTCGAAACCTTATCTGAGGTAGCGTAATATGAGCCAGACTAACCCCGCCCAAATCAATTTCGAAGGCAAGGCCGTCGATCTCCCTGTGATGAAGGGCACGC
This sequence comes from Asticcacaulis sp. MM231, assembly GCF_964186625.1. NCBI lineage: Bacteria > Pseudomonadati > Pseudomonadota > Alphaproteobacteria > Caulobacterales > Caulobacteraceae > Asticcacaulis > Asticcacaulis sp. MM231. Next base: position 1,977,065 of record NZ_OZ075108.1, read on the forward strand.
TCGGACCGGACGTCATCGACATCCGCAAGCTGTATGCCGAAACCGACGCCTTCACCTACGATCCGGGCTTCACCTCCACGGCCTCGTGCGAAAGCAAGATCACCTTTATCGATGGTGACAAGGGCGTTTTGCTGCACCGCGGTTATCCGATTGGACAACTGGCCGAAAAGTCCAGCTTCCTTGAAACCTGCTATCTGCTGCTGCATGGCGAACTGCCGACCGCCGCGCAATCGGAAGAGTTCGAGACGACGATCACGCGTCACACCATGCTGCACGAGCAGTTCGACCGCTTCTTCTCGGGCTTCCGCCGCGATGCCCACCCGATGGCCATCATGACCGGCGCTGTCGGCGCCCTGTCGGCCTTCTATCACGACAGCCTGGATATCCACGATCTGAAGCAGCGCGAAATCTCGGCGCACCGTCTCATCGCCAAGATGCCGACCATCGCCGCCCGCGCCTTCAAATACAGCGTCGGCCAGCCCTTCGTGCATCCGCTGAACAAGCTCAGCTATTCGGAAAACTTCCTGCGCATGTGCTTCGCCGTACCGGCCGAAGAGTATGTGGTGAACCCGGTTCTGGCCAAGGCGATGGACCGCATCTTCATCCTTCACGCCGACCACGAGCAAAACGCCTCGACCTCGACCGTCCGTCTGGCCGGTTCGTCGGGCGCCAACCCGTTCGCCTGTATCGCCGCCGGCATCGCCTGCCTGTGGGGGCCGTCGCACGGTGGCGCCAACGAAGAAGCGCTCAACATGCTAAAGGAAATCGGCACGCCCGAGCGCATTCCTGAGTTCATCGAAGGCGTCAAGGCCCGCAAGTACAAGCTGATGGGCTTCGGTCACCGCGTGTACAAGAACTACGATCCGCGCGCGACGGTCATGAAGCAATCGGCTGACGAAGTGCTGGCCGCTGTCGGCGATCCGAATGATCCTCTGTTCCAGGTCGCCAAGGAACTGGAGCAGATCGCGCTGAACGACGAGTTCTTCATCGAGCGCAAGCTGTATCCGAACGTCGACTTCTATTCCGGTATCACCCTGTCGGCCATGGGCTTCCCGACCACCATGTTCACCGTGCTGTTCGCTTTGGCGCGCACCGTGGGCTGGATCGCCCAGTGGAAGGAAATGATCGAGGATCCAGGTCAGAAGATCGGCCGTCCGCGCCAGCTCTACACCGGCTCCGGTCAGCGCGACTATATTCCGGTCTCGCAACGCGGCTAAGTGATGAGGTTTGGGGGCTGCGGCCCCAAGTCTTTCCTGCTCAAAGAAAAAGCCTCGCCAATTCGGCGGGGCTTTTTTTTGATAGGGTCAGGTTATGGGGGCACTGCCCCCAAACCCAATCACTCAGGATTGAGAAACGCCAGCACCGCCTCTGCGGCTTTTTCAGCGGGTGGTCTTTGGCCGCGCCCCATGGCACCCAAAGCCTTAAACTGTTCAGCTATCTGATTGTCTCGCAAGTCTTTATTTGCCAACCGCTCATCCACAGCCTGAACCAGATTCTCGACCGTCGCTTCATGCTGAATGAACTCAGGCGCTATGCGCTTGTCCGCCATGATGTTGAACATAGTGACGTGCTTCAGCGTCGAAATGCGTTTGTAAATCCAGAAGGTCAGCGGCTCGACCTTGTAGGCGATAACCATGGGGCAGCCCGCCAGCGCCAGTTCGGTCGAGACGGTGCCGGAGCACGCCAGGGCCAGGGTGGCGGCCTGCATGGCCGAGTGCTTGTCGGCCTCGCCATAGACCAGAAGCGGCTTGACCGGCCAGTCGGCGATGCTGCGCTCTACGAGTTCGCGCACGGTGTCAGCCACCGGCGTGACCAGGCGCAGATCGGGATAGATGGTGGAAAGCCGCGCCACCGTCTCGGCGAAGACCGGCGACAGGCGTTTGATCTCCGATGGCCGGCTGCCGAGCAAAACCAGCAGCGTCGGCGCGTTTTCGAGGCCGATGCGCGCGCGGAACGCCACCGGATCGGCGTCATTGAAATCGATGCTCAGGGCCGGATTGCCGACCACGATGGTCTTGAGGCCGGCGGCTTCGAAAAACGGCGGGTCCATCGGATGCAGGGCGAGCAGCAAATCGACTGATTGCGCTAGGGTCTTCGCCCTGCCCGGCCGTGCTGCCCAGACCTGCGGGCCGACATATTTGATCAGCTTGACGTGCGGCATGACCTTGCGGATCGCGGTGGCCACGCGCAGGGTGAAGCCCCAGGAATTGATCAGGATCACCACATCCGGTCGTTCGGCCTGTGCGTAGGCGACCGTCTCACGGACCCGCTTCATCACGCGACCATAGGCTTTCAGGCCTTCCAGCAGGCCGAGGATAGAGAGTTCGGAGATATCGAACGGGCTGACCACACCCTGCTCAGCCATGCGGAAGCCGCCGACGCCGAAGAAGGTCAGATCGGCCTCGGGCGCCTGTGCGCGCAGTTCGGCGATCAGGCCGGCGCCCAGGGCGTCGCCGGAGGCCTCGGCGGCCACCAGCATGATGCGTTTAGGGCTCATCGTGGCCATAGATAAAAATTCCCAGTTCGGTTGCGCGTGCGTAGACCGCTGCCTTATCGACAATCAGCAGGGCGTGTCGACGCGCCACGATGCCGCACAGGCCGGCGCTGGCGACATCCTCGACCGTTTGAAGCCCGATCGTCGGCATATCGAGGCGCAGATCCTGAATGGGCTTGGCGAGTTTGGCGAGCACGCCCTTGCGTTTCTCAGGCGTGCCGCGCAAGGCGGGATTGAGCGAGGTGATACGGCTCAGCATGTGTTGCGTGCCCTCCTGCGCCTCAACCGCCAGGGTGATGCGACCGGCCACCACGACGGCCTGACCGATATCGAGCGCACCAATAGCCGCGGCCACGCGCATGGCCTCCTGAGCGTCCTCCATGGCCTCGGGAGACGGGTCTGGCCCGGCTTGCAGGCCCACACCGATCAGCAGGTCCGGATTGGCCTCATGAGCGCCTTCGATATGGTAACCCTGGCTTACGATGACCTGCGCGACCTGACGCAGCAGGGAGTTGTCCCCCCCACGGCCGGCGGACTGGATGCTTTGCAGGTGCTGGGCGCCGTGGTTCTTTTGCATGGTGTCGAAATCGGGGCGCTGGACGTAACCGCACATGGTGACGGCCTTGACCTGCTCGGTGGCCAAAATTTGAAAGAGTCTGGCGAAATCACCAAGGCTTAAATCCTGCCCCGGATGATCGTTGAGTTCAGGATCGGAGAGGCCTTCAATGCGCACGACCGTGTAGGGGCGACCGGTGTGCTTCAGATAGCGTGCGACTTCGACTGGCAGAGCGCCGCCACCGGAGATCAGGGCAAGTTTGCTGTTGGACATGGGCTCCGTCCTGTAACGGGGCGTGGGGTCCGCAACCCCACAATCTTTCTAGGTTCTTTCTGGTATGGCCCATAAGGGCCGAACCAGAAAGAAATTACAAGGCTTGGGGGCTCAGGCCCCAAACCCCGAAACATGACGGCGTTAATTATCCGACGGCAAACAAATCGGCCGTGTCGAATCCTCACGAATAAAACGCACAATCTCAACCACCTGATCGATGTCGGAGAAGTTCTCCAGCACATCGTCAAGACGCTCCTGGAAGGTGCCTTCCTCAGCGAACATCATGCGGTAAGCCGTGCGCAGGGCCAGGATCAGTTCCCGCGAGAAGCCACGACGCTTGAGGCCCACCAGATTGAGCCCCTCAAGGCGCGCATGATTACCCCACACCGAACCATAGGGAATAACGTCCTTGGTCACCACGGCGCCACCGCCGATAAAGCTGTAACGGCCAAGACGCGCGAACTGGTGCACGGCGCAAGACCCGCCCAGGAACACAAAATCCCCGACCTGCACATGACCGCCGCAGGAGGCCTGATTGGCCAGAATGACATTGTTGCCGAGAATGCAATCGTGCGCGATACCCGAACCGGCCATGAACATGCAGTCATTGCCGGCCACGGTCACGCCGCCGCCCTTTTTCGTACCCGTATGCATGATGACGTTTTCACGCACCAGAGCGCGCTCGCCAACAATCAGCTTGGTCGGTTCGCCCTTGTGCGCCAGATGCTGCGGCGGACCGCCCAGGCAGGCAAAGGGATGGACCACGCCGTCAGCCCCCAGTTCGGTGATGCCGTCGATCACCACGTGCGATTTCAGCACCACGCGATCCTTGAGCGTCACCTGCGGCCCGACGATGCAGTACGGACCGATCGAGACATCGGCGCCCAGTTGCGCGCCGTCATGCACTATGGCCGTCGGGTGGATTGTGACTGTCATTTAGGGCTCTCGACCACCATGGCGGCGAATTCGGCCTCGCAGACGATCTTGTCGTTCACATAGGCCTCGCCGCGGAATTTGAAAATATCGCCGCGATGGCGCACAACCTCGACCGGCATACGCACCACGTCGCCCGGACGCACCGGACTGCGGAACTTTACACCATCCACCGACATAAAGAAGATGGTCTTGCCTTCAACATCTGCGTCCAAAGATTTCGACATCAGAACCGCACCGGTCTGGCCCATGGCCTCGATCAGCAAAACGCCGGGCATGACCGGGTTTTCAGGGAAATGGCCATTGAAGAAGGGCTCGTTGAACGTCACGTTCTTGATCCCGGTCATGGACTTGTTCTTGACCCAGTTCTCGCCCCGATCGATCAGCAGGAAGGGATAACGGTGCGGAATGCGCTTGAGGATTTCGGCATAGTCCACCGAAACCGGCGCCGCGTCGGCCACCGTGTCCTGAATGTCTGCGTCGTCAGCGTTTGTTGTCATCGAAAACCTTACCCTTTATCCTTTGTCATCGCGTTTTTCTCCAGCCATACCATTTCGCGCAGGAACTGCCGCGACGGCTTGGCGGGAAAGCCGGACACCATGGTAGCAGCCGGTACATCCTTAAACACACAGGCGCCGGCCGCGACCTTGGCTCCCGCACCGATCTCGATATGATCGATCACACCGGCGCGGCCGCCAAACATGGCACCATCGCCCACCTTGACCGAACCGGAAATACCGGAATGGGCGGCAATGATGCAGTTGCGCCCGATCTGGCAATTGTGGCCGATCTGAACCATGTTGTCGATCTTTGTTGCTTCGCCGATGGTGGTATCATCGTAGGCGCCACGATCTATACAGGTGCCCGAACCGATACTGACGTCATCCTGCAGGATAACCCGGCCCAGTTGCGGCACATCGACCAGCCCGCCCGCATCGCCCGAAACACCAAAACCCGCCTCGCCGATATGCGCGCCGGCCAGAACCTGTACGCGATCACCGATCAGGGCGCACGACATCGTGGTGTGGGCGCCGATCCGGCAATGGCGGCCAATCCGGCAGCCCGGGCCGATCACCGCATAGGCTTCGATTCGCGTGCCCGCGCCGATCTCGACATCCTGGCCAATGACCACGCCGATACCGAGCGTCACGCCTTCTTCCATCTTCACACTGGGATGGATCGCCTGCTGCCCCTCATGACGGCGCGGCGTGTAGAGACGCGATGCCAGCCGTGACCAAGCCGCTTGCGGGCTGGCGGTGACCAGCGCCACACTGGCCAGCGGCACGTGCTCGACAAAGGCCTGCGGCACAAAAACGAACTCGGCCTCGGTGCGGCGCAGATTGGTCAGGTAGCGGCGATCGCTGAAAAAGGCCGCCTTACCGGGACCACCCAAAGATAAAGGGGCGCAGGCCGTTACGAACCCGCTCCCCTTCTTTTCCGGCTCGGAGAGCCGGCTGGAGGTTATAACCGCCACCTGATCCAGGTCAATTTTTGAACCCATATCAAAAAAACGCAGATCAGGCATAGGCGGTTTAAATCTCTTTACTTGGCGGGAGCTGCCCCCGCTGCCGGCTGGTCAAGCTTGACGCGATCGAAGGTCGGCAGCTTTTCGCCGGTGGAATCCATCTTTTGCACAACGGCCGTGGTGATGTTCATCGCCGGGTTGGCATAGAGGAAGCTGGTTTGGCTGTTCGCACCAGCAGTATTCGTTGTCATGTCATAATGCAACAGGCTGTCGGCCGACAAAACGGTCGCACAGCTCTTTTGTGTGACAACAGCATTGATGTTCGGGATCATCTTCTGGAAGATGGCCTGCATCACTTCCTGCTGGGTGTACTGCATTTCCTGGTTACGTTGCTGCACCTTGGCCTGGAAAGCCTGACGCTTCTTTTCCCAGGCTTCGGCCTTGCCCTGCCACGCGGTCTTGGCGGCAGGCGTGGCTTCGGCGGCCTTTTGGCCAGCAGCCAGGGTCTTGTATTCGGCTTCGATGGCCTGGCCTTCGCCACCCAGTTCGGCGTCAACGGCGGCCTTGAGCTGCATCAGGCGGTCCGAAGCGGCCTTGCCCATGGCTGAGGTCGACATGGCGGTTTGTTCATCGAGCACGCACTGGCCGGGGACGGCAGCGCCGAAGGTCGGCGGCGTGGGAACGGCAGGTGCCGCAGCGGCGGGAGCAGCAGCCGCCTGAGCCATAACCTGGCCGGCGCCGCACATCAGCACGGCAGCGCTGGTGATAAGGAAGAGGGATGCTTTTTTCATCGGTGTATTGTCCATCTCTGGGTATTTTTTGGTTAGAACTGCGTGGATTGCGAGAAGCGGAAGGATTCTGTTTTATCGTAGGACTGTTTCGACAGCACCTGGCTCAGATCGAACTGAACCGGGCCCATCGGCGATTTCCAGCGGATAGTGATACCCGCCGAAGCTCTCAGAGACAAGTCATCGACAATATTTGTCAACTTGGCACCCGTAGTAGACGAGACCTTGAGGCGGTCATCAACGCCGCCGAGTGTACCTACGTCAATAAATAGAGCGGTTTTAAGGCCGTACTGCTCCGGCAAGCCGTTAGGAATGCCCAGCTCGGCGGTGCCGATGGCGTAGGTCTGCCCCCCCAGCGCATAGCCCGTTGAGGTGTCACGCGGCCCCATGCCGGCATATTCGAAGCCGCGCATCGTATCGCCGCCCTTGAAGAAGCGGTCGTTGATGCGGATAGCGTCTCCCTGCCACGGAATGATCGCGCCCGAGGTGCCGAAGACGTGCAGGATCATGTCCTTCCGGAAGCCGTGATACCAGTGGCCTTCCAGTTCGGACGAGACGTATTTCACGTCACCGCCGAGACCGGCGAAGTCCTGGCGCAGGGTGAACATCCATCCGCGCGTCGGCTGAACATAGTCGTTGCGCAGATCGAAGGACAGGGAGTAGCCGACCGACGAGGTCAAGCCGTTACCGCAGCTATAGAGCAGGCCGTTACAGGCATCGGACGAAGTGTAGGTCACGTCGTCGCTGCGCAGGTTGTAACGCAGGCGCAGGACCGAGAAACCGTTGAGATTATAGCCGAGACGGACGCCGCCACCGAAGGAGTCGGTCGAGTAATCGACACCGCTATAGTGATACGAACTTTGGAAAAGATCGAAACCGGCCTGGATATCGCGTCCAAGGAAGCGGGGTTCGGTGAAGGAGAAGTCGATGTTCTTCTGGATCGAACCGGTCGAGACACGGGCGCGAACCTGCTGGCCGGTGCCGCGGAAGTTCGACTGCGCGATGCTGATGTCAATAATGAATTTTTGCACCGACGAGAAGCCGGCGCCGAACGACAGTTCGCCGGTCGGTTGCTCTTCAACGGCCACTTCAATATTGGTCTTGCCAGGTGTCGCCGAAGGCTTCTCGGTGACGTTAACGTCCTTGAAGAAGCCGAGGCCGCGCACATACATCTTCGAGCGCTCGATCAGCGCCTTGTTGTAGGCATCGCCTTCCGACACCAGAACCTGGCGGCGGATAACGCGGTCGAGCGTCTGGGTGTTGCCGACAATGTTGATCTTGTCGATATAAACGCGCGCGCCTTCGTGCACGTTGAAGGTCAGGTCGACATTGTGATCGTTAGGATCGGCGTCTTCCGACGGGCGGATATCGACGAAGGCATAACCGGCCGCACCGGCGGCAAACGTCAGGTCATCGACCGCCTTTTCGACGCGGTCGCTTTCATAAAGCTGGCCCGGACGGATCGAAATGGCGTGCTGGAGGTTTTCCGCCTTCAGCTTGTCATTGTCGGTCTTGATGGTGATGCGGCCGAAATTGTACTTCTGGCCTTCGTCCACCGTGTAGGAAATGGCGAAGTCCTTGCGGTCCGGCGTCAGTTCGGCCACCGCCGACAGGACACGGAAATCGAAGTAACCGCGGTTGGTGTAGAACTTGCGCAACTGCTCGCGGTCATAATCCATTCGGTCCGGATCGTAATTGTCGTTCGACGAGAAGAACTTCCACCACAATGATTTCTGCGTGACGACGACCGATTTCAGGTCGTTGTCCGAGAAGGCGTGGTTACCGATGAAGTTGACCGTGGAGACGCCGGTCTTAGCGCCTTCGTTGATTTCAAAGATCAGGTCGACGCGCTTTTGCGGCAGTTCGACGATCTTCGGCGTGACGGTGGCCGAGATACGGCCGCCCTTGCGGTAAAGCTCGATGATGCGCTGGACATCTTCCTGCACCTTGGCCTTGGTGAAGACGCCGCGCGGACGGATCTGCACTTCTTCGCGCAGCTTGTCCTTGGTCATGGCGTGGTTGCCTTCAAAGACCACCTGATTGATGATCGGGCTTTCCACGACCGTCACGACCATTTCATTGCCGTTCATGGCGATCTGGACGTCGGAGAACAGGTCGGTGCGATAGAGCGTCTTGACGCCCAGGTCGATCAGTTGCGCGTCAACCGTGACGCCCGGCTGGAACGGCAGGTAGGAGATGATGGTCTGCGAATCGATGCGCTCATTGCCCGAAACGGTGATCTTGCCGACATACGCTGTTTGTGCCGGCGCGGCCTGCTGTTGTTGCGGAGCGGCTTCCACGGGGGGCGCTGCCGGTACATCCTGCGCCTGCGCGCCCGTGGCCATCAGGCCTAAGTGTGTCAGGGCCAGTACGCTGACGCCGAGAGTGAGGGAGCGTGTAAGGGTCATATGGCCTCTTGTAACCGTGGACTTTGCGGCAGGAACTGCCGTGGAGAGATATGCGAAAGGGTTCGTCATCCGTATCACGAGAATAGTCCCCCGATGAACTTGGTGAACCCGCTGTTGTTAAGGTCATTCCAGAAAGCGAATAGCATTAAGCCTAATACCATCGCTATAGCAATCCGGAAGGCGGAATTCTGGATTTCAGCCGGGATAGGCTTTTTGGTCACACCCTGCCACAGGAAGAAGGCCAGATGCCCGCCATCCAGCGCCGGAATGGGGAGAAGGTTGAGAAAACCGACTCCGATGGAGATGTAGGCCATGAACTGCACATAGGTGAATAACAAGGAAGCGACGATCTGCCAGGCCGGTGCATTGGCCTGAGCCGCGGCGACCGTGATATCGCCGGTCGTCTTGGTCATGCCGACGATTCCGCCGATCTGGTTGCCATTTTCTTTTCCGGTGAAAATACGGCTTATATAGGTCAGATTTGTATCAAGCGACTTCCACGTCTGGCTGTTGCCCTTGACCAGGGCCTGCCAGGGATTAAGCGGTCTGGAAACGAGCGGCCCACTCATCTCGATTCCCAGTCTTCCGGCCTTGAGATTGGCGTTCGGGCCCTTGGGATCAAGAGCAACACGTTCCGGCGTCGCATAGAGATCGAGCCGGGCTTCCGCGCGCTGCACGACAAAATGGGTGCGGGTGTCGGCGCGCAACATGACCAGCATCTGCACATCCCGGTTACTCTCTACAGCCTTGCCATCGACCGACAGCACGGTATCGCCTGGCATGAAGCCAGCCGCCGCCGCCGGACTGTTCGGCATGACCTGAACCACCTTGGCCGGGACATAGCTTTCGCCGGCAATCCAGAAAATCATGGTCAGCAAAAAAATCGCCAGCACAAAATTGGCGACCGGACCGGCCAGAACGATCAGGAACCTCTGCCACAACGGCTTGAAATGGAAATAGTCGTTCACCGCCGCGGCACCTTCGCGTTCGGTGATCGAGATGCGCGACGCTTCCAGATCTTCCAGGGAGGGCATCATCGAGGTGATGTGCTCGTCGCCGGCGAACTTGACATAGCCACCGAGCGGCAGGGCGCTCAGGCACCATTCGACGCCATGCTTGTCTTTTTTACGCAGGAGAATTTTGCCGAAGCCGACCGAAAAACGCTCGACGCGGGTCTTGAACAGACGGGCCACGCTGAAGTGACCCAGTTCGTGAAAGGTCACGATCAGGGAAATGATGATCAGGAAAGGCAGGATGCCCGCGATAAAACCTAACAAAAGCCGTCTCCCCTACACGCGCACGACGTCAGGCGCTTAGCTTGGCGGAGACAAAAAGCTCGCCCACCAGTCGCCGGATCTCGGAATCGATCTCCAGCACGCGCATCACCGTAGCGTCGTTCGTATCACGACTTGCGTGATCCATGAAAGGGATAGATGGCAATTGAGCCCGCATCATGGCAGCTTCCACGAATTCGGCGATCTGCAGGAAGGCGATCCTGCGGTCGAGGAAGGCCTGAACGCACACCTCGTTGGCGGCGTTGAAGACAATCGGCATCCCCTGCCCTGTTTCCAGCGCTTCGCGCGCCAGCCGCAGCATCGGAAAGGCTGTCAGGTCAGGCTCGGCAAAGGTCAGGGTGCCGCGCGCCGCCAGATCGAGCTTGGGCGCCTGCCAGGCAAGGCGTTCGGGCCAGCCAAGGCAATAGGAGATCGGCACGCGCATGTCCGGCGAGCCCAGTTGCGCCAGCGATGAGCCATCGTCATACTCGACCATCGAATGAATGACCGATTGCGGGTGCATCAGCACATCAATCTGGCTGGCCGGCATGTCGAAGAGATAGGCGGCCTCGATAAATTCCAGCCCCTTATTGGCCAGGGTGGCGGAATCGATGGTGATCTTGGCGCCCATGCTCCAGTTGGGGTGCTTGAGCGCCTGCTCGACCGTCACCGCCTTGAGGTCATCGCGCGAACGCCCCAGAAACGGCCCGCCGGACGCGGTCAGGACCAGTTTGCTGACGCGCGCGCGTTGCGCCGGTTCCAGCACCTGAAAGATCGCGTTGTGCTCGGAATCGACCGGCAGCAACTTGCCGCCATGGCTTTCCACGCGCTCGATCAGGGCGCGCCCACAGCCCACGAGGCTTTCCTTGTTGGCCAGGGCCAGTATGGCGCCGGTGCCGGCCGCCGCCCAGGTCGGTTTCAGTCCGGCGATTCCGACGATCGCCGCCATAACCCAGTCAGCCTTGCGCGCCGCCGCCGCACAGATCGCCGCTTCGCCACAGGCAATCTCAAGCCCGGAATTACCGATCAGCTCTTTGAAGGTGGGCCATTGCAACTCATCGGCCAGCACCGTGATTGCCGGACGGTAGGTCAGCGCCTGCTCCGCCAGCAGGGCCACATTGCGTCCGCCTACCAAAGTCTCGATCTCATAGTCTTCACCCAGCCGGCCCGTTTCATCGAGCAGGCGCAGGGTCGATACGCCGATCGAGCCGGTTGAACCCAGTATGGAGATACGTCTTGGAGACTGTGTGGTCATATTTCGGTGCCCAGCATGACGAGCAAACGGATGCCCCCGATGGCGATAATGGCGAACATCAACCCGTCAACGCGATCCAGCAGACCGCCGTGGCCCGGTATCAACGTGCCGGCATCCTTGACACCGAAGCGTCGTTTAAGTGCCGATTCCCACAGGTCGCCTCCCATGGTGGCCAGGGCCACCAGCAGACCGACGACCGAGGCCGAGGTATCGTGCTTGAACAGGCCGGTGATATCGGACAGCGCACCCGCCGTCAGCATGCCGGCGATCAGGCCGCCGGCAAAGCCCGCCCAGGTTTTATTGGGGGAATAGCGCGGCCACAGCTTTGGTCCGCCGATCAGCCGGCCAGCGGCAAAGGCGGCGCTATCGGCCGCCCAGGCGATCAGGAAGGCGAAGAAAACCCACTCGACCCCGCGGTTGGTCTGGTGCAGCCACATCAAAACTATAGCGGGCCAGCCGATATACAACACACCATAGGCGGCATCCAGCCAGCCGACATGCAGCCGATAGGCATAAAGCCCGGCGCACAACGACCCGAAGCACAGAACCAGAATCGATAACAGAGGATGGCCGAGAAAGCCGACGAACAGCGCGGCTATCGCCGCCACGGCCACGGCCACGGAGATCCGCGCCGAGACATTGGGCGCCATCATCAGCCCCCATTCGATGCACAAAAGCGCCACGCCGACGCTCAACAGAACCAGAAAAGGGCGATGGTCTGGCAGCACGGTGATCAGCAGCACGACCGCAATCAGCACCAGCGCCGAAACGACGCGGATTGCCAGTTCACGCCGCTTGCTCACGGATTTTACGGCGACGGCTTCAGGCGCCGCCTCCCCCTTATCAGGTGGCGTGTTTGGCATGGGCCGCTTCCACAGCGCCGAAGCGGCGGTCACGCCCGGCAAAGACTTCAAGCGCTGCCTTCAGGGGCTCTGCGCCATAGTCCGGCCACAGGATGTCCTGGAAAACGAATTCGGCATAGGCCGCTTCCCACAACAGGAAGTTGGACAGGCGATGCTCACCGCTGGTGCGGATCAGGAGATCGAGTGGCGGCAGGCCACGCGTCGACAGGAAGCCGCCGAAGCTATCCGGGGTAATCTCGTCCTGTGACAGGGTCCCAGCTTTCACCTGGTCGGCGATGGCCTTCACCGCCTCGATGATATCGGCCTGGGCGCCGTAATTGAGCGCCACCTGCAGGTAAAAACGCGAATTGTCCCGGGTCTTTTCATGCGCGTCATTGACCATGCCGACGATATCAGCCGGCAGCCCCGCTTCCTGACCGACGATGCGGACGCAGACGCCTTCCTTGCGCAGACGCTCCAGATCGGACTTGATGAAGGCGCGCAACAGGCCCATCAAATCGCTGACCTCGGATTCGGGCCGCCGCCAGTTCTCGGTCGAGAAGGCGAAAACGGTCAGGTGGGTAATGCCAAGATCAACCGCCGCTGTGATGGTACGCTTGAGGGCATCAACGCCGGCCTTGTGACCAAAGGTGCGGATCTGCCCCCTCGCCTTGGCCCAGCGCCCGTTGCCGTCCATAATGATGGCGACATGCAGGGCATGTTTGGCGGCCTGATCCGTCACGTCATGAGTCTTCGCGCCCGCGAGCGGGGGCACGATGAGGTCATCCGTGGGGCCTGGGGGCATAAAGCAACTCTCACATAGAAACGGGCTGGCGGCGGCGCGATCAAAGCAGGTCCTAGACCTGCATGATCTCGACTTCCTTGCTCTTCAGCATCTCGTCGATACGCTTGATGGCGGCATCGGTAAAGCCCTGCACCTCAGTGCCGCCCTTCTTCTCTTCGTCCTCGCTGATCTCCGAGGCTTTTTCAGCCTTCTTGAGATCATCCATGGCTTCGCGGCGGACATTGCGCACGGCGATACGCTGGGTTTCGGCATACTTGCCGGCCACCTTGACCAGGTCCTTGCGGCGCTCTTCGGTCAGGGCCGGAATCGGCACGCGCAGGGTGGTGCCATCGGTGATCGGATTAAGGCCCAGGCCGGAATTGCGGATGGCCTTTTCGACCGCGATCACAAGACCCTTGTCCCACACATTGACATTGATCATGCGCGGCTCAGGCACGCTGATGGCGGCGCACGACGTGATGCCCATGGTCGAGCCATAGGCATCGACGACGATCTGATCGAGCAGCGATGCCGAGGCGCGGCCGGTGCGCAGACCACTGAAATCGTCTTTCAGCGCCGCGACAGCCTTGTCCATGCGGTCTTTGTATTTGTTGAGTTCAGGCTTGGCCATGAGGATGCCTTTCTTATTGTGTGATGACGGTGTAGGTGCCGCGACCGTGAATTACCTCATTCAGGGCGCCCGGCGTGCGGATCGAGAAGACCACGATGGGGATTGTATTTTCGCGCATCAGCGAGACGGCGGAGGCGTCCATCACCCGCAGATCGCGCGACAGAACCTCAAGATAGCTCAGATTATCATAACGTTCAGCCGTGGCGTCCTTTTTCGGGTCGGCGGTATAGACGCCATCGACCGAAGTGCCCTTGAACAGGGCGTCGCAGTTCATTTCAGCGGCGCGCAGGGCGGCGGCGGTATCGGTTGTAAAATAAGGCGCGCCCGTGCCGGCGGCGAAGATCACGACGCGGCCTTTTTCAAGGTGGCGGATGGCGCGGCGACGCACGAAAGGCTCGCACACGGCGTTCATCTGGATGGCGGACTGGACGCGCGTGTCGATGCCCTGACGCTCAAGAGCGTTCTGCATGGCCAGCGCATTCATGACGGTGGCGAGCATGCCCATATAGTCGGCGCTCGAACGCTCCATATCGCCAGCGGCTTTCGACAGACCACGGAAGATATTGCCACCGCCGATGACCAGGCACAATTCAACGCCCAGACGGGCCACCGCGGCCACTTCTTCGGCGACAGCCTTGACCGTATTCATATCGATGCCAAAGCCCTGATCGCCCATCAGCACTTCGCCGGACACCTTCAGCAGAATGCGCTTGTAGGCCAGAGGCTCCTGAATTTCGGCGGTCGGGGTGGTCATGGGCAGGCTCCGGAATCAGGTGGGCATCATTACAGAAAGGCTTTAGCGCTTTCGCGCTGTCTTGAATAGTCAAAGGGGCGCAGGCATGTCAAATGCCTACGCCCCTGAAACCATTTTATTTAGTGGGTAGCTTAAACGCCGCCCGTCATCGAAGCCACTTCGGCCGCGAAGTCTTCAACCGGCTTCTCGACGCCTTCGCCGAGGGCGAGACGCGTGAAGGCCACGATCTTGACCGGGGTGCCGAGGGTCTTGGCGGTCTCTTCGATCAGTTGCTCGACGGTCTGATCCGGGTTCATGACGAAGGCTTGCTTGTGCAGCACGACTTCTTCGTAGAACTTGCGGATGCGGCCTTCGATCATCTTCTCAATGACCTGCAGCGGCTTGCCGGATTCCTTGGCCTGTTCCGTCAGGACCGACTTTTCGCGCTCGACGTGTTCCTGGTTCAGGTCTTCGACGTTCAGCGACAGCGGCTGCGTGGCGGCCACGTGCATGGCGACCTTGCGGCCCACGTCCTTCAGCACGTCCGGATCACCGGCCAATTCGATGGCGACCAGAACGGCGATGCGGCCGAGATCGGGCGCAATGGCGTTGTGGATGTAGGAAGCGACAACGCCTTCCGAAACGGTATGCTTGGCGAAGCGGCGCACAACCATGTTTTCACCGATGGTGGCGATCAGGTTGGTCAGGTCAGCCGACACGGCTTCGGCGACGCCTTCCACCGAGTTCAGCGGCCAGGCCAGCCTGGCCAGCTTGACGCACAACGTTCTGGAACAGGTCATTGCGGGCAACGAAGTCGGTTTCAGCGTTCACTTCAACGGCGGCGGCGGTCATGCCCTTGCCTTCAACCTTGGTGGCGATGACGACGAGGCCTTCGGCGGCGACGCGGTCGGCCTTCTTGGCGGCCTTGGACAAGCCCTTGGCACGGAGCCAATCCAGGGATGCGTCGATGTCGCCGGCATTCTCGGTCAGCGCCTTCTTGCAGTCCATCATGCCTACGCCCGACTTTTCGCGCAGTTCTTTCACCAGGGCGGCTGTGATCTCAGTCATGAAATCCTCCAGAATCTAAAAGTTTAAAGTTTCACAGCCTGTGTAGGCCGCGATCATGTCAATTGAGCAACAGCTTAAAGCCGGCCAGAATTAAGTTGGCGACCTTAAGCTGTTACAAGTCTCGTCAGGCCAACGAGCGGTTGGCCCCTATATAGGAAGCCTTAGGCTTCGGTGGAAGCCTCAGCAGCGTCCTCGGCAACCAGGGCCGGCTCGATCGGATCAACCGAAGCGCCGAGATCGCGGCCGGAAGCCACTTGACCAGCGGCCAGACCGTCCAGAACCGAATCAGCGACCAGGTCGCAGTACAGTTGCAAGGCGCGGGCTGCGTCGTCGTTACCCGGAACCGGGAAGGTGATGCCGTCGGGATCGGAGTTCGAATCGAGGATAGCGATCACAGGAATGTTCAGCTTGCGGGCTTCCTGGATGGCGATGCCTTCCTTGTTGGTGTCGATCACGAACATCAGGTCGGGGATACCGCCCATATCCTTGATGCCGCCGAGCGACAGCTCAAGCTTTTCGCGTTCGCGCGTCAGGGTCAGCAGTTCTTTCTTGGAACGGCCGGCCGGATTGTTGTCGAGCACTTGCTCAAGTTCGCGCAGGCGGGCGATCGAACCGGAGATGGTGCGCCAGTTGGTCAGCGTGCCGCCGAGCCAGCGGTGGTTGACGTAATACTGCGCCGAACGCTTGGCAGCAGCGGCAACCGGACCTTGGGCCTGGCGCTTGGTGCCGACGAACAGCACGCGGCCACCGGCGGCGGCCACTTCACGCACCTTCAACAGGGCCTGATGGAACAGCGGCAGGGATTGCGACAGGTCGATGATGTGGATATTGGAGCGCGAACCGAACAGGTAGCGTTCCATCTTGGGGTTCCAGCGGTGAGTCTGGTGACCAAAGTGAGCGCCGGCTTCAAGCAGGAGGCGCATGGAGATTTCTGGCATAGCCATAATGTAGTATCCTTCTTCCGATAATCCTCCGCAGATAGAAAAGCTTAGGCGGGCCCATGCCCGTTTCCGCCTCGGAACGCTATCGACCCGATTTAGGGAAGATGGCGCGCATCTGCGTGTGAGATGGCGTGCACCTATTCACAATTTCAAAAAAAATCAACCCGCCACGATAAGAAAAATCGAAAACTCTGCTGGATAAGACGATTGAGGCGCAAAAACGTGCCTAAACATCCTCATAATAAAGAACGCCGGTCATCTGCTTGAGCGCGCCACGCACATGGGCATCCAGATTATAACGTTGCGGCAGCTTGAACTCGATCTGCCCTTCGGAGCCCAGATCGCTGACCAGACTGATTTCGCCGCCCTTGTCAGAGCGCGCCACCTCAAGCTGGGCGCGCAGCTCAGCCAGATTGATCACCTGCGCCGAGACATGCACCTTGAGGCCCAGGTCGTCCGTTTTCAGCGTCGCCGACATCGGCCCCGCGTCATCACCAAAGAAGCGCACCTCGCCGTCACGGCCCTTACTGCGCACCTTCAGCACAATGGACGCACCGACCTCAAGATGATCGCGGTTCTTGCGCAACGATTCCGGCGGGAATAGCACTTCATATTCACCACTTGGATCAGAGAGGGTTACGAAGGCAAACTTCTCCCCTGAGCCCTGCGCCGCCCGCTCCTGCTTGCGGCGGATAATGCCCGCCATACGGAAAGCCTCACGACCTTCGGAAGCCAGCGATACCGCATCGGCGTAAAGCGTCACATTGCGGCGTTTAAAAACATCGAGCATGTCCTGCAACGGGTGGCCGGACAGATAGAAGCCGATAGCCGCCAGTTCTTCATCTAGACGCGCAGGCCCTGAGACCATGGGCACCGTTGGCAAGCGCGGCCGTGAGGATTTATTGGAGCCGAACAGGCTGACCTGAGACGCGGCGCGATCGGCGGCGATGCTCTGGGCATAGGCGATCAGGATATCGGCGCCGGCCACGATCTGGGCGCGGTTGGGATGGATGCCATCGAAAGCACCGGCCCGGGCCAGATTTTCCAGAGCGCGCTTGTTGACAGCCTTAGGATCTATACGTTCCAGGAAATCGAACAGGTCGGTGAACTTGCCGCCCTCCTCACGCGCCTGGACAACACTGAGCATGGCTTCAAAGCCGACGTTGCGGATGGCGCCGAGCGCATACAGCACCTCACCATCTTCAACGTCGAAATCGGCCATTGAGCGATTGATGTCAGGCGGACGGATGACGACATTGAAGCGCCGCGCATCCTGATAGAAGACGGCAAGCTTATCGGTGTTGGTGATATCGAGGCTGAGCGTGGCGGCGAAAAACTCGACCGGATAATTCGCTTTCAAATAGCCAGTTTGATAGGAAATGAAGGCATAGGCGGCGGCGTGCGATTTGTTGAAACCGTAGCCAGCGAACTTGTTGACGAGTTCGAAGATGAAATCAGACTGCTTTTCCGGCACGCCTTTTTCGGCCGCACCGCTGATGAAACGCACCTTCTGCAGGTCCATTTCTTCTTTTTTCTTCTTACCCATGGCGCGACGCAGAAGATCGGCTTCACCGAGGCTGTAACCCGAAAGAACCTGAGCGATCTGCATCACCTGTTCCTGGTAGATGATAACGCCATAGGTTTCCTTGAGCACAGGCTCAAGGCTCGGATGCAGCATGTCGATGTCCGCACGGCCAAACTTACGATCGACATAGGTGTCGATATTGTCCATAGGCCCAGGACGATAGAGCGAGATCAGAGCGGTGATTTCTTCCAGCGAACCACAGCGCAACTTGCGCAGGGTATCGCGCATACCCTGACTTTCAAGCTGGAACACACCGATCGCCTGACCGGAGGCCAGAAGTTCATAGGTCGGGCCGTCGTCAAGCGGCAGGGTCGAATAGTTGATCTCGACGCCGCGCTTCTTGAGGTAGTTTTGGGCGCGCTTGAGCGTGGTCAGGGTTTTCAGACCAAGGAAGTCGAACTTGACCAGACCGGCGCTTTCCACCCATTTCATGTTAAACTGGGTGGCCGGAATGTCCGAACGCGGATCGCGGTAGAGCGGGACCAGTTCGGTCAGCGGGCGATCGCCGATCACGATACCGGCGGCGTGGGTTGAGGCGTTGCGATACAGGCCTTCCAGCTTGAGTGCCGTATCAAGCAGGCGCTTGACCGCTTCATCCTCGTTGCGCGCTTCTTTCAGACGCGGTTCGATCTCGATGGCCTGCGCCAGAGTGGTCGGGTTGGCCGGGTTGTTTGGCACCATCTTCGACAGGCGATCGACCTGTCCCAACGGCAATTGCATGACCCGCCCGACGTCGCGCAGCACGGCGCGCGCCTGGAGCGTACCAAAGGTGATGATCTGCGCCACGCGATCGCGGCCATATTTCTCCTGCACGTAGGAGATCACCTCTTCACGGCGCTCCTGGCAGAAGTCGATATCGAAGTCGGGCATGGAAACCCGCTCCGGATTGAGGAAGCGTTCAAACAGCAGACCAAAGCGCAGAGGGTCCAGATCGGTAATGGCCAGCGACCACGCCACCAGCGAGCCGGCACCCGATCCCCGCCCCGGTCCGACCGGAATATCTTGCGCCTTACCCCATTTGATGAAGTCCGAAACGATCAGGAAGTAGCCGGGAAATCCCATCTTCTGGATGATGCCGATCTCACGTTCGAGGCGCGCCCAGTAGTCTTCCTGCGGAAAGGCCAGCTTGACCTGGCTCAGGCGCAGCTTAAGGCCTTCGCGGGCCTGATAGGCCAGTTCTTCATCTTCGTTACGGCCGGCGCCGGTATCGAAACGCGGCAGGATCGGATCGCGCTTGTTGACGAGAAACGCGCAACGGCGGGCGATTTCGAGCGTGTTATCGCAGGCCTCCGGCAGATCGGAGAACAGTTCGCGCATCATGACCGCCGGCTTGAACCAGTGTTCCGGCGTCACCTTGCGGCGTTCTGCCTGGCCCATATAGGCGCCATCGGAAATACACAGAAGCGCTTCATGGGCTGAGTAGAGATCGCGCGAGGTAAACTGCACATCATTGGTCGCCACCAGCGGCACATCATGGGCATAGGCAAACTCCACCAGCCCTGCCTCGGTATCGCTGCCCTTGATGCCGCCTTGCGGAGAACCATCGTGGCGCTGCAGTTCGATGTAAAAACGATCCTTGAAGACGTCCTTCATGGTTTGAAGCGCAATCTTCGCTTCATCACCACGATTCTGGCGATAAAGCACATCGACAGGGCCATCGAAACCGCCGGACAACAGGATCAGGCCTTCGCTGTAGGTCGCCACCTGTTCCCATGTGACATGAGGTTCGTCTATGGCATTGGCCTCGACATAGGCGATCGACGACAGCTTGGTGATGTTGAGATAGCCCTGCTCGTTCTGGGCATAGAGCGCGACGGTCGGGATCTTGCCCCAGCGCTCTGTCGGCACCCCGCCAATACCTTTGACCGGCATGGAACAGGCCACGATCGGCTGAACGCCGCTATCCTTGCACGACTGGGAAAATTCGAGGGCGCCGTAGAGATTACAGCGATCCGCCATCGCCACCGCCGGCATGTTCAGCTTGTGCGCCATCTTGCCCAGGTCATAAGCCTTGATGGCGCCCTCCAGCAGCGAATAGGCCGATTTGACACGCAGATGAACAAACTGTCGGCTCATGTCGGCTTCGCTCATGGCCCGGCTCCTGTGGATGGCTTACTGCCCGGTATCCGCGCGACTCACGCCGCCAGCGACATCACATGGCATAGAACGAAGACAAAACCCGTTACGGCGACAAATGACAACATGTTATGCAGGGCGCTGACCATTTTTCCACAATCCTATCTTGATGTCCCTTCCGGGACCGCTTGTTTCTCTTATGTTCTCAATTCTTGCTTTGTTCTATATTCGCCTTTTGTTCCACGCGCAAGCCAGATTCTGTTCTCCTATGAGAACAAAATGACAAGCTGTTGATAAGACAGTGAATTAAACGGTAGCGTGAACGTCCAGAGGCACAAGCACGCCATCTACCAGCTTGACCACGCGGTCCATATGCCGGGCCAGTTCGAGGTTATGGGTGGCGATCAGCGCCCCTACCCCTTGCGCCTTGACGATGGTTTTCAGCGCGCCAAACACCTGCGTCGAGGTTTCCGGATCCAGGTTGCCGGTCGGTTCATCGGCCAGCAACAGGCGCGGCTTATTGGCCAGGGCGCGCGCAATGGCGACGCGCTGCTGTTCGCCACCCGAAAGTTGCGCCGGCTGGTGATCGAGACGTTCGCCCAGTCCCAGCGCGGTCAACAATTCCCGGGCGCGCGCCTCGGCTTCTTTGCGCGGACGACCGAGAATACGCAACGGCACAGCCACATTGCCAACCGCCGTATATTCCGGCAGCAGGTGATGGAACTGATAGACGAAGCCGATCTTTTTCAGACGCGCCGCCGTGCGCTGACGGTCATTGGCACCGGCGAAATCCTCGCCATCGATGATCAGGCGTGTGTTCGGCGCGGCTTCCAGCAGCCCGACCGCGTGGAGCAAAGACGACTTGCCGGAGCCGGATGGCCCGACCAGACCAACCAGTTCTCCCGGTTGCACCTCAAGGTCAACGCCCTTGAGCACGGCCAGTTTGCGACCATCACCGATGGTATAATCGCGGTGCAGCCCCTTGAGGCTGAGGGGCAAATTACTCATAGCGCCATTATTCATAACGGAGCGCCTCCACGGGTTCGAGCTTGGAGGCCCACAAGGCCGGGAAGAAGGTCGAGAGACAGGCCGCCAGGAAGGAGGCGATCACCACGAAAGCGACCTCGGTCGGCTCCATCTTGGCCGGCACGGCATCGAGATAATAGACGCTCGGATCGAACAGCTTGGTGTGGAACACCCACTCCAGGAAATGCTGGATGTCCCCGATAAAGGTGCAGAACAGCACGCCGAGCAACAGGCCGCAGGCGGTGCCGGCCGCGCCGATGGTGGTGCCGGCGATGAAGAAGATGCGCAGGATGGAGGAACGATCCGCCCCCATGGTGCGCAGGATAGCGACGTCGCGCGTCTTGTTTTTCACCAGCATGACGATGCCCGAAATGATGTTGAGCATAGCGATGATGACGATGAAGAACAGAATGAAGCGCATAGCCGTGCGCTCGATCTTGAGCGCGCTCCATAGCGAGGCATTGATCTCTTTCCAGGTGTAGACAACTGCGCCCGGACCGGCGGCAGCGGCGACGCCATCGTGGTATTTTTCAATGTCGAAAGGCTTCTTCACCTTGAGTTCGATCACGTCCCATTCGTCTTCACGATCGAAGAAAAGCTGGGCCTGCGTGATCGGCATAAAGATAAAATTCTTGTCGATATCGCTGACACCGCTGCTGAAAATACCGCCGACCGTATAGGCCTTACGGCGCGGTGCGGCGCCAAAGGCGGTCGAGCCGCCCGGCGTCATCAGGGTGATTTCATCGCCGGCGTTGATGCCGAGATTTTGCGCCAGATCGTCACCGACCAGCACATTATCGCCGCCATATTCGCCGACACCAAAGCTATCCAGTGAACCGCCCTTCTGAATGTGGTCGGCGACAATCTTCGTGCCTTTGAGAACATCCGGCGCCACACCGCGCATGATAGTGGCCTGGGTTTCACCGTGCGTACTTTGCACCAGTCCGTATTGATCGATATGCGGGCTGACCTCGGTAACGCCCGGCACCGCCCGCAGGCGCTTCAGGGTTTCGTCACGATGCGCAAAATCATTGAGCGGGGCACCGGAGACATATTCATGCCCCCCGAAAGCCAGCAGGCGCGATACCATCTCGTCGCGGAAACCGTTCATGACCGACAGCACGCTGATCAGCGCCGTCACCGCCAGCATGATCCCGACAAACGAGATGATGGCGATGACGGCGATACCGCCATCCTTGCGCTTGGTACGCAGATACTTCATGGCGAGGTCAAACTCCCAGGCCTTGAAACGGAACAGCGACAGCACAGCCCCCATGGGTTTTAAGCTTTCGTCAGTTGGGTCAGAACATCGTCAAAGGCGGCGGTGTGGCGTTCGCCGGTGGCGCGGTGCTTGATCTCGACATTGCCATCGGCAAGGCCCTTGGGCCCGATGATCAGTTGCACAGGAATACCGATCAGGTCCATGGCGGCGAACTTGGCGCCGGCGCGTTCGTCGGTGTCATGATAGAGCACATCACGGCCGGCGGCTGTCAGGGCCTTGTAGGCCTTTTCGCAAGCGGCGTCGCAGGCCTCATCGCCCTGGCGCAGGTTGACGATGGCCACATCGAACGGTGCGACGCTTTCCGGCCAGATGATGCCGGCTTCGTCATGCGAGGCCTCGATGATGGCGCCCAGCAGACGCGAAACACCGACGCCGTAAGAGCCCATATGAACGGTGATCTCGCCATCGGGGCCATTGACCACAGCCTTCATCGGCTTGGAATATTTCTCACCGAAATAGAAGATGTGCCCGACCTCGATACCGCGCGCCGAAAGCTGCTTGTCGGCCGGAACCTGAGCGAAGGCCGCCTCATCGTGCATTTCTTCGGTGGCGGCGTAGAGCGAGGTGCGCGCTTCAAACACGCCTTCGAGATTGTCCCAGTCCACATCGGGACCGGGCGCCGGCATATCCACCAGATCCTTGTGGCAGAAGACGGCGCTTTCGCCTGTATCGGCCAAAATGATGAATTCGTGGCTGAGATCGCCGCCGATCGGGCCGGTGTCGGCACGCATCGGCACGGCCTTCAGGCCCATGCGCGAAAACAGGTTGAGATAGGCCGCGAACATGCGGTTGTAGGACTTGCGCGCCGCCGCCTCATCAACGTCGAACGAATAGGCGTCCTTCATGAGGAATTCGCGGCCGCGCATCACGCCGAAACGCGGACGCTGTTCGTCGCGGAATTTCCACTGGATATGGAACAGGTTGAGCGGCAGATCCTTGTAGGAACGCACCGTGCCGCGGAAGATTTCCGTGACCATTTCCTCATTGGTCGGGCCGTAGAGCATCTCGCGCTCGTGGCGGTCCTTGATGCGCAGCATTTCCTGACCGTAGTCTTCGTAGCGGCCGGATTCACGCCACAGGTCGGCCAGTTGCAGGGTCGGCATCAACAGTTGAATCGCCCCTGCCCGCACCATTTCCTCTTCGACGATCTTTTCGATCTTCTTCAGCACCCTGAGGCCAAGCGGCAACCACGCATAGATGCCGGCAGCCTCCTGACGGATCATGCCGGTGCGCAGCATCAGGCGGTGCGAGACGATCTGGGCCTCAGCGGGGTTTTCTTTGAGAAGGGGCAGGAAAAAGCGCGACAGGCGCATGAGGAGAATCCGTTATTATTGAGCGAAGTGGCGCGAACAGTAGAACCTCATGCCTAAAAGTGGAAGGCACTTTTTGGATAGACATGAGGTGGACAGAAAAGAATGTAACGCCTTATGCGTGAAGCGTTTTGCGCAGGCATTGCGGCGATTTTTGGATCAGGGGCAAAACTAACCGGGAATTTCCGGCAGCGGGATATGAATCACGTACATCAGCAGCAGGACGATGACCCACACGACCAGCGCCACCAGGCTGTTGATCCGCACCTTTTTCCCCAGATTGTGGGTGATCGGCGCACCGGTATCATGGCCTTTGATGGTTTCGCCGCCGTCTTCGGTGGGGGTGCGGTTCCACAACGGCAGGATGGCGAAGAAGGTCACCCACCAGATCATGATATAGATGGCGGCCCAGGTAATCGGGTTCATTGGGTATCCTTAAGCGCTGCCTTGGCGGCTTCACGGCGGCGACGGGCGATGACGGCGATAAAGACCGGCAGCAGATAGGTCGGCAGCAAGGCCATCCATGGGAAATGATGTTTGCCGGTATCAAGCGCGGCACCTTCCTGCTGGATCGACAGATAGACCATCAATCCGGTGATGATAAGCGCCAGTCCAATGGCAAGGCTCGCCAGAATCCGAAACTGCTTTTCCATATCGTCTCCGCCGCTGGCTGCCCTGCGGTTCAGATCAGACCAAGGCTTTCTTCCACACCTAATACCAGATTGAGGTTTTGTACAGCGGCGCCGGACGCCCCCTTGCCGAGGTTATCGAACACCGCCACCAGATTGGCCGTGTCCTGATCCGGATTACCGAACACATGGATGAGAAGCTGGTTGGTGTTGGCCAGCATGGCGCCATGCACCGCACCGGCCTCTTCGCTTTCTTCCGCGCTCGCCACGCGCACGAACTGTTCGCCGAGATAGTGCGCCGTCAACAGGTTGCGGATCGCATCGATATCCGGCTCATCCGGCAGCGCCCACAGGTGCAGCGGCACCTGAACGATCAGGCCTTGCGGGAAATTAGCGACGATCGGCGTGAAGATCGGCGGTGACTCCAGACCGGAATATAGCGTCATTTCCGGCAGGTGCTTGTGCGCCAGACCGGTGGCGTAAAGCCGCTCATGGCCTTTACCGTGATCTTGCGCGCCCTCGAATTCGGCAATCATGGATTTGCCGCCGCCGCTATAGCCGGTAAGGGATGTGGCGGTGATCGGGAAGAAGGACGGAATGATGCCGGCTTCGACCAGCGGATTCGTCAGGGCGATGAAACCCGTGGCGTGACAGCCGGGATTGCTGATGCGCTTGGAGGCAGCTATCTCGGCACGTTGGCCGTCGTTCAGTTCGGGGAAGCCATAGGTCCAGGCCGCGTCCGTGCGGAAAGCCGTCGAGGCGTCGATGACGCGCACATCCGGATTGTCAATCATGGACACGGCTTCAATCGCGGCCTCATCGGGCAGACACAGGATCACGGCGTCGGCGCTGTTGAGCGCCTCCTTGCGGGCACCGGCGTCCTTGCGCTTATCGTCGCTGAGGCGGATCAGTTCGATGTCGGAACGCTTCTCCAGCCGCTCACGGATTTGCAGACCCGTGGTGCCGGCCTCGCCGTCGATAAACACTTTATGAGACATAGGACGCTCCTGAAAAGGACGAAAGAACGAAAGCAAGATACCCCACCACCACGCTTTTCAGGCGCGGTCCCCCTCCCCGGCATAGCCAGGGAGGTACAGGCAGGCGTCGTGGGGTGTCTTACTTTGAAAACAGACAAAGAAAAAGCGCTTCGGTTGCCCGAAGCGCTTTTCCGCATGAGTTTGTGGCTCGTGCGATTAACGCTTCGAGAACTGGAAGCTCTTACGTGCCTTGGCACGGCCGTACTTCTTACGCTCGACGACGCGCGAGTCACGGGTCAGGAAGCCAGCAGCCTTCAGAGTGCCGCGCAGAGCGGGCTCATAATAGGTCAGGGCCTTCGACAGGGCGTGACGGATGGCGCCGGCCTGGCCGGAAAGGCCCGAACCGACGACGGTCACGAAGATGTCGAACTGCGTGGCGCGGTCCGTCAGGTTGAGCGGCTGAGCGATCATCATGCGCAGAACCGGACGCGCGAAATACACTTCCTGTTCGCGGTCATTGATGATCCACTTGCCGGAACCCGGCTTGATCCAGACGCGGGCGATGGCGTTCTTGCGCTTGCCGGTGGCATAGGCGCGGCCGTACTTGTCGAGGATCTGGACGCGGGCGGCAGGCGCCTCGACCGGGTTCGACGACAGCGAAGCGAGGGCTTCAAGGCCTTGGGCGGGAGCTTGGATGTCGGACATGATTAGGCTCTCCGGGCGTTCTTGGCGTTCAGCGACTTGAAGTCAACGACTTCCGGCTGCTGCGCTTCGTGAGGATGGGCGGCACCGGCGTAGATACGCAGGTTGGTCATCTGACCACGGGCCAGCGGGCTTTCCTTCGGCATCATGCGCTCGACGGCTTTCGTCAGCACGCGCTCAGGATACTTGCCGTTCAGCAGTTGGCCGAGCGTGCGTTGCTTGACGCCGCCGGGGTGACCGGTGTGCCAGTAGAAGATCTCGTTTTCTTTTTTGCCGGTCAGGTGAACCTTCTCAGCATTGATAACGATGATGTAGTCGCCGGAATCGGTGTGCGGCGTATAGGTAGGCAGGTGCTTGCCGCGAAGACGCATGGCGATGTACGAGGCCAGACGGCCGAGTACGGCGTCCTCTGCGTCGATCACGATCCACTTCTTCTCGACATCCGCGGGCTTCAATGCCGCTGTCGTGGAGGTCAACATGATAAAATCCTTTTGTTTCCGCCCCAAGAGTTGGAACGGAGAAGAGGCGCGGTATTTACAGAAGGCGCCCCACCCTGTCAACGCATTATTTTCACAAAAATTGCCGACAGTACATTGTTTTTATTGAGCAAATTGACAAAGGTATTAAATTACCGCATCGAAATCCGTCATAAAAGCTATATAGTCGCGTGTCATGGACACGCCATAGCATATATAAGAGGTCAACATGCAGCTCTCCCGCCGGTTTTTGCTCAATGGCGCGCTCGCCAGTACCGTCGCCACCTCGGTCGCCTTCGCCGGCCTTGGCCAGCGCGCCAATGGCGCCGTACGCGTCGAGCCTTCGGCCGATCCGGGCTATCTCAGCGAGATCGAGGGCTATGGCGCGCTGCAGCCCGATCCGAAAGGCTTTATCGAACTGCCGGCCGGCTTCTCCTACACCACCTTCTCGACCGCTGGCGATGTGATGGATGACGGCTTCCACGTCCCTGCCCTGCATGACGGCATGGCCGCCTTCCCGCACCTGTCGCCGGACAAGGTCGTCCTCGTGCGCAACCACGAGATCAAGCACACGGTGCTCGGCGTTGGGCCGCTGGGTGACAAGTATCAACTGATCGACAAGATCGACCGTTCGCGTCTGTATGACCACGCCAGCGACGGCACCCCGCTCAGCGGCGGCACAACGACGCTGATCTACGATCTGAAGAACCAGCGTCTGGAGAGCCACTATCTGTCGCTCACCGGCACCTCGACCAACTGCGCCGGCGGCGCCACCCCTTGGGGCTCATGGCTGAGTTGCGAGGAAACGACACAAGCCGCCGGCGATGGCGTCAAAAAGGACCACGGCTACATCTTCGAGGTGCCGTCTGGTTATAAAGGCCTCGCCGCACCCGTGCCGATCAAGACCATGGGCCGCTTCAACCACGAAGCCGTTTGCATCGATCCGCGCACCGGCATCGTCTATATGACCGAGGATATGTCGGACGGCGCCTTCTACCGTTACCTGCCCAACGACCTGCGCTACCTGCACAAGGGTGGCCGCCTGCAGGCGCTGGCCTTCCGCGATGTGCCGCGCGCCACCACCAGCAACAAGTATTCGCAACTGTGGAAGCCCGGCGATCGCTTCGCCACCGTCTGGATCGACCTCGTCGACGTTGAGAGCCCGGACAATTCTTTGCGCACCCAGGCCTATCTCAAGGGCGCGGCGCGCTTCTCACGCGGCGAAGGCATCCATTTCGGCAATAACGAAATGTTCTTTGCCTGCACCTCGGGCGGCGCCAAGGCCTATGGCCAGCTTATGCGTTATATCCCGAGCCCCTATGAAGGCACCGACCGCGAAAAGGACCAGCCCGGCCAGATCGAACTGTTCGTCGAATCCGGCGACCTGCGCGTGCTCGATTATGCCGACAACCTGACCACCTCGCCGTGGGGCCATCTCTATGTCTGCGAAGACCGCTATTCCGACATCCTGTTCAACCACCTGCGCATCGTCACGCCGGAAGGTAAGGTGACCACCTTCGCGCGCAATGTTGACGGCGGTCATTCGGAATGGGCCGGCGTCACCTTCTCGCCGGACGGCTCGACCCTGTTCGCCAATATTCAGGGCAATGGCGTCACCGTCGCCATCACAGGCCCCTGGAAGCAGTTTTCGGATCGGGCCATCGCTTAAGCCTTCATCCTCCCCTGCATCGCGGGGGAGGGTCATTTCATTAGCTACCGGAACGACCGGTCGGCGCGGAACACTTTCCACGTCAGCGCCACCGCCAGGATCAGCAGGATCACCGCCACCAACTGGTGCGACAGGGCAAAGCCAATCGACACCACGGTCACCAGGGTGGTGATGCCGAGCGCCGCCTGTATCCACACGCTCGTCGCCACCACGGCCGCCAGCGTCTTGAGATCATCGGCATTGCTCTTGCGCGAGATCACCAAAGCGAAGGCCGTGGCGAAGATCAGCAGGATATAGGCGTTTATACGGTGCGTGAACTGCACCAGTCCCTGATCGTGCAGGAAGCTGTAGCCAACACCCTTGGCCCAGTCGACCGGCGGGAAGATGTGGCCGTTCATCAGCGGCCAGTCGTTATAGATCAGGCCGGCATTATTACCCGCCACCAGGGCGCCGAGCATACATTGCAGGAAGACCAGTCCCAGCAGGACTCCGGTGGCGACTTTCCAGCCATCGGGCGCGCCGCGGCCACGCTTCTGGCCTTCCAGCGCTTCAAACCCGGTCCACACCGTACAACTCAGCAGCAAAAGCGCCAGGCTCAGATGCGTCATCAGGCGTTCGGGCGCCACCTCGACACGGCCGGACAGCCCGCTATAGACCATCCACCAACCGACGGCGCCCTGCACCACAATAAGCCCCAGCAAGGCCCCGCAGCGCCAGATCAGGCGCGCCGGAATTTCTCGCATCACCAGAAAAGCGACAAAACCGAGCAGATAAACCGCACCGACAAGCCGTGCCAGCAGGCGGTGCGCCCATTCCCACCAGTAGATGCCCTTGAATTCGGCCACCTGCATGTGCGGATTGATCTGGCTGAACTGGGGTATCTTCTTGTAGTTCTCGAACTCGGCCGCCCATGCCTGATCGTTCATCGGCGGGATGACGCCTGAGATCGGCTTCCACTCGGTAATCGATAGACCCAATTCGGTCAGGCGCGTGGCCCCGCCGACAAAGACCAGCGCCACGATCAGGAAAGCCGCTACAAATAACCACGTCGCCACCAGCGGCGACCTAAGGGGAAGTCGCACCTTACGCCTCATTCTATAGTCTCGTTTTTTAGAGTTCCGGCCGTCGCGCAAATCCTTGCCGTTACCGTCGATTGACTGTAACTAGAGGATCATCGACAGCTTCGCCCTTCAGTTCAATTTGCCCATACCGGGTGTACGAATTCAAGCGCTTTGCCGGATAAAAAAGGCCAAAGAAAGATGCTGGCCACAGAGAAGAAGGACGGGACTCGCCATGACGGCAGAGAATTATATCCTGGCGACACTGGCCGGCTTTCTGGTCGGATGGATCGCCAACGCCATGAGCAAAAGCCGTTTCAGCTTTCCGATCAATCTGTTCGTCGCCATTTTCGGCGCCATCCTGCTCAATTTTTTCGTCCAGACCTCCGAAAAACTCGACGATCACTTTTTCTCGATCCTGATGGTGTCGCTGGTCGGGAGCTCGGTGCTGCTCGGCTTTTTCCACCTCACCCGTATGCTTGAGCGCCGCTAGATGGAGCATGAACCGGTCAAGGGCCTGAGACTGCCGCAGCGCCGCCTGATCGCCTGCATCGGCATCGTCGTCTTTCTGGCCGTCTACGTGGTGATCGTCACCGCGATCGCCGGCTTCCTGCATGGCGGCAAGATCACCGCTTTGGTCTTTTTCGCCCTGGCCGGCACCCTGTGGGGCCTGCCGATCATTCCGCTGATCTCCTGGTCAGAAAACTACAAGAAAAAGAAGAAGAAATGAGCGATACGCCCGTCACCGCCAAAACCTTGCGCCCCCTGACCAAGACGCGCCTGGAAGCCTTCAGCGACGGCGTGCTCGCCATCATCATCACCATCATGGTGCTGGAACTGCATACACCCGAAGGCCACGACTGGGCAGCGCTGGCCGGCGTGCTCCACACCTTCCTGCTCTATGCCCTCAGCTTCATCTATATCGGCATCTACTGGAACAACCACCACCACCTGCTGCATACGGTCAGCAAGATCAGCGGCGGCGCCCTGTGGGCCAACTTGAATCTTCTGTTCTGGCTGTCGATTATCCCCCTCACCACAAGCTGGATGGGCGAGAGCGATTTCGCCACTATCCCCACCGCGACCTACGGCCTGTCCCTGCTCATGCCAAGCATCGCCTACTATATCCTTGTGCGCGTGCTGAAGGCCGTCAATGGCCGCGACAGCCTGATCTCGCAAGCGATCGGCAATGATATCAAGGGCCTGATCTCGACCGCGCTCTATATTGTCGGCATCGGCCTGACCTTCCTCAACAGCTTTGCCGGTATCGCCTGCTATGTGATGGTAGCGCTGATCTGGCTGATCCCCGATCGCCGCATCGAGCACGATTAATCCCCGCGCTCCGGACGCCATCTATGCTTTGGCCATGGAACAGACAGACATCACCGCGCGCCTGCACCGCCTCGCCACCGAGCTTCTCGACGCCTATGAGCGGATCGACGCCCCCTCGACCTATCTCGAAGCCGAACGCGCCGCCAGGGCCCTGATCGCCATCGGCAAGGCGGTCAGCGCGGCGTCCGGTGAGCCGGCGCCGCCGAAAGCCTCATCCAAAGAACCTGGCAAAGAACCTGCCAAAGCCCCCGCATGTGCGGAGGTCAAGACGGACACGCCACCCAAGGTGGTGGTTCCCTCACCGGCCCTGACGCTGGAACGTGCGGCCAAGGCGCTTATGAGGGGCGATCTGGAGACGTTCGAGGCGCTTATGCCGCAACCGCCGCCCGTTTAGTCGCCTCCGCCACCGCAGCCACTTCCGCAGCCCGAACTGCTGCATCCAGAGTCGCCGCCGCCAGAGTTCGTGACCTGAGTCGTGACCAGAGTGGTGATCTGAGGAATTGCTGGTGGAGCATCCGCTACCGCCGCAGCCGCTGCTATCGTTATTGTTGCGCTTGCCTTTCTCCTGCTTTTTGGCACTCGTTACGGCAAAGATGACGATACAAACCAACAAGAAGATGTAGAAGACAAGCCCGCCATCGAGTTTGAACGGCAGGTGCATCCCTTCCAGTTTGCACCCTGCCAGCAGCAGCGGCAGCCCGGCTGTGAGGCATAAAAAAACCTGCCGCTTGGGCAGGATGATGTGGGTGGATCTATCGACAGACTTGCGAGGGGGCGGACTGAACCGTGTCGCCGCATCGGGCCATAAGGCCGGTGGTGGTGGCCCGAACACCTCTTCATAAAGGCTCAGGGTGCGGCGGTAGCAAGTCAGGTAGGTGTCGGCTTCTACAGCCCCGCCCTTGGTCGGGCCGTGGTGGATCTTGCGGCCGAGGGTTTGCCCGCAAAAGCGATCCCAGTAGTCCCGCGTGTAGAGGAGGTGGAGGTGCCAAACGGCGTCGATCTCTTCCGAGGGCGTAAGCACCGTGCCGGATGTGCAGATCAGATAGATAAAACGTTTGTAGTCGGCGATGGCCGCAAGAGCGAAGCTATGGGACCAGTCATTATCCCGCGCCAGCCGGCGGCTAAAGGGTAACGCAGCGTCGGCTGCGTCGATCTCGTAGGCGTTTATGGCCTGCCAAAGGGCCGTGTCTGTTAGCATTCAGTCTCCTCTGTTTTGTTGGTCTTGATGATATAGTATCATTTGATCATGACGGTTCGGTGACAGGCCGATTAGGACTTAAAGGCGGGATGGTGTCGCTGCGCGACGAGTTTTCTGGGAGCGACAGGATAGATGCGCATCGTTTTAACGATGCTTACCCCTTCTGGGCGCCATTCGGCGTCCATCGCCCTTTCGGGTCGATTGACTTCGCTTCGCTCCGTCGCGTCTGCATGAGATGCTCCGCATCTCATTTGTCGTCGAACCTCTCACGGTTCGAAGCTTGTTGCGCAGACCTTAAATAAAAAAGACGCCCCCCGAAGGGGACGTCTTATTTATTTAAATGGTCGGAGCGACAGGATTCGAACCTGCGACCCCTTGACCCCCAGTCAAGTGCGCTACCAGGCTGCGCCACGCTCCGCCAAAACATAAGGAAAACAGCCAGTGTCGCCCTTAAGAGAGGCGGCTTATAGAGACGAAAATCGGCCCCCGCAATCCCCAAACGGCAGTTTTCCCAGAATTTTATCCTACCGTCTCGATGTCTTGCCGATATGACGGCCAAGCGAGGCCTGCGCCGCCTCCAAAGCCTTGGCGATGTTCAGAAAGCCGTCACGCATTTCGGTCGACATGGCCGGCGCCGGCACATTCGCGGCATTGCCCCAGTCAAATACCGGCTGCGCCACCCCGGCAGCATCCTCGGCCGCGATCTCATAGCGCGACACAAGACCCTGCTCGGTTTCGATCACTTCGGAATCGCCGCCCGTATAGACGCCGCCGGAAGGATTGAGAATCGCCTTCTGGCCCTCGTCCTTGAACAGCTTCTGCACGCCGCGGATGGTGTAGCCGCGATCATAGAGCAGCGTTTTCACGCCCTGCAGTAGATCCACATCCTGCGGACGGTAAAAACGACGGCCACCGGCGCGCTTGGTCGGACGGATGAAGGTGAACTTGGTTTCCCAGAAGCGCAGCACATGCTGAGGCACGCCCAAAGAGTTGGCGGTCTCGGAAATGGTCCGTAAGGCTAAGGGCCCTTTGTTCACCTGCACGCTACCTTGTTACTCGTGGGTGCCGGCGTCAACGCGCGCCTTGACGATCTGCGAGGCACGGAAGGAGATGACCTTGCGCGGATCAATGGCGGCCGGCTTGCCGGTCTTGGGGTTGCGGCCTACACGGGCGTTTTTCTCACGGACCTGGAAGACGCCGAAGCCGGACAGCTTGACCGTGTCGCCGCGCTCCAGCGCTTCGACCACCAGATCGAGCGTGCGTTCGACGATGGCGGCGCATTCCTGACGTGGCAAGCCGAGTTCGTTATGCACATCTTCAAACAGTTCAGCCCGCGTCAAGGTTTGCGATTTCATGTGTCTAAGCCCCGTAGCTTGAAGGATTATAACCCGTACAAGCGCATACAATGACGCAAATTCTCGTTTGCGTCAAAGGGTTATAGATAACTTCGGACAAAAAACGTCAGACAGGGGAATTGATGGAAGAAAGATAAGGGAGACACCCTCAGATTAAACAGATTACGCAGATTTTTCAGACTGTTAAGGTCAGCAAAGCGCGACTTGTTCGATCGGGCGCAAATCGCCCCTTAATCTGTACGATCTGTGGGCAAACGATCTTCCTACAGACGAATGGCCGCCGCGCCCCAGGTCAGACCACCGCCCAGCGCTTCGATCAGCACCAGATCGCCCGGCTTGACGCGACCGTCCTGCACCGCAGTATACCAGGCCAGCGGGATCGAGGCCGCCGATGTATTGGCGTGCTGCGCCACCGTCGAGACCACCTTCGCCTCATCGAGGCCGAGACGCTCAGCCACGCCTTTGAGGATGCGCTGATTGGCCTGATGCGGAATGAACCAGTCGATATCGGCAATCGACAGATTGGATTTTTCTACAGCCGCTTCAACGGCTTGCGATATCTTCTGCACCGCCTGCTTGAAGACCTGATTGCCCTGCATGCAAATCTTGCCGATGCGGTTTTCAGCCTCGAACGTGCCGCCATCGACATAAAGAAGATCGACCTTGGAGCCATCGCAGCGCAGATCGAAGCCCAGAATGCCCTTGTCGGTGTTGTCGCCCTTGCCTTCTACCGGCTCGACCAGCACCGCGCCGGCACCGTCGCCGAACAGGATGCAGGTGCCGCGGTCGGAATAGTCAAGAAGCTGGCTCATGGCCTCGGCACCGATGACCAGCACGCATTTCGACAGGCCGCGCGCCACGAAACCATCGGCGACGCTGAGGGCATAGACGAAGCCCGAACAGACCGCCTGAACATCGAAGGCCGGACAGGTCGGGGCCCCAAGCTTGTGCTGGACAATGGAGGCCGTGGAGGGAAACGGCATGTCGGGCGTGGTGGTGGCCACGATGATCAGGTCAACGTCGCTTACGTCCCTGCCCGCCGCCGCCAGAGCGACCTTCGCCGCTTCGACCGCCATGTCCGACGTCTTCATGCCGGGATCAACCTTGTGGCGCTGACGAATACCCGTCCGCTCGACGATCCAGGCATCCGATGTATCGACTGTCCTGGTGAAATCTTCGTTGGTGACCACTTGTTCGGGCAGGAAGCCGCCAACGCCGGTGACCGCCGATCTTAACACACGCATGTCCTAGTTTACCTTGTTACCCGCGACTTCCAGATGACCGGCAAGCGGCAAGTCTTTTATAGTTGTATCCGATGATGTTGCGGCAAGAGACAAAGCCTCCTGCTCGGCCAGGCTCTGCGAGAACTGTGCCAGAGACAAGGTGATATCGCGCTCATAACCGCTGGCGGCCAGAGAGACACCCACACGGATGGCGTTCGAGAAGGCGCGCGCATCGGCACCGCCATGGCTCTTGATGACGATGCCGCGTAAACCCAGTAGCGGACCACCGTTGCCTGTGCCGGGATCGATGCGCTTGGCCATGGCCTTGAGCGCCGGCGCCGCCAGAAGCGCACCCAGCATGGCTAGCGGCGACGATTTGAAGGCATCCTTCAGCAGATCCTTGATGAAACGCGCTGCGCCCTCGGCGGTTTTCAGCGCTACATTGCCGGTGAAGCCATCGGTGACGACCACATCGACCGTGCCTTCGCACAGGTCGGTGCCCTCGACAAAGCCATGATAATTCAGGCCCAGGACATTTTCACGCAGCATCTTGTGGGCTTCTCGGACCTCTTCGTGGCCCTTGACGTCTTCCGAGCCGACATTGAGCAGGCCGATCGACGGCTTTTCAACGCCGCGCACGGCGCGATGGAAGGCCGCGCCCATCAGGGCGAATTCGATCAGCTGGTGCGCATCAGAGGTCACATTGGCGCCGACATCGAGCACCGTGCCGAAGCCCTTTTTATTGGGCCACGAACAACCGATGGCCGGACGCTCCAGATCGTCGGTCAGCATTTTGAGGATCATCTTCGACAGCGCCATCAGCGCGCCGGTATTACCGGCCGAAATGACCGCCTTCGCCTCGCCCGATTTGACGGCGTGAATGGCGTTGGCAAGGCTGGTGTTGCGACGGCGAATGGCCTGGGCCGGCTTTTCGTCCATGGCCACGGCCTGATCGGTGTGAATCACGACCGAACGCGCCTTGAGCCTGGGCAGACGCGCCAATTCGGCATTGATTCGGGCTTCGTCGCCGTGAAGCTGGAAAAACAGGTCGGCGCGCTCATCGAGCAGGAGCGCGGCGCCGCATACGGTCACGGCCGGACCGTGGTCACCGCCCATTGCGTCAATGGCAATAACCAGTGCGTTTTCAGGCGCTCGTGGCAGGAGTTGAGGTTCTGTAGGTGTCGACACGGACTTTAATCTGACCTCACTGGGCTTCGTTACGCTTGGGGTTTTCACGCCCTTGCCGGGCGCTGAAAACAAGCCGCGGACGATAGCGCGACTTCGCAACTATGCAAGATATATCATGACGCGCACGGCAAGGCACGAGCCTATTCATCACGTTTCAGTTTGGAGAGCACGGCAAAGGGTGACGGCTCGGCCTCGATTTCCGGCTCTTCAAATACCGCGCCCGGCTTGCGCGCAAAGGGATCATAGGCTTCCCCGAGCGCTTCGATAACGTATTGGCCCAGATCGATCTGACCGTTTTCGATCACATCAGGCTCGTCGAGATCATCGAGTGTAAACTCACGGGCGCCCACCTCGGCGACCTCATGCGTGACACGCTGCTTTTCCATGCAGGTGATGTCGAGCTCACCGGAAAGAGCATGGGTGAAAGGCTCCAGCGTCACGCCGCACTCCTGCGTCACCTCTCCTTGCAGGGTGATGCGCACCTCGACCACAGGCTTGTCGCTCGGGGCGGCGCGAGTCTCGATATGGGCACTCAGCGACTCGAGCGCGATCATGCCAAAGCCTCTCGCGATCGCCTCACGCTGTGCTGCATCGGCTGTCAGGTCGACCTTTAAGCCACGCAGTGCATGATCGAAGCGCACGCGGTGCTCCCACAGGCCCTCATCCTTCTGGCGGTCGTCTTTTTGTTGCTCGTCCATCATACATCTCCGCTCAGGACAAATTCTCTTATGAACGCCTCGTTACCAAGCGGCGCCGGATTTGGCCACACTAGATCACCGCTTAAGGCCTCATCTATGCGGAAAGCGTCCTGCGCCGCCTGTGCATAGATAGCGAAGGCCTGCGCCCGTTCAAGCGTAAGGGCGGAGATAAGCCCGGCGTCGAGTTCCTCCCCCGCGTCCTCATCGTCATAGTCCGAACCGGCGAAAATCGTGCGGGCGGCGTAATCGGCTTCGGCGCCAAGACCAGAATGATCGCGCCACATATCGTCCCAGCGCTTCATACGTGTATAAATGACGAGGCCAAGTTTCTTCATCTTCTTTGGGACGCTGAGATCACCAACGCCTTGTTCGCGCAAAGTCGAATCGAGCGCCAGCAAAAAGGAATCGAACAGCTTCTGCGCCGTCTCCTTCGCCTGTTCATGGCGCGGGTCGGCCGGATCCAAAGATTTCAAACGCGTCACAACCAGCCCGACATGGAAGGTCAGAAGCTCGAAACGCGCACCGATCGCATCATCAACGCCGTAATCGGTATAGAAAACCGGCAGGCGCGATTGCGCCACGCATGCCACGTAAAGCCGATCACCGACCAGCTTAACGCCACGTGGTTTGAAGAGGGTTTTCAGCTTGTCCAGTAAGGGTCGCATGAGGTTTTTCCGCCCTGTGCCTGCCGGTGAAAAGCTACGGCAAAACAGGCGCCTTGTCCTGAATTTTAGCCGTCACGATCCGGTAAAAATTTTCACTGTTCATGGCCATGTTTAGGCCTTAAGCTTGCCGTAAGCCTAAATTCCCTATAGGTCAAATGCGTTCGTTTACTAAACAGGATATTCATGCGCCCCCTTTTGCCGAGAAAATGGCTATCTGTTAAGACAAGCCTTGCTCTGGTTGCCGCCACGGCCCTGACCCTGATGGGTACGGCCTGCGCCCCCACCATGACGCACCATGGTTATCTGTCGCACGACGCCAAGCCTTCGGTTGATATCAAGGTCGGCGATACCCAGGCCACCGTGCTCGATAAGCTCGGCGCGCCGTCGCAAACCTCGATCTACAACCCGTCGGAATGGTACTATATCGACCAGACCTCGATGAAGATGACCTACAAGCAATCGCGCGTCACCGCGCGCTCGGTCACTGTGGTCAATTTCGATAACACCACGCAGACGGTCGCCGCTGTAAAGACCCTGGCGCTCTCCGATGGCCGCACCCTGACGCCGAACCAGAACAAGACCCCTACCCGCGGCCGTTCACTGACCGCGCTTGAACAGGTCCTCGGCACCGTCGGTCACCAGCGCATCGACAACAGCCAGGATTCGAACCCCGGCAACCGGCGCCGCCAGGAATAGTTTTCGTTTCATGCCTGGTATCAAAAGCCCGCCCGGTTTGTTCCTGGCGGGCTTTTTCGTATGCAAGCAAGGATAGTTATCCACGGATAAGCCAGATAAGCGCAGATGTCCTTTGAACTTAAAGGCACGATGAACGTAAAATTTCTGCCCTAAGAGGCACGTGGAGGTAGTTTTCTCATCTGGAAACCGGTCTTGTTCTGTTCAAAACCCGCATCGTGATAAAATTTCAGTACGGCCGACTGTTTTGAGCCTGTAAGCAACATGACTTTGTAACAACCAGCACGCCAAGCCGCGTCAGTCGCATCTTTTAGGACGGCTTTGCCGTACCCCTTGTTGCGATGGGCTGGGTGGGTAACGACATTTTCTATTAAAGCATAAGGTGCGCCCGCGCGCGTGAGATTCGGGATCACGACTAAGGTACAGGTCGCTACAATATCCGCATCTAAGCATCCAACGAGAATATCGCTGCCGGGGTAAAGCTTCAGCCGTTCCCAGTTTTTCAAGGCGACCTCAACTGTCGTTTCTTTATCATCAGGGTTGAGATGCCGATACAGTTTCAGCAGTTGCGGCATATCTTCGCGGTCGGCAAATCGAATATTCATGTCACTCGGCGTAAAATATCTGTGCTTATCTGGCTTATCTGTGGATAACTTATCTTTCTTTCGAACATAATATAGCCCCGCCGTTGCCGACGGGGGCTATATATTCAAGCGCCTCTGGCGATGACTGCCAGCATCAGCAACGCCACGATATTGGTGATCTTGATCATCGGGTTGACCGCCGGACCGGCCGTATCCTTATAAGGATCGCCGACCGTATCACCGGTCACCGAGGCCTTGTGCGCCTCCGAGCCCTTGAGGTGACGCACGCCGTCCTTATCAACGAAGCCGTCCTCAAACGACTTCTTGGCGTTATCCCAGGCACCGCCGCCCGACGTCATCGACACGGCCACGAAGAAGCCAGTGACGATCACGCCCAGGAGCATGGCGCCGAGCGATTCAAACGCCGGCACCGCGCCACCGATAAAGTAGACGATGACGAACAGAACGATCGGTGACAGCACCGGCAGCAAGGACGGCACCACCATTTCGCGGATGGCCGCCTTGGTCAGCATATCGACCGCGCGGCCATAGTTGGGCTTGGACGTACCCGCCATGATGCCCGGATCTTCGCGGAACTGCTTGCGCACTTCCTCGACCACGGCCTGCGCCGCGCGCCCCACCGCCGTCATGCCCATACCGCCGAAGAGATACGGCAAGAGCCCGCCGATCAGGAGACCGACGACGACCCAAGGGCTCGACAGCGAGAAGGTCAGGTTGCCCATGCCCTCGAAGAACGACCCCGGCAGGGCGTGTTCGGCAAAGTATTTCAGATCGGAGGTATAGGCGGCGAAAAGCACCAGGGCACCTAAGCCCGCCGAACCGATGGCATAACCCTTGGTGACGGCCTTGGTGGTGTTGCCCACCGCATCGAGCGCATCGGTGGTGTGACGCACTTCCGGCGGCAGACCGGCCATTTCAGCGATGCCACCGGCATTATCCGTCACCGGACCGAAGGCATCGAGCGCCACGATCATACCGGCCAGCGCCAGCATGGTGGTGGTGGCGATAGCGATGCCGAACAGGCCCGCCAGCAGGTAACAGCCGATGATGCCGGCCACGATGATCAGCGCCGGCACGGCGGTGGCTTCCATCGAAACCGCGAGCCCCTGGATGACGTTGGTGCCGTGACCGGTGACCGAGGCCTGCGCGATCGAGACGACCGGCCGTTTGCCCGTGGCGGTGTAGTATTCCGTCACCACGATAAAGCCCGCCGTCACGGCCAGACCGACGAGACCGCAATAGAACAGCGTCATGCCGGTGAAGGTAAAGGTGGTGCCGGCCGAAACATACGAAAAGGCGGTATCGAAGCCGAGGCCCGGCAGATACTTGATCACCGCCGCGATGGCGACGATCGACAAAAGACCGGTGGCGATGAGGCCCTTGTAGAGGGCGTTCATGATGTTGTTGTCCTTGCCGAGGCGGACAAAATAGGTGCCGATGATCGAGGTGATGATGCAAACGCCGCAGATCACCAGCGGCAGCAGCATCATCATGCCGACGTAAGGGCTGTCGCCAAAGAAGATGGCTGCCAGCACCATGGTGGCGACCGTGGTCACCGCGTAGGTCTCGAACAGGTCGGCCGCCATGCCGGCGCAATCGCCAACATTGTCGCCGACATTATCGGCGATGGTGGCGGGGTTACGGGGATCATCTTCGGGGATACCGGCCTCGACCTTGCCGACCATATCGCCGCCAACATCGGCGCCCTTGGTGAAGATACCGCCACCGAGACGGGCAAAAATCGAGATTAGTGATGCGCCGAAGCCGAGGGACACAAGGGCATTGATCAGGTCGCGGTCATGGGCGCCAAGCTTCAGCACTTCGGTCAGGTAGGCATAATAACCCGACACGCCGAGCAACGCGCCGCCGGCCACGAACAGGCCGGTGATGGCGCCAGCATTGAAGGCCAGCTTCAGCCCCTTGGCCAGGCTTTCCGAAGCAGCCTGCGCGGTCCGGACGTTGGCGCGTACCGAGATCAGCATACCGGCATAACCGGCCGCGCCCGAAAGCACCGAACCGATCAGGAAGCCGACGGCCGACAGGTGACCGAGAAAGACGAAGGCCAGAACGAAGATCACGACGCCGACTATGGCGATGGTGGTGTACTGACGCTTGAGGTAGGCCGCGGCCCCTTCCTGAATCGCCGCGGCGATTTCCTGCATACGCGCACTGCCCGCATTGGCTTTCAGCAGACCGAAGGTCTGGACAATGCCATACAACAGGCCAAGTATGCCAGCCACGATGGCGAGCATCAAAGCAATATTCATAATGTAACCCCTGTGTCTTTATATTTAAGGCGTGTGCAGGGAATGCCGCGCCCGTTTATGCGCCAGAAAACAGTCCAGATTTCAGGGACTTGCTTTCTGGCAGACACGGAGATTGCCAAATGTTTAACTGAGTTTCAAGACCTGATCATGATGCAACCCATTATATTTCAAGGGTTTTCGCCCTGTGAATGCTGCATCGCAAAGGGTCGAATACTTATAGTTCATAGATTCAGGATGTTAGATGGGCCGCAGCGCAGCACAACCGCAGGCCGAAAGACGCTAGAGCGGATGGCGTTTGGGGTTTTGCGCCAGAACGTCGATCGACTTGATCATGCCGGGGCCGGTAATCTTGGTCCATTCGGCCATCATCACCTGTTTGAAGCGCGGCTCGTCGAGCAGGTAGTCCTTGCCCGGCTGTCCGAACGACACCTTCGACGACACCCGCACCAAAGCGTCACGGAAATAGGGTTCCTTCTCGCGCAGTTTGGCTTCATCGGCCTTGATCGTCAGGTTGATGCGGACATTGAGGAAGATGTAGTTGGAAAGCTTGCCGTTTTCGGTGATCGGAATGGCGATGGCGCCAAGCTGGACCGAGGCGGCGCCGGCTTCCTTGGCGTCCTTCTTGCCCTCGCTGGCCATGACCGGCGCGGCACACAAGGCGACGGCACCGGCAAGAGCGGAGACAAGGAGATGGCGGCGGTCTGGCGATGTTGTCATGCCGCGATCATGCCGCACAATGGTTGATAACGGCTAAACGAAAAAAAGCTCCCCGGTGTGAACCGGAGAGCCTTGAACCGGCGTAGATCGCTGCGCTTAGCGATTGTTGTGCCTGTTGCGATGACGGTTGTCGTTATTGCGCCCGTCGTGCCAGTGACCGTCCTTGTCACGCCAGCCATAGGGGTTGTCATTGTCATTGCGCCAGGCGTCGCCATAGGCATAGGGCGGTGGGCTGGTATGGCGGTAGCGGTCATAGTAGACGCGCTCATAGCGATCGTTGGACGGGCGGTCCTTGTAATAAACCACCGAATAGCCGGAAGGCGGCGGCGCGGGATCGTAATAGGCGCCCTGGTAGGAATAGTATTCGCCGTTATAGCACTTGACGCTTGTCTTGCCGACATTGTTGCCGATCACGCCGCCGACCACCGCACCGCCGACCGTGCCAAGGCCGCGTTCGTTCTTGGAAATCTGGCTGCCGACCAGCCCCCCCAGCACAGCGCCGATAACCGTGCCGTTGGTCTGGGCCTCCTTTTTCTT
Source organism: Asticcacaulis sp. MM231 (assembly GCF_964186625.1). Classification (NCBI taxonomy): domain Bacteria; kingdom Pseudomonadati; phylum Pseudomonadota; class Alphaproteobacteria; order Caulobacterales; family Caulobacteraceae; genus Asticcacaulis; species Asticcacaulis sp. MM231. The sequence goes on from NZ_OZ075108.1 coordinate 2,018,778, forward strand.
TGCGTAACAATAGCCGTCATAGCCGCGCAGGTCACGATCCTGTGCCGAGGCCATCGCGGGGATAGCCATGGAAGCGGCCAGGCTTAAAAGCAGGCCGGTTTTCAATAAAGATGTCATCTCAGATTACCTTCCGTTGTCGCCGCTTTTGCGGTTCGGCCTAAAGGCCGACACAGTGCGACGATGAAGGAGTTAACGCTGTATCATCACAGGCACAATCCGGTTGACCGCTGTATTTGGGCTTGCCTTTATAAGGAAGTGGTAAGCCTAAAGCGGATGGGTGTAGCCCTTGGCCACGACATCCAGCCGGCGATCATCGGCCCAGAGTTCCGCACCGGCCGGGGTATCTTCGGAAACGCCAAGGCACATGCCGATCTCGTAGAAACCGGCCATGATCAGGGCCTTTGCGCCGGCCTCATCGGCGGTGCAGAGGATCTGGTAGTCATCGCCGCCGGTCACCAGATCGACCGGACTAAGGCCCGAAGCGATGGCGGCACGGGCGGACAGTGAGGTCGGCACCGTGTTGAGATCAAGCCGGATCATCAGGTTGTTGGCGCGTGCCAGATGATCGGCATCCGCCAGCAGGCCGTCCGACACATCCATCGAACTGCGCGCGTGTTCCAGAATGACCGGTGCCAGATCGGTACGGATTTCCGGCAGGTGATAGGCGCTGATGACCTCGTTGACGTCGGCGTGCGACAGGCCCATGAGTTGGCCCTGCAAAGCTTTCAGCCCGAGATAGCCCTGACCGATATAGCCGCTGATCAGCACCTTGTCGCCGGCTCTTGCGCCGAGGCGCGACAGCGCCCTGCCCGCCGGTACGCGCCCAAACATCGTCATGGAAACGACCAGCGGCCCGTAGGTCGAGACGGTATCGCCACCAAACAGATCGAGACCGAAGCGGTCCTGCTCGGTCTTGAGGCCGCGGACGAAATCAGCTTTTTCAGCGTAAGACGTGCCGCGCGGCCAGGCCGTCATAAGCTGATAGCCATAGGGCTTGGCGCCCTTGGCGATGATATCGGAGAGATTGACGCGCATCAGCTTGCGCGCCACCAGATCGAGCGGATCGTGCTCGAAAAAGTGGACGCCGGCCACCAGGGCATCGGTATTGATCACCAGATCCTGCGTGGAATCGCCAGCGATGACGGCGACATCATCGATCAGCCCCCTCGCCTCGCGGCTCAGGCCCGCCAGCGGTTTGAAAAGCTGATCAATGATGGAAAATTCGTCGTGTTCGCTCATCCGGCTCATCCTCAAGACTGACCGTTTTGCAACGAATCGGGGAAAAAGACGACAAAATTAAATGTGAATGCCCCAGAAAAGGCAGGTAAATCCATAGATTGCACAGATTTCACAGATTAAGAATGCGCTTGGTTTAGGTAGAACATACCGCCTTTAATTCCCCTCTCCCCATTTTCATGGGGAGAGGATGACAAGCAAGGCGAAGCCGCAGATTGTCGGGTGAGGGGCTAATTTGGATTGCCCCTCACCCGGTCGCCTTCGCTTTGCTCGGCTCCCGTCCTCTCCCCGCTAAGCAGCGAGAGGGGAAAAAACTGTGGATCACCTTAAGCCTATTTGGCCACTCAGAGCGCTACTTGCGCACGTCCGCAGCGATACCATCGAGCGCACCATTGACAAAGCGCGCCTCGGTTTCGCCGAAGAAGGCGCGGGCGATCTCGACATACTCGTTGATGATCACCTCAAGGCCGATATCCTTGCGGTATTTAAGCTCCCAGGTGCCAGCGCGCAGGATGGCGCGCACCGTCGTATCCAGTCGCTCGATGCGCCAGCCGGACGCCAGACGATTGATGATCAAGGGATCGATGATGCCCTGTTCCTTGACGATGGCGCGGGCGCCCTCGGCGAAGAAGGCTTCGTCGGCGGCGGCCATCGGCTCGCCTTCGAGATCGCCATCAAAACGGAAATCCGTAAATTCCTTGACCACGGTCTCGACGCCGGTGCCGGTGATTTCCATCTGATACAGCGCCTGAACCAGAACCAGACGCGCCACGGTGCGGGCGCGCTTGTCCTTGTTCGACAAGGACCGTGTCTCGGTTTCCTTGGCGTTCAGGTGCTCGATGACGGCCTTGAGGCTGGTCGGCTGAGGGGCCGCGCCCGAATCGTGCTCGCTCATTGGCTGCCATCCATCAGGGTCTTGCGCAGGCCGATCATGGTCAGGCACACCTTGGCGACCGTGCCGCCCTTGTCGCCTTCCGAACGGCGGGCACGCACCCAGGCCTGATCCTCGTCCTCTACGGTGAGGATGCCGTAACCAATGGCCAGACGCTGCTTGTAGGAGAGCTCCATCAGGCCGCGCGCCAATTCGTTGCAGACATAGTCGTAATGGGTGGTGTCACCACGGATCACGCAGCCAAGCGCGACATAGCCATCATAGGCACGACCCATTGGACGATGCGCGGCCTCTTCGGCCATGGCGATGGCGGCGGGGATCTCGAAAGCGCCGGGAACGGTCACCACATCGTATTCGGCGCCCATCGCGCTCAGGGCGCCTTTAGCGCCCGCCAGAAGCTCGTCGGCGATGTCGTCGTAGAAGCGGCTTTCGACGATCAGGATGCGAAGCGGTGTTTCAAGGGTCAAAGGGGGTTCTCTTTAATCTAGATTTTGCCAGTCCGTGATTGAGAGGCCGTAGCCTTCCAAAGCGGCTGGTTTCGGACGTGTTCCGCTGAGCGCTATCATATCTCGCACACCAAGGTCTAACAGGATTTGCGCACCAACGCCATAATCACGCAAACCGCGCGGACTTTGATCGGTCTCTTCAGTGGCGCCAAAGCGGCTGGAGAGCACCTTCGGGTCGGGATCACGCAGCATGACCATGACCGCCGGACCGTTGTGATCGGCCAGGATCTGCATGGCTTTCTGCACATGACCGGCACGCATGGAGGCACCGGCGCCGCCCAGGACATCGGAAGCGACATCGAGCTGGTGCATGCGCACGAGCGTCGGCTTGTTGGGCTGCGGCAGGTGCTTGACCAGCGCCAGATGTTCGGCACCATCGAGCTTGTTGCGATAGACATAGAGGCGGAACTGGCCGCCCCACTCCGAATCGAACGGACGCTCCAGCACGCGCTCGACAAAGCGCTCGGTGCGGCGACGATAGGCGATCAGGTCGGCGATGGTGCCAATCTTCATGCCGTGGGTCTGGGCGAAAACGATCAGGTCCGGCAGGCGCGCCATGGTGCCGTCATCATTGATGATTTCGCAGATCACGCCGGCCGGATAGAGGCCCGCCATGCGCGAGATATCGACGGCCGCTTCGGTATGGCCGGCGCGCACCAGCACGCCGCCTTCGCGCGCCACCAGCGGGAAGACGTGACCGGGGCTGACGATATCGCCAGAATCCTTACTCGGATCGATGGCGACGGCGATGGTATGGGCGCGATCCTTCGGCGAAATGCCGGTCGAGATGCCATCCTTGGCCTCGATCGAGACGGTGAAGGCCGTGCCGTTGCGCGCGCCGTTGTCGTGCACCATCGGCGGCAGACGCAGGGTTTTGGCCCGGTCGCCGGTGATCGACAGACACACCAGCCCACGGGCGAAACGCGCCATGAAATTGATGATATCGGGCGTCGCCATCTGGGCGGGGATGACGACATCGCCTTCGTTTTCACGATCTTCGGCATCGACCAGGATATAGGGGCGGCCGTTGCGGGCATCCTCAAGGATATCCTCAATGGAGGAGATCGGGCTGTCGTAGCCGTTGTCCGGGTTCATACCCAGGTCATTGGTGATCTTGTTCAGGCTCATTTTGATTACTCTGTCTCAAACCAACGGGCGGCATAGCGCGCTAAGCGATCAACCTCAAGGTTGATACTGTCACCCACGCTTGTTTTCGATAAGGTCGTGTGCAGCCAGGTGTGGGGGATGATGTTGACGCCGAAGATGTTACCCTCAACCTCATTGACGGTCAGCGAAATGCCATCGAGCGCGACCGAGCCCTTGGGCGCGATAAAGCGATGCAGCGGCGCGGGCGCTCCGATCTTCAGGCGGTAGCTGTCGCCATCCTGCGTCACGCTGACCAGCGTCGCCAGACCATCGACATGGCCGGAAACGATATGGCCGCCCAGTTCGTCGCCGATCTTGAGAGCCCGCTCAATATTGACTTTCGAGCCCTCTTTCCAGGCACCGAGATTGGTCAGGTTCAGGGTTTCATTCGAGACATCGAGATCATAGCTGCGGCCCTGCTTCGACACCACGGTCAGGCAGCAGCCGGCATGGCTGATCGAGGCGCCGATATCGACGTCATCGAGATCGAAATCGACCGCCATGGTCAGGCGCACGCCGGCGTCCGATTTAATCAGAGCGCTGACTGTGCCCATGCTTGAAATAATGCCCGTAAACACTTGTTTTATATCCCTTACCGCCGTTTCAGGCTGATATTTCTTAAGAAGGCTTATCCACAGACACCCCTTCTCTTAACTTAACTCATAGGTTTCCCACAGATCGTCACCGACCGATTGAACGCCTAAACGCGTGAAACGCACCATCTGGTTCAGATCATCAATATTGAGGTGACCAATCACGGGACGGGCGTCTCCGCCCAAGATGGTGGCCGAACGGAACCATTCAAGGCGATCCACGAAACCCGCGCGCAGAAAAGCCGTCGCCACCACGCCACCGCCTTCGACGAACAGGCGCTCGATACCGGCCGCAGCGATCGCTTCCAGCGCCAGTTCCAGATCGACGCGCTGATGTTTGGACGGCACCTTGATGGCGCGCACACCGAGCGACTGCATCTCGCCGCTGATAGCCTGCGTCGTCACGACATAGGTGGGGATGACGCGCGCAGTCTGGACCAGTTTCGACGTCATAGGCAGCCGCGAACGCGAATCGAGGATGATGCGCGCCGGCTGATAGCCTTCGTAGCCCGCCAGCCGCACCGTCAGTTCGGGATCGTCCTTCAGCGCGGTTTCGATGCCCACCAGCACACCATCATGGCCGGCGCGCAGTTCATGGACGACGCGGCGCGCCTCCTCACCCGTGATCCACTTGCTTTGACCGTTCGCCGTAGCAATGCGTCCGTCGAGCGTGGTGGCCAGCTTGAGGGTGATTTGCGGGCGCATCAACGATCACTCCGAATTTCGATATGGAAATTCGGCAAGGCCGACTGGCCGCCGCGTACTTTTACGCGTAAGCCCGCGTGGCGCTTGAACGCAAAAGAAAAGCTTGATTGTCTATGGTTTGCCATAGCGATCAAGCATCATCAGACGGCGAAATATCCTGCTCGCCCAGCCCTTGCTTGATGTCGCGCGGATCGTCGATCACCTCATTGCTCAGGCCTTCGTCGCCGAGGAACTTGGCGAAATCGGAGGTCTCGCGGAAGTCACGATAGACCGAGGCGTAACGGACATAGGCCACGACATCGAGCGATTTCAGCGCTTCCATGACCAGGCCTCCGACCGTATCAGAGGTGATGTCGGTCTCACCCATGCTCTCAAGCTGACGGACGATGCCCGACACCATGCGGTCGGTGCGTTCCTGATCGACCGGCCGCTTGCGCATGGCGATGGCGACCGAACGCTCCAGCTTGGTGCGATCGAAGGGCGTGCGCCGTCCCGAGCGTTTGACCACCATCAGATCGCGCAGTTGCACGCGCTCAAAGGTGGTGAAGCGCCCGCCGCATTCCGAACAGGACCGGCGGCGGCGGATGGCCGCGCCGTCTTCGGAAGGACGGGAATCCTTCACCTGGGTCTCAAGGTTTCCGCAAAAGGGACAGCGCATTATGTGTTACCGATCAGCTATATATCGGGAACTGTTGCGTGAGAGCCTTAACCGAAGCGCGCACCTTTTCCTGAACAGCGAGATCGGGCTTGCCCTCATTGGCGGCCATGCCGTCCACCACATCGGCGATCAGGTTGCCGATGATGATGAATTCCGCTTCCTTGAAGCCGCGGGTGGTGCCGGCGGGGGTGCCGAGACGAACGCCCGAGGTGATGGTGAAGGGCTTGTCGTCGAACGGGATGCCGTTCTTGTTGCAGGTGATGAAGGCGGCTTCGAGGGCGGCCTCGGTGTCCTTGCCGTTCTGGCCCTTGGGGCGCAGATCGACCGACATGACGTGGCTGTCGGTGCCGCCGGTGACGATGGCCAGACCGCGCTCAACGAGCGTGGCGGCCAGGGCGCGCGCATTGGCGACGACCTGCTGGGCGTAGAGCTTGAACTCAGGCTGCAGGGCTTCACCGAAGGCCACGGCCTTGCCGGCGATGACGTGCATCAGGGGGCCGCCTTGCAGGCCGGGGAAGACCGACGAGTTAATCTTCTTGCCGAGCGCTTCGTCGTTCGACAGGATCAGGCCGCCGCGCGGGCCGCGCAGGGTCTTGTGCGTGGTGGTGGTGACGACGTGGGCGTGCGGCAGCGGATCGGGATACATGCCGCCAGCAACCAGACCGGCATAGTGGGCCATGTCGACGAACAGATAGGCGCCGACCGAATCGGCGATTTCACGGAAGCGCTTGAAATCGATGTGGCGCGGATAGTTGGAGGCGCCGGCGATGATCAGCTTCGGCTTGTGCTGCTGGGCCAGGTCATTGACCTGATCCATGTCGATCAGGTTGGTGTCGCGCGTCACGCCGTAAGGCACAACGTTGAACCACTTGCCCGACTGATTGGCGGGCGAACCGTGCGTCAGGTGACCGCCGCAGGCCAGATCCATGCCCATATAGGTGTCGCCCGGCTGGAGCAGCGAGAAGAAGACGGCCTGATTGGCCTGGGCGCCGGAGTGCGGCTGGACGTTGGCGAAGGCACAGTTGAACAGCTTCTTGGCGCGTTCGATGGCGAGACGCTCGACGTCATCGGCGTATTCGCAGCCACCGTAGTAGCGACGGCCTGGATAGCCCTCGGCGTACTTGTTGGTGAGCACCGACCCTTGCGCTTCCAGAACGGCCTTGGAGACGATGTTTTCCGAGGCGATCAGTTCGATCTGGTCCTGCTGGCGATGCAGTTCGCCGGTGATGGCGGCCATGACTTCGGAATTGGCGGTCGCCAGATTGTCGTGGAAATAGCCTTGCGGGATGAAGGAGCCGGGGTTCGCGGGTGCGTTCAAGGGAGCGATTCCTGTGCTGGAGAAAGGGATGGAGGGAATATGGGGAGCGTTTACGCTTATCGACAGGGTGAGGCAAGGTTTTTAAGCTTTTCGCCCGCCAAAAGCCCCTCATCAGACACGGTCACACCAGCTTGCCACGCCCGTCAGGCGCAGGCGTATTGCCTTTGAGTTTGTTCTGCAGCTTGAGGATGGCCAGGCGCTTGACGCTGCCCGGATCATTGGCCGGCCCCATGGCGGAGGCTTCTGTGCCGGTCTGCGGGTCAATGGCGGTGACCTTCAGATAGGCGCCATTGCGCTGCATTTCGATGAAGACTTCGGACATGACGCGGATTGTGTCTCAAGCGCTATAAGAATGCAAGAAACCCACCCCACATCTAACCACTGCGCGGTTTGTGCGCCCCCTCCCCAACACGTGGGTAGGTGTAAGAACGTCAGGCCACCGCCGGCAGGCGCGCGACGTTGCACATCGTCCAGAGCTTATCCATCGAGGCCACCAGATGATCGATCATCTCGTCGGTGTGGTCCGGTGATGGCGTGAAGCGCAGGCGCTCGGTGCCCTTGGGCACGGTCGGGTAGTTGATCGGCTGGACATAGATGCCGAAGTCGTTGAGCAGCATATCCGACACCATCTTGCAGTGCTTGGCGTTACCGACCAGCACCGGCACGATGTGTGATTCCGTCGGGAAGGTAGCGATGCCGACAGCGCGCAGCTTTTTCAGCAGGCTTTGTGCGCGCTCCTGATGGGCAATGCGCTTTTCATTGTGCTCTTTCAGATACTTCACCGAAGCAGCGGCGCCGGCCATCACGGCGGGCGGCAAAGAGGTGGTGAAGATAAAGCCCGATGCCCACAGGCGGATGGCATCGACCATGGCCGAGGTGCCGGCGATATAGCCGCCCATCATGCCGAACGCCTTGCCAAGCGTGCCTTCGATGATGTCGATCTCGCCCATGATGCCGTCACGCTCGGCGACACCGGCGCCGCGTTCGCCATAAAGGCCGACCGCATGCACTTCGTCGATATAGGTCAGCGCACCATACTGTTTGGCCAGGGCCACGGTGCCGCGCACGTTCGAGATATCGCCATCCATCGAATAGACCGACTCAAACGCGATCAGCTTCGGGGCGTCAGCCGGCGCAGCCTTCAAAAGTTCTTCAAGATGGTCGAGGTCGTTGTGACGGAAGACGTGGCGCTCGCCGCGGCCATTGCGTATGCCCTGGATCATCGAGGCGTGGTTCAGTTCATCGGAGAAGATGATCAGGCCCGGCAGGATCTTGTAGAGCGTGGTCAGGGTCGCTTCGTTGGCGACATAGCCGGAGGTGAAAACGAGTGCGGCCTGCTTGTGGTGCAGGTCGGCCAGTTCGGCTTCGAGCTGGTTGTGATAGAAGGTGGTGCCGGAAATATTGCGCGTGCCGCCCGAACCGGAACCGACCGCGTCAATGGCCTCGTGCATGGCCTGCATCACGACCGGATTTTGCCCCTGTCCGAGATAATCGTTCGAGCACCAGACCGTGACGTCCCGCTCCTTGCCGTCTTCGCGGATCCAGGTGGCGCGCGGAAACTGACCGGCATGACGCTTCAGATTGGCAAACACGCGATAGCGCCCTTCGGCGCGAACGGCGTTGACGGCGGCCTCGAAAGCGGCATTGTAATCCATATCACACTCCGGCGGCCTCACTCGGAACCGCAAATCTGACCGGCGAAATAGCGCTTTGCCAGCCCCCATTCAAGTCCACAGGGATTAAAATAACCCTGACGACAGCATTGATACTCACCTTGTGACATATTCGTTCAAATTTCCAGAGTTTTTGCTATGACAGGTTTGCGCAGATTGTCGCATGTAAGGTGACCGATGTCGAAAGTGTGGATTGGCCTGTTTCGCGGCATCAATGTCGGCGGCAACAATAAGCTGCCGATGAAGGACCTGACGCGGTTGATGCTGGCGGCGGGCTTAAGCGATGTGAAGACCTATATCGCCAGCGGCAATGTGCTGTTTCGCTCTGACTTAGATGACGCGGCGCTGGAAGCCCTGATCGGCGATCTGGTCGAAACCAACTTCGGCTTTCGACCGTCGGTTTTCCTGATCACCTTGTCGCATCTGGAAAAGGTGCTGGCGGAAAATCCTTTCCGCGACCATGCGCACAAGGGCAAGGCGCAGCACGTCTTCTTCTTCAAAGCGCCGCCGTCGAAGATTGATCGTGACCTGCTCGACAGCCTGAAAGACGACAGCGAAGCCTATGAGATTAGCGATGAGCTGATGTATCTCTATGCGCCGGAAGGCATCGGCCGCTCTAAGATGGCCGAGAAGATCGGTCGCGCCATCAAGGCCGATATGACCGCCCGCAATCTCAACACGGTCGAGACTTTACAGGATATGGCGATGGAGCTTTCCTGATTACAGGCACCCGGCCTCGTCTTCAGTTCCCCAGGCTTCGAGCAAGCGGTGCTGATCGTCAAATCTCACCACAACTTCAAAATGTAGGGAACAGGGCAGCCCTCCTACGGACTTCTCATAAAATTGGCTATCAGCCGGAAATGATTTGGGCTTACTCCACGAAAAGGCTTTATCCGTGTCAGTCGTGTATTTTGCCTTCGATAAGTGACGAAGAACGTCGCTTTCAGGATCGCCGATCTTGAAGGGTTTAGGTGTCAGTGCAATCGCCTTTCCCCATTCATGACTACCGTTCCGGATCGTCCGCGTGATAGCATCATTCGGTTTGGTTACTTCAGAATAAACGATCAAACCCAATAGGATTGTCGACTGCCTGAACTGCGCATTTAATGTGAACAGCACTGTAAATCCGATGAGCACGGATATCATCAACAGGAATATTGGACGCTTTTTCACGGTTCCCCCCCCCACGGACGTCGTCAAGATGCCATTCTTTTATAGATTGGCGCGCAATTTGTCGATCTTGAGCGCTGGTCCACTCTCCTCCCTACGCAGTGGGGAGGTGGCATTTGCGCAGCAAATGACGGAGGGGCGCCCCTCCAGCGCTATGCGCCACTTCCCCATCACGATGGGGAGGAGATTTCTGTTCCCAAGCTTGAAGCCGCACTACAAACGGCCTAAAGGTCGGCAATCATTTGAGAGTACGCCATATGACCTTCAATCCGATCCTTGCCCCCTATCCTGCCGGTCGCCCACGGCGTTTGCGCCAGGCGCCATGGATACGCGATCTGGTGGCGGAAAACCGCCTGCACGTCTCCGATCTGATCTGGCCGATCTTTGTCCACGATCAGGACAAGGCGCGCGACGCCATCGGTTCCTTACAGGGCGTCGACCGCCTGAGCATCGCTGAAGCGGTGAAGGAATTGCGCGAAGCAAGAGCCTTGGGAATCAATGTCATAGCGCTGTTTCCTCACCTCAATGCGAAGATCCGCAGCGCGGACGCCAAGGCCGCCATCGACCCCGAAGGCCTGATCGTGCAGGCCTGCCGCGCCATCAAGGCCGCCGTGCCGGATATCGGTCTGCTGGTCGATATTGCGCTCGATCCCTATACCGATCACGGCCATGACGGCCTCTTGATCGACGGGCGGATTCACAACGACGCCACCATCGACATGCTGGTGCAGCAATCGCTGGCGCTCACTGCCGGCGGCGCCGATATCCTGGCGCCATCCGATATGATGGACGGCCGCATCGGCGCCATCCGCACCGCGCTGGAAGCCGCCGGCCATCAGGACACGATGATCATGTCCTACGCCGCCAAGTACGCCTCGGCCTTCTACGGCCCCTACCGTGACGCGATCGGCGTGAAAGCCCTGAAAGGCGACAAGAAGACCTACCAGATGGATTCGGCCAATACCGAGGAAGCCCTGCGCGAGGTCGCCATCGATATTTCCGAGGGCGCCGACATGGTGATGGTCAAGCCCGGTCTGCCCTATCTCGATATCGTCCAGCGGGTCTCACACACCTTCAGGGTGCCGACCTTCGTCTATCAAGTCAGCGGCGAATACGCGATGATCAAAGCGGCGGTCGAAAAAGGCTATATGGACCACGACCGCGGCGTCATGGAAACCCTGCTGGCCTTCAAACGCGCCGGCGCGTCCGGCATCCTCACCTATTTCGCCAAGCATGTGGCCGAACTTCTGAAAGCATGACCATGACCCTACCTTCAGACATCCGCACCGAACTGTATGAAGCCATGACGGCGAACACCTATGTGCGCCTGTCGCTGCCGGAAGGCGAACATGAGGGCTTTATCGTCGGCTTGAGCAAGCAACTGGTACTGCTGCAGGCCATCCACGAGTGGCAGGACGTCGGCGCCCTGATCGCGCCGGTGGAGAGCATCGAGGCTTGCGAGGTGTCGGAATTTCACGACGCCCAGATCCGAATTCTCGACTTCAACAGCGTCAAGCGCACCAAGCGCTATAGCTGGGTCAAGCTAGGCAGTTACGAAGAGTTGTTCAAGTCGCTGAAATTCAAGAACAAGTTCGTGGTCGTGTCGCTGGAAGACGACGCCGATGTCGGTCAAATCGATTCGATCGAAAAGGACAGCGTCGATCTCAAGGCGGTCGATCCCGGCGGCAACTGGATCGAGGAAGCGCTCGATTGTCCCTATGAGGAAATTACGCTGGTCCAGTTCGATGACAGCTATAGCCGCACCCTGCAACGTTATGTCGAACGCACCTCGGCAACGCTGAACTAGCACTACTTTGGCAGAAAATGAATTTTGAGGATTCCCCCGGCTGACATTGCGTGATTCATAGAGAGCCAGCTTTAAGGAGACTGGCGATGTCGGAACATTGGCGCGTAGATTTGGAAGATTGGTTGACGCCCTTCCTGGTGGCCTTGCGGCATAAGACCCGGATGCGGCTGTGCCCTGCCTATATTGCAGGCCTGATTGGCCCGGGTGACCGCAAGAGTGTCCAGCCGATGGCCGCCCGCGATGGCGAGTTTGGCTATGACCAACTCCATCATTTTGTCTCTGACGGCGTTTGGGAAAGTGGACCGCTTGAAGCCGTTCTCCTGAAGGAGGCCGACCGTCTGGTGGGGGATGATGCCGGTTATCTTGTCATCGATGACACGGCGCTGCCGAAAAAGGGCAGCCATTCGGTTGGCGTGGCGGCGCAATATGCTTCCTCGCTTGGCAAGACGTCCAACTGCCAGTCGCTTGTTTCGGTGACGCTGGCATCGCGCGAAGTGCCTGTGATGGTGGGCCTGCGCCTGTTCTTGCCCGAGAGTTGGACGAATGATGTCGCGCGGATGAACCGGGCTCGGGTCCCGCAAGAATGCCAGGTTGCCCTGACAAAGCCGGAGATCGCCATTGAGGAAATTGATCGTGTTATAGCCTCTGGGGCCCGGTTCGGGTGCGTGCTGGCCGATGCTGGCTATGGGTCAAGCGGGCCGTTCCGCGAGGCCCTGAGCAAGCGCGACCTGTTGTGGGCCGTCGGCATATCACGGCGTCAGAATGTGTATCAGGCAGACGTCGGCCTAATCTTCCCGGAAGCGGCAACCGGAAGGCGGCGCAAATACCATGTCCCTGACGATGTTGCTGTCTCTGCCGAAAAGATGTTGGCTGATGGGAAATGGAAGAAAGTAAGTTGGCGGCGCGGAACCAAAGGCAAGCTGAACTGCCAGTTTGCCGCTTGCCGCGTTCGGGTCGCAGATGGCCACAGGCATCGTATGAGCGACGGTCGTGTCCAAGCCATGCCTGGCGAGGAGGAGGTCTGGCTGGTCGGGGAAAGGCGTTCAACCGGAGAACAGAAATACTACCTGTCAAACCTGCCTGCCGACGCCCCCCTCAAGATGCTAGCCGCGGCTATCAAGGCAAGGTGGATCTGCGAACAGGCACATCAGCAACTCAAGGAAGAGCTTGGGCTTGATCACTTCGAAGGCAGGTCATGGACCGGTTTGCACCGACATTGTCTAATGGCGATGATCGCTTTTGCATTTCTCCAATCCCGCCGCCTCAAAGCAGCGGGACGAAAAAAAAAGTTGGGGGGCCACCGCCTCAGCCGACAATGCCCGCCATCCGCCAGGCCATTCTCGACCTCTTCATGCGACCGCCACCAAGGCGCTGTCCCCACTGTGACAAACGCCTCGCCGAGCCCGCCAAGAATAATATGCCAAAGTAGTGCTAGTGTTGTGACTTTAACGCCTGTCGCCCCCTGGCGACCTTTTCAAGAATGTCTGTAGCGGATTTGGTCCAAACGAAGGGCTTTGGATCGGCGTTGTGATGATCGAGATAGTCTTGAATTGCGCCTTCGAGTTCGGCGACACTCTTGAACACGCCGCAGCGGATGCGATCGCCTGTTATCAAGCCGAAAAAGCGTTCGACCTGATTGAGCCAGGACGCCGAAGTGGGGGTGAAATGCATGTGGAAGCGAGGATGTTTGGCCAGCCATGCTTTGACCGCCGGATGCTTATGGGTGGCATAGTTGTCGGCGATCAGGTGCAGGTCGAAGCCCTTGGGCGTGCTGCGGTCGATGAGTTCGAAGGAATTTGAGCCATTCCTGGTGCCGATGACGTTTCATGCATTCGCCGATCACCCTGCCGGTGGCGACATCGAGGGCGGCGAACAGTGTCGTCGTGCCATGCCGCTTATAGTCGTGGGTCATCGTTCCCGCCCGCCCCTTCTTCATTGGCAGGCCCGGTTGGGTGCGGTCCAGCGCCTGGATCTGTGACTTCTCATCGACCGAGAACACCAGTGCCCGGTCCGGCGGATCAAGATAGAGACCGACGACGTCCGTCACCTTCTCGACGAACTGCTTGTCGTTCGACAGTTTGAACGTCTTGGTCAAATGGGGCTTGAGCCCATGCGCGCTCCAAATGCGCTGTACGCTGGTGTGGCTCAGACCCACCGCCTTGGCAAGCGTGCGCGCGCTCCATTGCGTGGCAGCCGGTGGCTTCTGTCGCAGCGTCATCTCGACCACACGCGCAATGACTTCGGCGCTCAACGGCGTCTTACGGCCAGGCCGGGTCGCGTCGCGCCCAAGCCCATCGACACCCTGCTCAAGATAACGATCGCGCCAGCGGTAGGCCGTCTTCTTGGTCTTGCCCAGCGTCCGCACAATCGACGCCAAACTCGCCGCGTCCGCCCACATCAGCACGATCCGCGCACGCCAAACAAGCTTCTGCGGCGTGTTCCGGTCCGCCACCCAACCTTCCAACCGCACCCGAGCCTCAGGCGACAGCAACAGCCTTTTGTCCATGTCCATCGACACAAACTCGCATATTTGCAAGATCAAGGGAATCCATCCGTTGATTCCGCAACACTAGCCTTTTGATCCCAGAGGAACCGGTGATGCTGCCTTATGTTAACAGACGGACCGTTCTTGGCGCTCTGGGCGGCGGTCTTGCCATGGCCAGTTCGCCGACAAACGCCAAGGCAAAAGCCCCAGGCATCGCGATCACCATTGACGACTTCAATCTCGCAGACACAGCGCGATTGAGTGGTCTGCAAAGGGATGAAGCCATCCGGCAGGCCCTGCGACGGCAGAAACTCAAGGCCGCCGGCTTTGTGGCCGGCAAATACATAGATGCCGATAAGAGCCCCCAGGTGCTCTCCGCCTGGTCGGCGGAAGGCCACTGCCTTGGCAATCACAGTTTTTCGCACAGCTATTTCAGCGGCAGCGATCCGGATGGCGAAATGGCCGATATCCTGAAATGCGAATCTCTGCTTGCACCTTATGCGGGCTTTCAAAAGCTTTTCCGTTTTCCCTTTCTCGCCGAAGGCAAGACAGCCGAGGGACGGGACAGGATGCGCGTCCTGTTGCGTGCACATGGCTATCAGAACGCGCCGGTCACCATCGATACGTCCGACTGGTATATTGACCAGCGTATGGCGGGGCGGTTGAAACTGGCGCCAGATAGCGACATAGCGCCGTATCGGGCTTACTGGCTCGATCATATCTGGGAACGGGCGACCTATTATGACGGGCTGGCGCAGAAGATGCTCGGCAGGTCGATCGACCACACCCTTCTTCTCCATCATCGGCTGACAACCGCTCTGTTTCTGGACGACGGTCTCAGGATGTTCCGCGAAAAAGGATGGCGGCTCGTTGACGCCTCCACGGCCTTGGCACGCGCCGACTTGCAGATCGAGTACGATACCTTGCCAGCCGGACAAAGCTTGCTGTGGGCCGCCGCAAAGGCAAGCGGCCGCTTTGAGAGCGAACTGAGATATCCTGGAGAAGACTCGATTTACGAGACCGCCCGTATGGACGCTCTGGGATTATAGCCGCGCGATCAGGGCTTGCGGCGCGCCTCAAGGCGGGCGTGCAGCGAGGACGTATCCCAGCGCGCGCCGCCCATGGCCTGCACTTCCGAATAGAACTGATCGACCAGCGCCGCCACGGCCAGGTGCGCGCCATTGGCCCGCGCTTCATCAAGCGCGATGCCTAAATCCTTGCGCATCCAGTCAACCGCGAAGCCGAAGTCGTATTCGTCCTTCGCCATGGTGGCCCAGCGGTTCGACATCTGCCACGAACCGGCAGCCCCAGCCGAAATGGCGTTGAACACCAGGTCCGGATCGAGACCGGCAGATTTGGTGAAATGCAGCGCCTCGGCCACGCCCTGAACCGCACCGGCAATGGCGATCTGGTTGGCCATCTTGGCCATCTGGCCGGCGCCAGCTTCGCCCAGACGCGTGATCGACTTGGTGTAGGGCTTCGTCAGTTCGACCACTTCGGCGAAGCGCAACTCGTCGCCGCCGACCATAATCGATAACTGGCCATTGACCGCACCCGCCTGCCCGCCCGAAACCGGCGCATCATAAAAACTTATGCCTTTTTCGGCACATATAGCCGCCATCTCACGCGCCACCTTAGCCGAAGTGGTGGTGTGATCGATGATCAGCGAACCGGCCTTCATGTTCGGCAAGGCAGTGAGGACGGTATCCCGCACGTCTTCATCGCGGCCGACGCACAGGATCAGGGCCTCCGCGCCGATCAGGGCTGAGCCCAGCGCCGCCTCGGCGTGCATACCGTAGGCTTTGGCCCAGTCGAGCGCCTTCTGGTGGGTGCGGTTAAAGCCTGTGACCTTGTGACCCGCCTTGACCAGATGGCCCGCCATTGGCCCGCCCATAATGCCCAGACCGGCAAAACACAGCTTCATGATGCAACTCCAATCTGTCCATACGTGCCGCGGAAAAAGGTAAGCCCGGCCTGTGATGGATCACTTTCAAAACGCTTGACCTCACCGACGATCACGAGGTGATCGCCCACCAGGCGCGCCTCGTAGAGTTCGCATGAGAAAAAGCCCAGAGCACCGTTGAGCTTCAGCGGATCGGCGGCGTCGGTCAGCCCCTCTTCCGGTAAGATATGGGCATTTTCACGGGCAAACCGGCGCGAAAGGGCCTCGTGTTCGGCATTCAGGATATTGATGCCGAAGGCCTGCGCCGCGGAATAGAGCGCATAGCGATGGGCCTTGAGATCCAGGCACCATTGCACCAGCGGCGGATCGAGCGACACCGAACTGAACGAATTGGCCGTCATGCCGACGACATGACCCGCCTCATGATCTGGGTCGGCCACGGTGATGACGCAGACGCCGGTGGCGAATCCGCCCATGGCTTGCCGCAGGGCCTTGGTATCCATAACTGGTTCCGACTGTGAGTTGGCTTTCCTCATGGCCTAAAGGAGCCCGCCCGGCAAAGCAATGACGGATCACATTTTTGTCCGGAAATTCGCCGCCTGTCGCCAATCCTCAACATGCTATTAACGTTAATGAACCTACAGTAAAGACAATTCAAAAGAGAGCAGCATCATGGCCAGAAGCGACGCCCCCGTCGTCATCAAGAAAGTCAAGAAGGTCGTCGGCGGCGGACACCACGGCGGCGCCTGGAAGGTGGCCTATGCCGACTTCGTGACCGCGATGATGGCCTTCTTCCTTCTGATGTGGCTGATCAACACGACCAGCCCCGAACAAAAGCGTGGCGTGGCCGATTATTTCGCCCCGGCCAACGTGTCACAATCGACCTCGGGTTCCGGTGGTATCCTCGGCGGGCAGGCGCTCGGCAAGGATGGCGACAAGAACGAGGGCACCATGTCCTTCATCGAGCAGATGGCGCCCAAGCCGCCGGAAACCCAGGACAGCGATGGCCAGGCGGCCGAAAACACCGGTAAGGGTGCCGCCGGCACGACGGCTGACACCGATCAGGAAACCGATTCGCAAAAGCGCGAGCAGATGGCCTTCCAGAGCGCGGCGGAAAGCCTGCGACAAGCCTTGCAGGACATGCCGGAACTGGCGGAGCTATCAAAGAATATCCTTGTCGACCAGACGCCGGAGGGCTTGCGCATCCAGTTGATCGATCAGGAAGGCCGCTCTATGTTCAACGAGAACTCGATCCAGCCCAATGACCGCGCCAAGCTGTTGCTGCGCGCCGTCGCCAAGGTCATCAACCAGCTTCCCAACCGCGTCTCGATCACCGGGCATACCAGCGGCTCGGTCGGGCAGTCCGGGCAAAATCCGCGTGACTGGTCGCTGTCCAGCGGCCGCGCCGATGCTTCGCGCGCCATCCTGCAAGGCGCAGGCGTCGATCAGGACCGCATCGCGCAGGTCTCCGGCAAGGCCGCCAAGGAGCCGCTCTATCCTGACGATCCGTCGCTGGCCGGTAATCGCCGCATCGCCATCGTGCTGGTGCGCGAGGCGCCGGTACTCCCGCAGAACTAAGGCTTTCGTCTTTTGCCTTGATTACCCCTGCCAATTAGGGTCAACTGATACTGACGGTATATTCCGAAGCGGCCCAGAGCGGCTATGTCGTGAGATTAAGTGAGCCCAGATGAGCGAACACTTTCCAGGAAGAAAGCTCAGATATTATCTGACCATTCCCGGCCCCTGCCCCTATCTGGCGGGTCAGGAAGAGCGCAAGGTGTTCGTGCACCTGCCGCCGTTAGAGGCCATCAGCGTCAACGACCAGCTTTCCGCCATCGGTTTCCGGCGCTCACAGAATATCGCCTATCGCCCCGCCTGCCAGAACTGCCGCGCCTGTCAGAGCGTGCGCATCCCGGTCAAACGTTACGAGATGTCGAAGTCCGACAAGCGCGTGATCAAGGCCAATGCCGATCTCAGCAAGGCCTTCGTGGAGGCCGAGGCCAGCCGCGAACAGTTCGACCTGCTGCAACGCTATCTGAAGGCACGCCATCCCGATGGCGGCATGATGGATATGAGCTGGCCCGATCTGGTCGCCATGGTCGAGGATACCCTGGTCCGTACCCACATGATCGAATACCGGCTGGGCGAACAGCTTGTCGCCTGCGTGCTGGTCGATGCGCTCAATGACGGCCTGTCTCTGGTCTACAGCTTCTACGATACGGATATGATGGCGCGTAGCTTAGGCCGCTACATAATCCTCGATCATATCGATCAGTCCAACCGCGCCGGTTATGATTATGTCTATCTCGGCTACTGGGTAAAGGATTCCCCCAAGATGGACTACAAGGCGCGCTATCAGCCGCTGGAAGGCCTGACCGATCAGGGCTGGCAACCGATCTTCCCGGATGTGAAGTAGAAACCCCACCACCACGCCCTGCGGGCGCGGTCCCCCTCCCCGGCAAGCGGGGAGGTATAAGGTTAGAGACGCAGCTTTCTCAGACCACGCGGGGCGATACGGCCCACGCTGGCGCGCTTGCCGATATAGTCCTTCACGTCCTTGAAGTCGCGCGCCTTGCCAGAACCGTCATACCACTGAGCGCCTGACGCCATGTCGAACACGGCGATATCCTTGACGCCGCCATCCTTGTAGCCCTGCAGCTTGACGCCCTTGCCGCGCGCCATTTCCGGCAGTTCGCTGACCGGATAGACCAGCAGCTTGTTGTTCTCGCCCAGCACCATAACGTGATCACCGGTAACCGCCAGGGCCGCGAAGGCCTCGGTGCCATCGGCGTTAAGCACCTGCTTGCCGGCGCGCTTGTTGGCGAAAGCGTCTTCCTCGTTCATCACGAAGCCGTAGCCGTTCTTCGATACCATCAGGCGCTTCTGGCCGGTCTTCATCATGAACAGGGTGACGATTTTTGCCGTTTCCTCGATATCGAGCATCAGGCGCAGCGGTTCGCCATTGCCACGGCCCGACGGCAGCTTGTCGCAGCCGAGCGCCAGGAAACGGCCGTCGGAGGTCAGGATCAGCAGCTTGTCGGTGGTGAAGCCCGGCACCAGATAGGCCAGGTCATCGCCTTCCTTGAACTTCAGCTCGGACGGATCCTCGACCTTGCCCTTGGTAGCCCTGATCCAGCCGCGCTGCGACAGGATGACCGTGATCGGCTCCTTCGGCAGATAGGATTCGATGGCGGATATCTCGATCCCAACCGGCGCATCCATAAAGGTGGTGCGGCGCGGCGACGGCATTTTCTTGCGCACCTCGGCCAGTTGCTGGTCGATGCGCTTCCATTGCAGCTTTTCCGACCCCAGCAGGGTGCGAATGCCATCGCGTTCTTCCGAGAGCTTCTTGTGCTCGTCGCTGATGGTCATTTCTTCGAGCCGCGCCAACTGACGCAGGCGGGTATCGAGGATGTAATCGGCCTGCAGTTCCGTCAGGTTGAAACGCGCCATCAGGACATCGCGCGGCTTCTCTTCCTCGCGGATAATGCGGATCACCTCATCGAGATTGAGGAAAGCGATCATCAAACCATCGAGCAGATGGAGGCGCTTTTCGATACGATCGAGACGCCAGTTCGACATGCGCACCAGAACGACGCGGCGGTGGTCGAGGAAGGCAGTCAGGCAGTCTTTGAGCCCCATGACGCGCGGTGTGCCGGTGGCGTCGAGCACGTTCATGTTGACGCTGAAGCGCGTTTCAAGATCGGAGATCTTGAACAGGCTCTCCATCAGCACTTCGGGTTCGATATTGCGCGACTTGGGCTCAAGGATCAGGCGGATTTCTTCGTCCAACTCATCGCGCACATCGCCGAGCAGCGGCGCTTTCTTGTTTTCGATCAGGTCGGCCAGTTGTTCGATCAGGCGCGATTTCTGCACATAGTAAGGGATTTCGCGCACGATGATGCGCCAGCCGCCGCGGCCAAGATCCTCGATCTCGTAGCGCGCGCGGGTACGGATGGAGCCACGACCCGTCTTGTAGGATTCGAGGATCGACGCCTTGGATTCGACGCAGATGCCGCCGGTCGGGAAATCCGGACCGGGGATAAACTCCACCAGCTCATCGGTGGTGGTGTCGGGCTTGGTCAGCAGCTTGCGGCAGGCATCGATCAGTTCGCCGACATTGTGCGGCGGGATCGAAGTGGCCATGCCGACGGCGATGCCGGTCGCGCCGTTGGCAAGCAGGTTGGGGAAGCCCGCCGGCAGCACGACCGGCTCTTCGTCCTGATCGTCATAGGTCGCGCGGAAATCGACGGCGTCTTCGTTGATGCCTTCGATCAGAAGCATGGCGGCCGCGGTCAGCCGGCATTCGGTGTAACGCATGGCGGCGGCGTTATCGCCGTCGATATTGCCGAAATTGCCCTGGCCATCGACCAGTTGGTAGCGCTGGGCGAAATCCTGCGCCAGACGCACCAAGGCATCATAGATCGACGCGTCGCCGTGGGGGTGGAAGTTACCCATGACCTCGCCGACCACCTTGGCGCATTTGCGCGCCGCCGCTTCCGGCGACAGGCGCATGGTGCTCATGGCGTACATGATGCGACGGTGGACAGGTTTCATGCCATCGCGCACATCGGGCAGTGCCCGGTGCATAATGGTGGACAGGGCATAGGCCAGGTAGCGCTTCGACAGGGCGTCGCCCATCGGCTCGTCAAGGATACGCCCGCCGGCGTCGTCAGGAATCACTAGGTCACTCATAGTCGCAACCTAGGACGGACAAGGGGTTTAGACAAGTCCCCCCGCCGATCAAGCCTGTGCCTAACCGGCCAGTTTCACCTGGTTGCGACCGGCATGCTTGGCGGCATAGAGCGCCTGATCCGCCGCATGATAGAGACCATCGAGCGTTTTCGACCGCTTCCATTCGGCGATGCCGGCGGAAAAGGTATAGCGCAGGGTCACACCACCCAGGACGAGGCGCTGGTCGCGCACATGCGCCTGAAGACGTTCTATGACCGTATGAGCCTGTTCGCGCGTGGCGCCTGGCATAATGATCAGGAACTCCTCACCGCCAACTCGGCCGAGAATATCGCGTTCGCGCAAGGCCTGCGTCGCGCAGGCGGCGAAATGCACCAGAACCTGATCACCGCCATCATGGCCGTGCTGGTCATTGATCGCCTTGAACATGTCGAGATCGATCAGGACCGCGCTGAACACTTCGCCCGTTTTTGTGGCGCGTTCGACCAGACGACCGAAACGCGACATGGTGGCGCCACGATTATAAATACCGGTCAGGTGATCGGTTTCGGCAGCGATGAGCGCGGCGTCACGATCACTTTCAAGACGAAATTCCCGCCGTTTGACCGAGGTGAAATCGGTAATGACCAGCACAATCCAGCCATCACTGAGCTGGGTTTTCGTCCCCATTACCCAGCGTCCATCACGCATAGCCACTTCAAAATGAAGGCTTGTGCCGTAGCGAAGTTCTTCGCAATTCTTGGCCAGCCAGGTTTCGATCTCGTCCGCCTCAATAACCGGACCGATGCCGGTTTCAGCGCAATGACGCAGGATGCTGGCAAGGCTCTGCTGTCCCTCCTGGATATCATAAAGTTCTATGAAGCCGGGCGTGGCGAAGTAGAGGTTTTCGCTGGGCGTAAAAAGCGCCAGCGCGGTGCCTGCCGCCAGCATCCCCTCACCGATACGAGCGATGGTCTCTGGCTGTGCGCCTATGGAATGATCCGAAAAGGAAGTCGCGGTGGGCATGGCTACTCAAAAACTCAATAAAAACGCCGTTACGCCAATGTTTGCCACAACCGCGTTATTTTATAATTAAGGGAGGTGAAAAGGGCTGAAGATGAAGTCCGCTAGAACAGGGCGTCGACTTCGCTTTGCAGGCTCTTGGTCATGTCGGCGCGGCCATGGATATGGGAATCCATCTCGATCACCAGGGCCTTCATATCGCGCAGGCGTTCGGTCAGATCGACGCGGGCCGCGTCGTCTTCGAGATTTGAGCTCATCAAAATATCAATCGAGGAATCGAAGACCGAAAGCGCACGTTCGCAAACATCGTCAAAATCGCAGCGCAATTCAGCCGGCGCATGGTGATAGGCCGATATGACGATGTCCTTCATTTCGAATCCCGATTTCTCGAAGTGTTCGACGTAGCTATGTTTTTTCCAGTCGGCCAGCTCCTCGGCCATGTCCGGCATGTCGAGGCCCATTTCGAACAGCATGATCGCTTCATTGAACAGATTCAGATAGTCGGTGGCCAAACCCGTGGAGGGATTGACGTTGGCGGCTAACACTTCCTGTTCGCTGTAGGGCAGCATATGAAATTCACGACCTCTCTATGTAACGGAGTTATGACACATATCGGTTACCAAACGGTTTTTGATGTGAGTCGGCGCCGAGAGCTATAGGCCGTTGTTTATCAGAGACTCTTTCAGCCGCATCCGTATATCGGGCAAGGGCTGGTTATGCGGATGGAAGACGTGGCGCTCCAGAAAGAAGCCGGTCAAGGCCAGCCCGCGAGCAATATCGCCCACCTCCAGCCCGCCTTGCGACGACAACATGAAACCCGGCAGGCCGAGCAGCTTGTCCTTGTAGGGCTCCCCGGCCTTGCGGCTGACCGCCCTGCCCGACTTCGGACTGACGTAGACAAGCTGGTCATGCTCCCCCGTGACGGCGCAGGCACTGAGGTCGAGACCATAGCCGAGAGATTCCAGCAGACCAGCCTCATAGCGCACATAGACCGCCGGCCAGATATCCTCGAAGGCAAAGAGCGTGATCAGGCCCGAAAGAGCGTGATAGGCGCCGGTTTGGGCTTCGCGCTCCGGCAGCACCTTCTGCGTCATGATGCAGGCGCATTGCAGACCGAGCAGGCCCAGCGGTTCATCGAGCAGATCGGGCGATGTGCCGGAGGCTTCCAGCGTGGCGGCGCCAAGCTGATCGGCGTGGCGGGCACGGTAGGCGAAGGCGACGCTCGATCCGGCCTGCAGCAGCGGCTTGATGCGGCGCGACGCTCCGCCAGCGACATGTGCGGCATAGATGCCGTGGTTTTCGGTCAGGACATGGACAATAGCACCGGTCTCGCCATGAGACCGCGCCGTAAGAA
The DNA here is from genome assembly GCF_964186625.1 of Asticcacaulis sp. MM231. Classification (NCBI taxonomy): domain Bacteria; kingdom Pseudomonadati; phylum Pseudomonadota; class Alphaproteobacteria; order Caulobacterales; family Caulobacteraceae; genus Asticcacaulis; species Asticcacaulis sp. MM231. Next base: position 2,041,918 of record NZ_OZ075108.1, read on the forward strand.
CAATGGCTTCGTCTTCAAATTCCATGCGTCATCTGCGGGTAAACCTTACAACTCTGTCCGACGCAAAGACGTCAGGATTCGTATTCCAGACCAAACTGGGCATAGAGCGCACGATCCTCGCTCCAGCGTTCCTCGACCTTGACATGCAGGAACAGGTGGACCTGGCGATCGAGCAGCTTGCCCAGTTCCTCGCGCGACTTCATGCCGATCCATTTCAGGGTCTGACCGTTCTTGCCCAGCACAATCGAACGCTGGCTGTCACGTTCGACAAAGATGGTCTGTTCGATACGCGCCGAACCATCGGCCTTGTCGGTGAAATCGGTGGTGACGACCGCCGCAGCATAGGGCAGCTCTTCGTGGACGCGCAGGAACAGCTTTTCGCGCGTGATTTCGGCGGCGAGGATACGCACCGGCGCATCGGCGGCCTGATCGGCCGGATAGAGCCAGGGACTCGCCGGCATCTTGGCCGCCAGCAGGGCGCGCAGGTCCTTGACGCCGTGGCCCTTCTCGGCCGAGATCATTAGGACGTCCTCGAAGACGCCTTCCTTGTAGAGATCGTCAGCGATGGCCAGCAGGTTCTCGCTCTTCATCAGGTCGATCTTGTTGAGCGCCAGAATGGCCTTGGCGCCATTGTCTTTCAGGCCCTTGATGATCATGTCGACGTCTTCGACCGCCTTGTGATCCGCGCCGGTCGCCTTGGTATCGCCATTAGGGTGCTTCACCGCCAGTTGCGCGGCGGCATCGACCAGCAGCACAATGCAGTCGGAATCTTCGGCGCCGCTCCAGGCCGACTTGACCATGGCGCGATCGAGGCGGCGGCGCGGCTTGAAGATACCCGGTGTATCGACCAGAATCATCTGGCAATCCCCCACCAGCGCGATCCCACGCACGGGGAAGCGCGTCGTCTGCACCTTCTGGGTCACGATGGACACCTTGGTGCCGACCAGTTGGTTGACGAGCGTCGACTTGCCGGCATTGGGCGCGCCAATAATGGCGACGAAGCCGCAGGTCGTGTTTTCAGTCGGGGTCGCTTGAGGTATTTCGGTCAATTGAGTTTTTCTCGTTCGATAAGGCCAAGCGCGGCGGCCTTTTCGGCCTCCTGACGGGATTTGCCGGTGGCCGATTGCGGGGGAAGGTGGTCGATTCGGACCTCGATGGTGAAGACCGGGGCGTGATCAGGCCCTTTGCGGCTGACCACGCTGTAGACAGGAGCGCCCATGCCCTGAGCGACCGCCCATTCCTGCAGGAAGGACTTGGGGTTGGAGCGGGAAACATTGCCGCTTTCGGTCAGGGCCTTGAGCCACAGGGGTTTGAAGGTTTTGAGCACGGCCTCATAGCCGCCATCGATATAGACGGCGGCCATCAGGGCTTCGCAGGCATCGCCGAGGATGGTCGGGTTGGTGCGACCGCCGCTCTTGGTTTCGCCGGCGGCCAGACGGATGGCGGCGCCCAGTTCGAGCGTGCGGGCGATATCGGCGCAGGTTTCGCGGCTGACGAGCGTATGAAAGCGGCGCGACAGTTCGCCTTCGGTGGCGTCCGGCAGGGCTTCCATCAGGGCTTCGGCGATCATCAGGCCGAGCACACGATCACCCAGAAATTCGAGGCGTTCGTTATCGGCCATCTTGCGCGCGCCTTCGGCGACCGAAGCGTGCGTCAACGCCAGTTCGAGCAGGGCGGCGTCACGAAAGGTGTAGCCGAGATTGCTTTGCAGGACGTCGATGGCTTTCAGACGCAGATTGGTCTCTTTGGAAGGGGGCACGCGGGCATTCATCGCTTGCATGTACAACAACCCTTTGCCAAAGGCAAAAGGTTGTTGAGCCTATGAAATCTCCAAACGCTTTAGCGTTTGGCAAGGGCGACGGCCCGCCCGAGCTGATGCGAGGTAAGCCATGCGGCGCTTCAGCTACACTTAATCAGTGCAAAGGCTTGAAGAAGCGGTTCCAGTGGAAGTTAAGCCAGGTCCAGGGCTTCCACAGCGACGAGCCCTCTTTCCACGACATCAGGACCAGCACGGCGCGGCCTTCGAGATTGGCTTCCGGCACGAAACCGACGCCGGGCTCATAAGGATCTTCCGGCGAGAAGCGGCTGTCCAGCGAGTTGTCGCGGTTGTCGCCCATCACGAAGTAGTTGCCGGCGGGCACGACGAACTCACCGGTATCATCGGCGCGGCCATCCTTGACCATGTCCTGCATCTTGTGGGTGCGGCCATCCGGCAGGGCTTCGCTGTAGGCGGTGGCGTAGCGGCCGGGGAAATCCTTGGCCTCGACCGGACCGAGATCGGTGGCCGGCACAGGCTTGCCGTTGATATAAAGCTGGTCCTGCCTCATCTGTACGGTATCGCCCGGCAGGCCAATGACGCGCTTGATATAGTCGGTCTTGTTGTCACGCGGCAGCTTGAAGACCACCACATCGCCACGCGTCGGCGCGTGGTTCATGATGCGGCCCTCGATAAATGGCAGTGTGATCGGGAAGGAATACTTGGAAATGCCATAATCCCACTTGGAGACGATGATGTAATCGCCTTCGTACAGATTGGGCTCCATCGACGCCGACGGGATGGTGAAGGGCTGGAACAGGAAGGTGCGCAGGATCAGCACCAGCAGCAGGGCAACGCCGACGACGCTGAAAATTTCCTTGGCTTCGTCGATAGCAACCTGCTTGGCGTTGCGCGTATCAACCACCTCTTCAGGTTCGGCGTGGGCTTCAGCCTCGATATGCGCGTCCACTCTGGCAGCCGTATTGGCCGCGGCGGCAATCGCCTCGTTCGCGCTGTCGTTTTCCGGTTTCGTCATAAGGATGGCCCCAAAGTCCCTGATAGAATGCGGGACTGCTCCCGTAATGTCAGGATTCACCTAACCTCAGATTATGGCAAGCACAAGGCTTTATTCCGTAGAGACCGCTTCGATAACCGCATAGGCTGTGGCGTAAGGGTCTTCGTCGCTCAGGGAGAGATGGATATGCGCCGTCTTGCCTTCCGGCAGCAGGCCGCGCAGCACCTCCTCCGCCGCGCCGTGCAGGATAACGTGCGGTTTGCCAAGATGACCGGAAACGACCTCGATATCGGTGAAGAAAAAGCCGCGCACGCCGGTGCCCATCGCCTTGGCGACCGCTTCCTTGGCGGCGAAGCGCTTGGCGAAACTTAAGGCCGGACGCGCCGCCGCCTGAGCGTGGCTTTGTTCGCCAGGGGTATAGATGCGATCAAGAAAACGCGCCGTGAAGCGCTCCATCGACGATTCGATGCGGCGGGCGTCACACAGATCGACACCGATGCCAACGATCATTCCTTCACGCCTTTATGCGCGGCGTCGATCAGGTCTCGCATCCGGTGCAGCGAAGCTTCGAGACCGATAAAGATGGCCTCGCCGATCAGGAAGTGCCCGATGTTCAGTTCGCGGATATGCGGTATCCTGGCGATAAAACCGACCGTGTCGAAATCGATGCCGTGGCCGGCGTGTACCTCGATGCCGAGATCATGCGCCTGTTGAACCGCCGCCTGTAAGCGGTTCAGTTCATTGTTAAAAATGACGTCTTCCTGTTCGCGGAAAGCATCGCAAAGCGCGCCGGTGTGGAACTCGATCACCGGCGCCTTGACCAGGGCCGCCGCCCTCACCTGCGCCGGATCGGTGGCGATGAAAAGCGACGACCGAATACCCAGAGCATTGAATTTTGCAACCGCCGCGCCAACCGCCTCCAGTTGCCCGACAACATCAAGGCCGCCCTCGGTGGTGCGTTCCTCGCGGCGTTCCGGCACCAGACAGGCGGCGTGCGGCTTCATCTCGACCGCCATGGCCACCATTTCCTCGGTCACCGCCATCTCGAAATTGAGCGGCCGGCCGAAGGTGTCGCATACCTCTTTGATGGCGAACACGTCCTTATCAAGGATATGGCGGCGATCTTCGCGCAGGTGCGCCGTGATGCCATCGACGCCGGCCTTGAGCGCCATTTGCACCGCACGCACCGGATCAGGCGCATGACCGCCGCGGGCGTTACGCACGGTGGCGACGTGATCAACATTGAGCCCTAAGCGGATACGGTCGTGCATGGCCCCTAAGCCTTGGCCAGCCGGCGCGAACCGGGGTCTTCGACCGGGATAGCGGCCAGTTCGGGCGGCAGGTTATCGGCAGGGTAAGCCGGGACTTCGAGCGAGGCCAGAGCGATCAAAGGCACGCCGACATCGACCTTGCCGCCGGAGCGATCAACGATGCACGCCGCCGCCACAACATCGCCGCCGGCCGCCTTGATGGCTGCTATACATTCGCGCGACGACAGGCCCGTGGTGACGATATCCTCAACCATCACGACCTTCTGGCCGGGCTCGATATGGAAGCCACGGCGCAACTTGAACTCACCGCCTTCGCGTTCGACATACATCGACGGCACCTTGAGGTGACGGGCGGTTTCGTAACCGGGGATGATGCCGCCGACGGCCGGCGAAATGGCGAGATCGACGGGGCCAACCGCGGCAGTGATCTTGTCGGCTAAGGCCTTGCAAAGGCGTTCGCAACGGTCGGCGTTCATGAAGACCAGGTTTTTCTGCAGGAACATCGGGCTGTGCAGGCCGGATGACAGCACAAAATGGCCTTCGCGCAGAGCGTTGGCGGCGCGGAACTCGTTGATTACGTCTTCACTGGTCATGGGGAATCCTTGTCTGATGCCAGCGGTTTAGCGCGTTCGGTCGGCTATTGGAAGATGAAGAATTGCGCTGAGCTTTGTTCAAACCGTCGAAATCCTAAACCTTATCTGAAAGGGCAAGCAAATAGGTTTGACAAGCGTTACGTATAGATTGAGCATCTAGGAGACGGGCCGGAAGCGCGGCCGACGACTGAGGGGGGCTTATGTTTCGAATTGTATGCGCATGTCTGCAAATTGTATTATTGTTCGGTTTACCGACGGTCTCTCATGCAGCCGAGCCCCTGCCTCTGGAAGCCTATTTTCGGCCTCAGAACGCCGTTAAATTACCGGATGGCCGGCGTTTCAATATCTTCTGTATTGGGTCTGGCGGTCCCACGGCACTGATAGACTCCAGCCTTAGTCAATGGAGTCTGGAATGGCGGGACATCCAGCGCGATCTGGCTCAAGTCACCAGGGTCTGTACTTTCGACAGGGCCGGATACGGCTTTAGCGATCCAGGCCCCTTACCGCGTGATGCCTCTGCGGAAGTCGGCAATCTCGAAAACGCACTGAAGGCAGCGGCTATTAAACCACCCTATATATTGGTAGGGCACTCGTTGGGCGGGATAAACATGCGCCTGTTTGCCTACAAACATACCGAGGACGTTGCAGGTATTCTGTTGGTCGACCCAGCCATAGAGCATGGCGACAAACGCCTGCCCTATCCTAAAAGCTATCATGATGAAAATCTCAGCTTCTACCGTGGCTGCCTGAAACAACTCGAGGCCGGCCCGCTCACTCCCGGATTTATTCTGCCGGGGGCCGAGGATCCTTGCCTTCCTAAGCGCCCACATGATCTGTCCAAAGCCGTATGGTCAAAGCTTACGGAAATATATTTCAGCAAGAGCCGTTTTGAAGTCATGTTATCCGAAACTGAAAGTAAGGATGAAACCTCGTCGAATGATCTTGACGCCAACCGACATAGTCTTGGCTCGATCCCCCTTGTTATCCTCTCTTCTGACAAAGCGCACTTTACTGAAGACAGGCCGAACGGTGTGGACGCGGATACACTTTATAATGCCTGGATCAGCGCCCACGAAGACCAGGCTCGCAACTCCACACAAGGAAAGAATGTCATTGTAGAGGGCGCCAGCCATTTCATATTTGAAGAACGCCCCGACGCATTGCTTGACGCGTTCAATGAAGTTGTTCAGCAAGCGCGTGCCTCGAAGATGAAGCCGTGATCGAAGGTATTATGAAATACCGTCTACCCCCTCACGCGGTCGACGCTTTCGATCATCGGTGAGGTACGCAGCGCTGCCGAAATATTGGTGATGTGGCGGGCATCCAGCACCTCGATATCGAAATCGACATCAAGGAAGTCCATCGGTTTGTTCGCTATCCTGATATTGACGATATTGCCCTTGGCCTCGCCGATCAACGTACACGCCTGACCGAGCACGCCCGGCTTGTTCTGCATATTGACGCGCAGACGCGCCACCGACAGCGTGTTCTTTTCCGCGTTCAGCGTCCAGTGCAGGTCGATCCAGCTTTCGTCCTGCGCCTCAAGAGCCTCAAGTTGCTCACATTCGATGGAGTGGACATGGACGCCATCGCCTTCGACAAAGCCGACGATGCGGTCACCCGGCACCGGATAGCAGCACTTCGAGAAGATGACAGTTTGCAATTCATGCAGGGCCGAGCCCCGCACGAAGGCCGCGCCACCTCCGCCATCCTTGATGCGCGTCAGGCTATCGGTGGTCAGCATCATCGGCAGCTTGAGGCCGGGGAAGATGGCTTCGAGAATCTTGGCCGGGAAGATCTTGCCACGGCCGCACAGCTCAAACAGCTCGTCCTCGCTCGTCACGTTGAAGCGCTCGAACGCTGGCCGCCAGCTTATATCCTTCAGAGCCTTATCGACCTGCGCGGCGGCACGCTCAATAGCCGTCTTGCCGAGCTTGATAAAATCGCCGGCCTCGCGCTGGCGCAGGTGACGGCGGATCGCCGAGCGGGCCTTGCCGGTAACGGTCAGGCTGAACCAGTCCTGATTGACGCGCGATTCCAACCCGGTCAGGATTTCGACCTGATCGCCGTTTTGCAGCACGGTGCGCAAGGGCTTGTGCTCACCATTGATCAGGCAGCCAATGGCCGTTTCGCCGACCTGGGTATGGACGGCAAAGGCGAAATCGAGCGGCATGGCGCCGCGCGGCAGCGAGATCAAACGTCCCTTCGGCGAGAAGACGAACACCTGATCAAGATACATCTCCATCTTGGCGTGCTCGACCCAATCCTCACTGTCGCCACCATTTTCAACGATGTTGACGATATTGCGCAAAGAATTCATCGGGTTGCGACCGCCGTCGCGCGTCGCCGCCTCTTCATCGAAGCCATAGGCCTGATTCTTATAGCCCCAGTGCGCCGCTACGCCCTCTTCGGCCACGCGGTCCATCTCCTCGGTGCGGATTTGCAGCTCGATACGCGTTCCCTTATGGCCAACCACCGTCGTGTGCAAAGACTTGTAATTGTTGGACTTTGGCGTCGAGATAAAGTCCTTGAAGCGCTCCTGCACGCACGGCCAGGTGCGATGGATGATACCAAGCGCGCGGTAACAGTCGTCCGTATTCTGCATCACCACGCGGAAGGCGAAGATATCCGACAACTGGTTAAACCCGACCGACTTGCGCTGCAGCTTTTTCCAGATCGAATAGGGCGACTTTTCACGCCCCATGACCCGCGCGGACATGCCCTGCTTTTCCAGCTTGGCAGCAACGTCGCGGGCGATGGCAGCGATTGTCGAGCCCTTCTCGGTCCGCATCTCCTCAAGGCGATGGATGATCGCCTGATGGGCCAGCGGATTGATGTGCGAAAAGGCCAGGTCTTCCAGCTCGGTGGCGAATCGGTTGCAGCCGATCGAACGGGCCAGCGGCGCGTAGACTTCCAGCGTTTCGCGCGAAATGCGTTCGCGCTTTTCCGGCGCCACGAAATGCAGGGTGCGCATATTGTGCAGGCGGTCGGCCAGCTTGACCAGCAGGACGCGGATGTCCTTCGAGATGGCCAGGATGAACTTGCGCAGGTTTTCCGACGACTTGGTGTATTCCGATTGCAGTTCGAGCCGCGTCAGCTTGGTGACGCCCTCGACCATGGTGGCGATTTCCTCGCTGAACTTCGACGCGATCTCTTCATAGGTCGCCGGCGTGTCTTCGATGGTGTCGTGCAGCAGGGCGGTGGCGATGGCGGCGGCATCTAACTTGTAGTCGGTCAGGATGCCGGCCACCTCGATCGGGTGGGCAAAGTACGGATCACCCGAAGCCCGCAACTGCGCGCCGTGCATCTTCATGGCATAGACATAGGCGCGGTTGAGCATGGCCTCATCGACCGTCGGGTCGTAGGCGGCCACGCGATCGATCAGTTCGATCTGGCGCAGGAATTTCTGACGATGGGTTGCGGGCTTCGGCGTTTCGGGCGTGGCTAAGGGCGCTGGCTCAACGGATGCCGCCTTGTCCAAAACCTGCTCGCTTTCTGCCGACATACACTTACTTTCGATAACGCTTCGCCTTATCCTAATCGGATCAGGGGTTAAAAAGTTTCTCACAAGCGCGGATTTACACAAGTAAAAAGGCTCAAAGGTATCCCCTTGAGCCTTTTAAATAATAAGTTTGCCGGCGTTTGCCAGACGGGAAGCTTAGTAGCGCTCTTCCTGACCGCCATCGCGGTCGGATTGCAGGGCGCGGATCAGTTCGCTTTCCGACATCTGCATGTGCGACGGATCGGCCAGCAGGGCGAGGGTTTCGGCCTCTTCCTCGGCCTCGGTGCGCTCGTCAACGCGTTGCAGGGAAGCGATCAGGCTTTCGGTCAGCACGGTCGGCTCGATCACGCCGTCGGCGATTTCGCGCAAAGACACGACCGGGTTCTTGTCGTTGTCGCGGTCGACCAGGATCGACGAACCCGACGAGATGGCGCGGGCGCGGTGCGCGGCCAGCAAAACGAGGTTGAAGCGGTTATCGATCTTTTCGACGCAATCTTCGACGGTGACGCGGGCCATGCAGGAACCTCAATATAGGAGCGTCTTCGCTTGGCCTGCACAGGATGAGGCGGCCATAGGGCGAGGACTAAAAAGTCATGAACCGGTGCCAATAGCGCGTGTCGCCGGAAAAGACAAGAAATTCATGAAATTTGTTGTGCGAGCGCAAGGCGCGGCCATTAAAGGCTGACGGTTTGCCCGCAAATCCTTATTGACGCGTGCCGGTCAATCATGACAAAAACCGCCTATGATCACGTCCAAAGCCCTAAACACGCTCCTTATTGGCACCCTGATCGCTTAACTGCGGTCAGGCGAAAGTCGTTTGCGTCTTTTTTTGGCTTTATCCCCGTTTCGGGTTTTGATCATGTTCTCCCATCTGCTATCTCTCCCGCGCATTCGCCCCGGCTTCACATCCTGAAGCTTTGAGCCTTCGCGCGTCACACTCGCACTCTTTAAGACCTATAAGGGTTTCCACCCATGATGCTGACCAATCCCGACACCAAGTACCGTCCGTTTTCCCTCGGCGTCAACATGTCCGACCGCACCTGGCCGGACAAGGTGACCACGAAAGCGCCGCGCTGGCTCTCCACCGATCTGCGCGATGGCAATCAGGCGCTGGCCGATCCGATGGATGTCGACAAGAAGCTGATGTTCTTCAAGCTTCTCCTCAGCGTGGGCCTCAAGGAGATCGAGGTCGGCTTCCCGTCGGCATCGCAGACCGAGTTCGATTTCGTGCGCAAGCTGATCGAGGAAAACCTGATTCCCGACGACGTCACCATCCAGGTGCTGACGCAATCGCGCGAAGACCTGATCAAGCGCTCGTTCGAGGCCCTGCGCGGCGCCAAGAAGGCGATCGTGCACCTCTATAATGCGACGAGCCCCCTCTTCCGCCGCGTCGTGTTCAACATGGACAAACCAGACGTGCTGGCATTGGCGCGCAAGGGTATGGGCCTGCTGGTCGCCGAGGCCGCCGCGCAACCGGAAACCGAATGGGGCTTCGAGTACAGCCCGGAAACCTTCACTGCCACCGAGCCCGAGTTCGCGCTTGAGGTCTGCAACGCCGTGATCGAGGTTGTGCAGCCGACGCCATTAAAGCCTTTGATCCTCAACCTACCAGCCACGGTCGAGGTTGCCGGTCCGCACACCTATGCCGACCAGATCGAATGGTTCTGCCGCCATATCAGCAAGCGCGACAGCGTGGTCATCAGCCTGCACCCGCACAATGACCGCGGCACCGGCACCGCGGCGGCCGAACTGGCCCTGCTGGCCGGCGCCGACCGCATCGAAGGCTGCCTGTTCGGCAATGGCGAACGCACCGGCAATGTCGATTTGGTGACGCTGGCGCTCAATCTCTATACGCAGGGCGTGTCGCCGGAGCTCGACTTCTCCCATATGCGCGAGGTGGTGAAGACGGTCGAACACTGCAACAATATCCCGGTGCATCCGCGCCACCCCTACGCCGGCGAACTGGTTTTTACCGCCTTCTCAGGCTCGCACCAGGACGCCATCAAGAAGGGCTTCGCGGCCCACGAGAAGCGTAACGACGGCTATTGGGAAATGCCCTATCTGCCGATCGATCCGGCCGATCTCGGCGAGAGCTACGAGGCCGTGATCCGCGTCAACTCCCAGTCCGGAAAGGGGGGGATAGCGTGGATTCTTGAGCAAAATCATGGCCTGAAGCTGCCCCGCCGGTTTCAGGTAGACTTCTCGAAGAAGATTCAGGACATTACCGACGCCTCGGCCAAGGAAGTCAGTGGCACGGATCTGTGGGACGCCTTCCAGGCGGCTTACCACCTGACCGGGCCACAGGCCTATGAACTGATCGAATACGACCACAAGGGGCCGGTGCGTTCCGGCGCCACACGCACCTTCGTGGGCAGGATCATCAAGGATGGTATCGAGACCTCGGTCATTGGCCATGGCAATGGCCTGATCTCCAGCGCCGTGCGCGGGCTCAATTCGCACTATGATCTGGGCCTTGAAGTGGTCGATTACGCCGAACACGCGCTCAATGTCGGCAGCGAAAGCCAGGCGGTGGCCTATGTCGAGTGCAGGGCCGGCGACCGCACGGTCTTTGGCGTCGGCATTGATCATGATGTCGCCACGGCCAGCATCAAGGCGGTGCTTTCGGCCGCCAACGCCCTGAAGGTGTAGTTTTTAAGCTTTAACACGGAAAGGCATGGATGCCGCTGCGCGGCGAGACGGATAAGGCACGGATTTCAGGGTAATAGCCAAAGACCTATGCGCGCTCTTGTTATTATAGACGGCGAAGCCGTCATTCATAGCTACGGCAACTCACTAGCTTATAGAGCCCATAAAATCCGTGCCTTATCCGTCTTGATGCGCTTGCGCATCATCCGTGCCTTTCCGTGTTCAACTCTTTCCTACCTCGGATGCTCCCGGCGATATTGCACCAGGCTCTGAAAACCCCGCGCCCAGGCGCCGCGTTTGTGCGCGCGGGCGTCGGTCTCCTCATCCATATAGTCCAGCGTGAAGCTGCGGTAATCGACCGCCAGTCCGCGCCGCACCATCTCAGCCCCGAGATCAAGGCCTGACGGTAGCTTGCAGATCGCAACCATGCGGCCATACTGGTCATGATCCTGCTGCCGGCAGGTGATGATCTGGCCTTCAATAAGCCCACGCAAAGCAGACGTCGCCTCGACGCCGCAGCGAAAGCGGCCGCAGGTCTGATCGTGCTCGAAGGCATCTATCCCGAACAGGCGCACATGCCGGTGTTTGATCACCAGGGTGTCGCCATCGACGGCATAGGCGCTGCCGCTCACGACCGGCTGTTTCGCCAGCACCGGCCACGCCAGAACACTTAAGGCCAAACAGAGCGTAACCGAACGTGACATCTGAAACATGTGTTTACGGTTGCGCAAAACGTCCAAACCCTCTACTTGCCCGCCCATGATCACCAGCTTCGCCAACGCCTTCGCGCTCATCCATATTGACATCATGTCCAAGCTTATTTGGGCGTGCCAATCGCTTAACGTCAAGTCACTTGGCGTCAAGTCCGCTTCGCGCAAGGCCTCCTAGGCGACTGATCCGAACGATCGCGCCCCTACCCGTTTTACGGGGCGCCTGAGAGACACAAAGGCGCCCGCAAAGGCCCAGATGTCCGACCAGCCCATACAGAAAAGCCCGCTTTCAGCCCCGTGGTTATTGATCTGGGGCGGCTATATCCTGGCCATGCTGGGCGCGTTCCTTTTCGCCAGCAAGGGCATCTGGATCAAGCTGGCCTATGCCTACGATATCGACGCCTCAGCCCTGATGGCGCTGCGCCTGTCGATCGCCACGCCGTTCTTCGTCGTCTTCGGCATCCTGACCTTCCTGCGCGCCAGATCCAAAGGCACCAACACCCTGCCGCCGATCGACCGACAGCCGGGACTGTATATCCGCACGCTGCTGGTCGGCGCGCTTGGCTACTGGCTGGCCAGCTATACCGATTTCGAGAGCCTGACGACCCTATCGCCGCAATTCGAGCGCCTGATCCTCTTCACCTACCCCCTCTTCGTCATTCTGTTCGGCGCTATGTTCTTCAAGCAGCCTTTCCGCCTGAAGGCCGTATGGGCGTTTGCGATCAGCTACGCCGGGCTGGCGATGGTCTTCATCACCGACCTGAACGCGCACGGCTCGGCCATCGTGGTCGGCGCCCTGTGGTGCATGGTGTCGTCGGTGGCGTTTGCCATGTACCTGCTGCTGGCCAAGCCATTGATCAAGCGCATGGGGCCATCACTATTTACCTCGTGGGCGATGAGCGGCGCCGCCATCGCCACCGGCACGCACTTCCTGCTGGTGCACAAGATCAGCGACATCCACATGACGCCGCCACTGCTGACTCTGGTGATCGGACTGGCGATCGGCGCCACTGTCCTGCCGAGCTACCTGACCAATTTTGCGCTCAGCCGCATCTCGTCACAGGCCAATGCCGTGATCAGCTTCATCAATCCGATCTTCACTCTGGCCATGAGCGCGCTGATCCTCAACCAGCACATCAGCCCGTCGGATATCATCGGCACCCTGCTGGTTCTGACCGGGGTCGGCCTCTATATCTGGATCGACCAGCGCGCAACGCGGCGCGAGGCAGAAGCTCAGCTCGCGACATCCAAAGGATAGGCGTCCCGGGCAACGGTGGCGCTTGCATAGAGGTCTTGCGCCGTCAGTCCATTAACTGGATGCACCCAGTCCGTCGCGATCTCGGCCAGCGGCCCCATGACGAAGGCGCGCTCGGCGGCGCGCGGATGCGGCAGGACCAGCCCGTTTTCGCCTTCCAGCACCACGTCGCCATAGGCGATTAAATCGAGATCCAGCACGCGCGGCGTGTTCAGGCGGCCATCACGCACACGCCCGGAATCTTCTTCTACCCCGTGCAAAAGCTGCATTAAATCATTTGGTTGCAAATCAGTTGCAATTTGCAAGACGGCATTTAGATAGGGCGGATCGCTCGGATCCGGCCAGGCCTGCGACGACCACAGACGAGAAATTTTGTTCACAATTAATCCACGCGCTTCCAAATCCTTGACAAGGCGCGCGAAAGCTTGCGATGCAGTCTGTTGACCCGCCGACAGGTTTGAACCATAGGCGACAAAAATCGCCGTATTGCTGACGCTTCCCGCCATTTTAACCGCACATTCTCGTGGAATTATTTCACTATGAGCTTTTATCCCACCGACCGTATCGCGCTTTTTATTGATGGTGCCAACCTCTATTCGGCCGCCAAGGCGCTCAATTTCGACATCGACTATCGCAAGCTGCTCGATGAATTCAAAAAGCGCGGCATTCTGATCCGCGCCTACTATTATACCGCCCTGGTCGAGGGCGACGATTACTCGCCGATCCGCCCGCTTGTCGACTGGCTCGATTACAACGGCTTTTCCCTGATCACCAAATCGGCCCGGGAATATACCGATGCGCAAGGCCGCAAGCGCTGGCGCGGTGACATGGATATCGAAATCGCCTGTGACATGATGGAAATGGCCGAACACGCCGACCATCTGGTGCTGTTCTCCGGCGATGGTGACTTCCGCCGCCTGATCGAGTCCGTACAGCGTAAGGGCGCGCGCGTCACCGTCGTTTCCACCGTCAAGTCGTCGCCGCCCATGACCTCCGACGAACTGCGCCGTCAGGCCGATACCTTTGTCGATCTGGCCGATCTCGCCACTGTTGTCGGTCGTCCACGTTCCAGCCACGCCAATCCGCCGAAATTCCTCGGCACCGAGGATGATGACGACGACACGATTTGATGGCTTATCGGCGCAGGTGCATCTTGCCCGCCCTTTCCCCCTAAGGTTTGACGATGGATCTCGGTATCAGCGGACGTTACGCGCTTGTGTGCGCCTCCAGTCAGGGACTGGGCAAGGCCTGCGCGCTCGAACTGGCGAAAGCCGGCTGCACGGTGGTGATTAACGGCCGCGACGCGGACAAGCTGGAAGCGGTGGCGGAGGAAATACGCGCCGCGACGGGCGCTATCATCATCACGGTGGCCGGTGATGTCAGTCTGGCGGCAACGCAAAGCGCGCTGATAAGCGCGGTGCCGCAGGTCGATATTCTGGTCAATAACAATGGCGGTCCGCCCTTCCGCGACTTCCGCCAGATTGACCGCGCCGCCATGCTGGAAGGCGTGACCTGCAATATGGTGACGCCAATCGAACTGGTGCAGAAGGTGATCGACGGTATGGTGGCGCGTGGTTTCGGTCGCATCGTCAACATCACCTCGGGGTCGGTAAAGATGCCCTTGAGCGGTCTTGATCTGTCAAGCGGCGCCCGCCTTGGCCTGACCGGTTTTCTGGCCGGCGTGGCGCGCAGCGTGGCGCACGCCAATGTGACGATCAACTTTCTGCTGCCGGGTTCGTTCGATACTGCGCGCCAGACCAGCGGTTTGAGCAAGAAGGCTGCCGATCGCGGGGTAGATATCGCTACGGTCAAGGCCGAGAGCGAGGCAGGCATCCCAGCGAAACGGTTTGGCGAACCGTCAGAATTCGGCGCGGCCTGTGCGTTTTTATGCTCGGCGCAGGCCGGTTATATCACCGGGCAAAGCCTGCTGATCGACGGCGGCGCTTTTCCGGGTGTTGTGTAAGAAAAGACTTAACCACGGATGGCCGCAAGCGGCCTCACGGATGATGTGAGCACGCTCACATCTACACGGATAAAGGCACTGATATTTTGAATATCAGCTCACACCTTTGATTTTAGAATGGCGGCTTTGCCGTCCAAAAGGACTAGGCACAATCCCTAACGAATCAAGGTCATCCGGAAATCCGTGCCTATATCCGTGCAGATGCGCTTGCGCATCATCCGTGAGGCCACTTGCGGCCATCCGTGGCAAAAAACTACCCCTTATCCCGCATCAGGCGGGCTTTATCGCGCGCCCAGTCGCGGTCGGCGCTGGCTTCACGCTTGTCGTGCAGCTTCTTGCCCTTGGCGAGGGCGATTTCCAGCTTCACCAGGCCCTTGTCGTTGAAGAACAGCTTGGTCGGGATGATCGTCATGCCTTCGCGCTGGATGGCCACCATGAAACGGCTGATTTCTTTCCGATGGAGCAGCAGTTTGCGCGGCCGGCGCGGCTCGTGATTAAAGCGGTTGGCGTGGCCGTAGATCGGGATATCGGCATTGATTAGGCACAGTTCGTCGCCATTCTCGATGCTAACATAGGATTTAGCAATATTAGCCCGTCCCTGACGCAGCGCCTTGACCTCGGTGCCGGTCAGGGCGATCCCCGCCTCGGTATTCTGTTCGAGGAAATAATCGAACTTCGCCCGACGGTTATCGGCGATCACCTTATAGGTGCTGATAACATCCATTAGGCGGTGACCCGTTCCTGCCCCGCCAGCGGCAACCCGGCAAGAGCCATGGCCTGATCAACCAGCGGGCGCACGGCTTGCGAACAGGCGACGATCGGTAGACGCACCTCATCACTGCAGAGACCAAGGCGGCTCATGGCGTACTTGGTGGGCGACGGTGAGGAATCGGCGAACAAAACCTTGTGCAGTGTAATCAGCTTGTCCTGCCACTGCAGCGCTGCCTCATAAGCGTTCTGGACGACCGCCTCATACATGGCCACCACCTGCGCCGGCGCGACGTTCGAGGTCACCGAAATGACACCGTGACCGCCGTGCGCCAGATAGCCGAGCAGGGTCGGGTCATCGCCGGAGATATAGGAGAAGTCGCCTTCAATCATCAGACGCATCTGGCTGATCCGTTCCAGATCACCGGTAGCATCCTTGATGCCGACGATGTTCGGCAGTTTGGCGAGGCGCGCCACGGTCTCGTTGCTCATATCCACGACGGTACGACCGGGCACATTGTACAGCAGGGCCGGAATCTGGACATTGTCATTCAGCGCCTTGAAGTGCTGGTACAGGCCTTCCTGCGACGGCTTGTTATAATAGGGCGCGACGACCAGGACGGCATCGGCGCCGACCTCCTTGGCGTGATGGGCCAGTTCCAGCGTCTCGGCGGTATTGTTCGAGCCGGCGCCGGCGATCACCTTGATACGCCCCGCCACCTTTTCGACGCACAGCTTCACGACGGCGCGATGCTCTTCCATGGTCAGGGTCGAGGTCTCGCCCGTGGTGCCCACCGGCACAATGCCGTGCACGCCGCCGGCGATCTGAAACTCGACCAGTTTCTCCAGCGCCGCATAATCGACCTCGCCACCCTTGAAGGGCGTCACCAGAGCGGTAATTACGCCGCGGAAAAGGGGTTGTGCAGCTCTGTCGGTCATCGTCATCTTGTCTTCTGGCTCTCATCTCACCGCAAACACGGAAAGTTGTGGCTTTTCGGCCATCTCCGGCTTTGGATTATATGAAAATAGCCATAGATAAGCAAAGCCATCGTCGCAATGGCTTTCTAAAAAGAAACTATATCTATAGTCTGGCTATGCATAACTTTTGGCCAGATACAGGAATTTTATGACCCAGCCTGACCGACAGACCATCGCCACCCTCGCCCGCAAAATCGCCCTCGCCATGGGGGTCAGCGCCCTGAGTTCTGGGCGCCCTGCAGCCGGTGGCGGCGCAGGACGATACCTTGCAGGATGCAGCCGCACCGCCGGCCGATACCGCCCGTCCCTATATTCCCTCCACCCTGTCCGGCAACGATTCCGCCCTGTTGCAGCAGGCGCTTTCGGCCGCCAAGTCGCGTAATTTCTCCCAGGCTGATTCGCTGGCCTCCGGTTTGAGCAGCCCGGTGGCGCGCAAGATCGTCACCTGGACCATCATCAACAACGACGGCAATATCTATAGCTTCGCCGCGCTCGATGCCGCCCGCCGCGACCTGTGGGGCTGGCCGCGCGAAGCGAAACGCCAGATCGCCGCCGAAAAACTGATCGGCCTGTCGGGCATGACCGCGCAGCAAACCGTCGACTGGTTCAAGGGCTCGCCGCCGCAAACCACCGAAGGCGCGACCGCCCTGATCACCGCCTATGGCAATCTGACCCGCACCGAAGAGGCGCGCGCCCTGGCCAAAAGCTGGTGGCGCACCAAGGTGTTCGACGCCCTGCCGCAAGCCAACTTCTATCAGGCCTTCAGCACCTATCTCACTCAGGATGACCATCAGGCGCGCCTGACCTGCCTCGAACTCAACTACCAGAGCGGCAATTCGCAGGCGATCCGCGACATGACCGCTTATGTCGGCCAGCATCAGGCCGATATCGCCAACGCCGTCATTGCCATGCGCACCAGTTCGGCCAGCGGCGACTCCCTCTATCAGAACGCCCTGAACGGCGATCTGCATAATTCAACCCTCGCCTTCGCCCGCGCCAAGTATCTGGCCGGCAAGGGGCTGGAGCCGCTCGGTTTCGCCCTGCTGGCCGACCTGCCGCCGGCCTCGGCCAGCCCGGACGCCGCCTCGCAGCTCTATTCGCTGCGCTGGGGCTATTTCAAAGCAGCCCTCAAGGCGCGCAATTATCGCGCCGCCTATGACGCTATGAAGGGCGGCGGTTTCGAGGCAGGGGAAAGCAAGGCCGAGGCCGAGTTCTTCGCCGGCTGGGTGGCGCTCATCAAATTGAACGACCCTGACACGGCCATCCGCCATTTTCACGAACTGGCCACGGCCGGCACCTCGCCCATCACGCAAGGGCGCGCCAACTACTGGCTGGGCCGCGCCTATGAAGCGCGCAACCGTCCGGCAACCAACGGCGTCGATGCCGACGCCACTCTGGCGCAGCGTTATTATGCGCAGGGCGGCCAGTATATCTATGCCTTCTATGGCCAGATGGCGGCTGAAAAAGCCGGCATCAAGACCATCACGCTTGGCAAGGACCCGGTGCCGAGCCAGGCGGACCGCGACCGCTTCGAGAGCCGTGACCTGATCAAGGCGGCGCGTCTGCTCGGTTCGACCGGCGAACTGGACCTGTTCCGCGCCATCGTGCTTCACCTCGATGACGTGCTGCCCAATGCCGAGGAAGAGGCCCTGCTGGTCGATCTGGTCGGTGCTTACGACTTGCAACTTATGGCCATGAAGGTGGCGCGCGTTTCGATGCAGCGCGGTTTCTATATCCCCGAACGCGCCTATCCGCTGCGCTCGGTTCCCAATGTACCGGGACCGGAAAAAGCCTTCGTGCTGGCCATCACCCGCCAGGAATTGAGCTTCGATCCGAGCGTCCGCTCCCACGCCAACGCACGCGGCATGATGCAGCTTATCCCGTCCACCGCGCGTGCCGTCGCCAACCGTCTCAATATGGGCTACAGCGACTCCCAGCTTTACGAGCCGGAATACAATATGACGCTCGGCACCTATCACCTCGGTGAACTGGTCGATCGTTTCGACGGCTCCTACGTCATGGCGGCAGCCGGTTATAATGCCGGCCCGAGCCGGATGAAGACCTGGGTAGCCGACTGTGGCGATCCGCGTGGCGCCACGGCCGACGCCCTGTCGTTTATCGAGTGCCACCCCTTCACCGAAACGCGCAACTACATGATGCGCGTGACGGAAAACATGCGTGTCTATCGTGCCCGACTGGCCGGTGGCACCGCCCCCCTGACCGCCATGGCCGATGTCCAGCGCGGCTTCCCCGGCCCGATAGGTGCGTTCGACACGCCGGAATTCAGCGACACGCCGTCGCCGGATGCGCCGATCGGCTATCTCGATTATCAGAAAGCACAGACTACCAATCCGGCAGCCGCGGCCGCCCTGACCACACCGGCCAGTGGCGTCATGGCGCCCGTGGCGGATCCGAAGCCGTCAGCCAAGCCCGTCAAGGATACCCGGAAGAAGGCCGTGGCTGAGAAAAAGAAGAAGAAAGCCCCACCGGCGAAGAAGACAAAAAAGAAAAAGAAGAAGGACTAAAGAAGAGGCCTAAAGAAGAGGCCTAAAGAAGAGGTAAGCTTTCCAGCCGGAGGGTGCGCTGGCCATCACCCGATACCAGTTCGCCCTTCAGGTTAAACACTTCGGATAACAGTTCGGGAACAAAGATGTTTTCGGGCGTATCCATCCTCACCAGCTTACCCTTGTGCATCAGCAGAACCTGATCGGCGAACTGCGCCGCCAGGTGAAGATCATGCAGGCTGAGGATGACGGTCTGGCCGGCTTCGGCGCGTTGTTTGAGCCGGATCAGCACCTGCCTTTGCCACGCCGGATCGAGCGCGATCAGCGGCTCATCGAGCAGGAACACCTCCGCCGGACTGACCAGAACCCGCGCCAGCAGCACACGCGCACGCTGCCCGCCGGAGAGGCCGAAGACGCCGCGATCCGACACCTCCTGTAAACCCAGTGCCTGCAATTCCGCGAAAGACTTTTGCCGCGCCAGATCTGGCGTCAGGTGCTGCGCGCCCAGGGCCGCGACATCGACACAAGCCAGATCCCAGGCGATGCTGCGATCCTGCGGCAGATAGGCGATGCTTTCGGCGCGCCGCGCCGGCGTCTGGCCGGCCAGCTCATCGCCGTTGAAGCGGATCAAGCCATCTTTCAACGGCAGCAGGCTGGCCATGGCCTTGAGGAGGGTCGTCTTGCCGGCGCCATTGGGCCCCACCAGCACATAGAGCTTGCCGGAGGTCAGATCGGCCGAGACATCGTGCACCACGGTCTCCTGGCCCAATTTGACGCTGACATTCGTGAGGGTAAGCTGCGACATCAGTCCTGCATCCATGAACGGGCGCTCTTGTAGGCGAGGATGGCGAACAGAGGCGCGCCAACCAGCGAGGTCAGGACGCCCAGACGCACATCGGCCGTCGGCGGCATCAGGCGGATCAGGCCGTCCGAGACAATGACCATCAGAGCGCCGGTCAGGGCGGAGGGCCAGATCAGCAGATACGGATCCTTGATACCAAAGGCGCGCACCAGATGCGGCGCGGCCAGCCCGACAAAACCTATCACCCCGGCCACCGAAACCGACAGGCCGGCCAGCAGGGACGAACCGATGACGATGACCTGCGTCAGGCGGGTCATGTCGATGCCCATGGAACGCGCGGTTTCTTCGCCGAGCGTCAGAAAGCGCAGGCCCTTGCCCAGTTGCAGCGACATGGCGCTGACCGCGCCAAGCCCCAGCACGCACATCATCACATCGAACCAGTTACGGTTGGCGACCGAGCCCATCATCCAGCCCAGCATTTCGGCGGTGGTGACAGGCGATGGCGACAGGTTGAACACCAGTGCCATCAGGGCGCCGCACAGCGCCGACAGCCCGACGCCGAGCAGGATGAGCGACTGCCGCTGCGGGAAGCGCTGAACGAAGATGAGCAGGATGACGGCAACGACCGCGGCGCCGATCAGGGCGAAACTCTCGACCGCGAACGGCGTCAGACCTAACCCGAAGACGATGGCCAAGGCCGCCCCCAGTCCTGAGCCCGCCGATACCCCGAGCAGACCCGGCTCGGCCAGCGGATTACGCAACAAACCCTGCATCAGGGCACCGCTCATGCCAAGCATGGCGCCGACACCGATTCCGGTGAGATTGCGCGGCAAACGAATGCCCCAGACGATTTCGGAACCGAGTGAATTCCAGTGAATGAAAGCGTCCAGCCACATCACGCCGCTGAGCGGCACATCACCGAACAGCATCAGGACGATCAGTAAAACGCCTATGGCTACGCCCAGGCCGATGCTCAGACTACGCAGGCTCACATGCATCACGGCACCGCCTTCAGACCGCCTGAGCCGGTCAGGGGTGATTTCGACAACTCCGCCAGATCGTAGGCTGTGAACCAGCCGTTGCAACTGATCATCTGTACCGGCAGGGTGAAATTGGGCATCGAAGCGATGCGCGCACGGACAAGCGGATTACGGCCCGGCACCCGGCGCATGGCGTAATGATCCTCATAAAACCCCAGGGCAAAGATATCAGGTTTCAGGCTCAGAATGACCTCCGGCGACAGGTAGAAGAAACCCTTATCCTGAGTCTCCAGCCTGAAACCCAGTCTTCGCAACATATCCCCGACCATGGTGTCCGGCCCGGCGCTATAGCCTGTGGGTGTGTAATAAAGCACGCTCCGTCCTTTGCCGACCTGCCGGATGGCGGCCATGGCCTGATCAAAGCGGCGCGCCTCTATCTGCGCGCTGGCCGCCTGATCGAGTTCCTGACCGATGCGCAAAAGCTCAGGCTTTGCCTGATCATAGCTATAGATGTCATTGATATTCAAAACTTTTATATGACGATCCGTCAGGGCCTTGATCAGGTTGACATCACCGCCCCAGGTGCGCACCACCACGTCCGGATTAAGCGCCAGCAGGTTCTCGAGTTGCGGCCGGATGCGCCGGACATGCTCAGCACGATCGCGGAAATTGGAGTCGTGCAGACGCGCCCGATCGGACAGCGCCAGTATCTGGTTACGCGGCACAAGGCCCAGCACATACTGGTCGGCGCACTGGTCAAGGGACACGACTTTCAGAGCTTTTGCGGGCAGCGCTTTTGCGGGCGTTTTGCTGATCTGTGGCACACGCGTTTGCGCTGACAGGTCTGTAGCCAACGCAAACACAACCCCAAAAATCAACCCAAGAGCGATCTTAAATTTAGAAATACCTACCCCCAATTGCTTTTATCGCGGTTGAAAAACTGCGCCTTTATACCGCAAGGCATTGTTCCTTTTAAAGTGAAACATCCGGGGGCGGCGGGCGTGATCATAGAAACCTTCAAGCAGAAGTGGATGTATAAGGATTTGCGTCGGCCGGAACAGCTAAACCGCAGGTTTTTCCTCCGCGCGTCACCAAACCCGTTAAGCCTCAGGCGTCCGCTCTTTCGGCACGCTCCGGGCCCTCCTGGCAACAGATAGGGGCACTGATACTCCTCGTGTCCGGTTTTGCGGCCCTGTGTGTAGGAGCGCCGTCAACCGTGCTCGGCGGCCTGTACTGGCTGAGCTGGGCCTGTTTTATGAGCAATGCCATTCTGCGACTGGCCGCCTGCATTACCAAGCCACCTCAAGCGACTGAACATACCGATCACCTGACCAACGCCTCCAACGAAAACCTGCCCCATTACAGCGTGATCGTCGCCCTCTACAAAGAGGCCGACATCGTGCCGCAACTGCTAAAAGCTATGCTCGATCTCGATTACCCGCGCGACCGGCTGGAAATCCTGTTCGCCCTGGAAGAAGACGACCACGCCACAATTACCGCTTTTCGCGCCCTAAGACTGCCTGACTATGTGAAGATTATCGAAGTGCCCGATGGCTCCCCGCGGACCAAGCCGCGCGCGCTGAACCATGCGCTTGGCCTTGCCACCGGCGATCTGGTTGTCATCTATGACGCCGAGGACCGCCCGCGCGCCGATCAGCTTCGCGAAGCCGCCCGCGCCTTCGCCAGAGGAAGCGCTATGCTGGCCTGCATACAGGCGCCGCTGCGGCCGGTCGATGCCACCAGCTTTATCGGCCGGCATTTCGCCTATGAATATGCCGTGCAGTTCGATGTCCTACTGCCGGCCCTGCACCATCTCAACCTGCCCTTTCCGCTTGGTGGCACGAGCAACCATTTCAAAGCCGCTATTCTCAAGCGGCTGGGCGCCTGGGATGCCTATAATGTCACCGAGGATGCCGATCTGGGCATGAGGCTGGCGCAATACGGTTATCTCTGCGGCATCATCACTTCTCCAACCCTGGAGACCCCACCCTCCAATACCCTTGCCTGGATTCCGCAACGGACACGCTGGATCAAGGGTTACATGCAGACCCTACTGGTACATACCCGTTTCTACACCTCTTTTCGTCCGCGCGCCTGGTTAGGCCTCTTCCTCGGCGTCGGTGTGAGCGTTGGCGCGGCGCTTTTCTATGCGCCTTTCACAGCCCTCGTGATCGCCGCCCTGCTTCTGAGCATCGTGCAATATATCGGCAATCCGGCCGAAGTCCTGACGCCGCTCGGTTCGCGCGACCTGTCTCTCTTCCTCATCGGCGCTATAAGCGGCATGATGGCCCTGGTGCTGGGTGCAAGGCGCGCCGGCCTGAAACCCCTTTGGCGCGATGTCCTTGGCGCACCGTTCTACTGGTGTCTGCAATCGCTGGCGGCCGCCTTCGCGCTCTATCAACTGGCGACCCGTCCTTTCCATTGGGACAAGACCGAACACGCGCCGATCGCCTGCCAAAGCCCGCCATCTACACCTGTTTTTGAAGCGCGCCCTCTTTACGTAGCCGAACGCAGCGCTTATGGCCATGAACATGATCATCAGCGACACCCCCACCACTCTGCGCACCCAGGCCTGGGCTGATTACGCCCTCGTCGATTCCGGTGACGGCAAGAAGCTCGAACGCTACGGCGACTATCTCGTCATCCGCCCGGAACCGCAATGCTGGTGGGCGCCGAAATACCCGCAACTCTGGGATAAGGCCGACGCCATTTTCGATCCCCATGGCGAGGACGACGAAGGCAACTGGCGCTTCACGCGCAAACCGGCGGAGCAATGGGCGCTCGGTTGGGAGAAGGCCAGGTTCTATGGCCGGTTCACTAATTTCCGCCACCTCGCCTTCTTCCCCGAACAGGCCGCCAACTGGGCCTGGCAAAAGGAAGCGATTTCCAAGCGCAACAGCCCGCGTGTGCTCAACCTGTTCGGCTATACCGGCGTCGCCAGTCTGGTGGCGGCCGAAGCCGGCGCCAAGGTCACCCATGTCGACGCCTCGAAAAAGGCTATCGGCTGGGCGCGTGATAACGCCGCCCTGTCCAGCATGAGCGATGCGCCGATCCGCTGGATCTGTGAGGATGCGCGTAAATACGTCCAGCGCGAGGTCAAGCGCGGTTCGAAATATGAAGGTATCATTCTCGACCCGCCGAAATATGGCCGCGGGCCGACCGGCGAGGTGTGGCGTCTGTTTGAAGACCTGCCCGAGATGATCCATCTGTGCGCGCAACTGCTCTCGGACGAGGCGTCTTTCCTGTTGCTCAATGCCTATGCGGCGCGTGTCTCCGGCCCGGCTCTGGCGCATCTGGTCGCCGAAGCCGTCGGTCCCGGCAAAGGCGGCCGCGTCGATTACGGCGAACTGACCCTGATCGAGGATTCGAAGCCACTGAAGGGCGTCAAGCCAGCGGATATTGCCCCGCGCGAGATCGGCCTCAGCTTCTTTGCGCGATGGATGGCGCAATGATCAAGCAGATCACCTCGCTGACCAACCAGACGATCAAGGACATACGCGCCCTGCATATGCGCAAGGAGCGTGAGGCGACCGGCCAGTTCCTGTCTGAAGGGTTGAAGATCATCATCGATGCCCTTGATCTCGGCTTTGCGCCGCAAATTCTCGTCTATGGCCCAAAGAGCGATAATGGCACGGATTACCATCCGTTGCTCAAGCGCGCCATCGACGAGACGATTAAGGCAAAAGGTGAGGTTCTGGAAGTAACCCGCGAAATTCTTGAGAAGATATCGCGCAAAGATAATCCGCAAATGGTCATAGCCGTGTTCGCGCAGGTGAACCGGACGCTTGAGGATATCGATCCGCAAACCAACGATGTCTGGGTGGCGCTTGAACAGGTGCGCGATCCCGGCAATCTCGGTACTATTATCCGCACCGCCGATGCGGCCGGCATAGGCGGGGTCATCCTGATCGGCGATTGCGTCGATCCGTTCTCGGTCGAAACGGTGCGCGCCACTATGGGCTCGGTCTTCGCCCTGCCGATCGTCAGATGCACACGCGAGCAATTTGTGGCTGATCGCAAGCGCTGGACCGGCTCGGTGGTCGGCACGCTTCTGACCGCCACGCATAATCACCGCACCGCCCCTTATGTCCGCCCGACGCTCCTGCTGATGGGTACCGAACAATCCGGCCTGACACCGGAGATCGCTGCGGTCTGCGACACCCACGTCAAGATCCCGATGAAGGGCCGCGCCGACAGCCTCAACCTGTCGGTAGCGACCGGCATCATGATCTATGCGGCAGCAGGGCTCTAGGTGAGGTTTAAATTCGATCCCTTCCTCACCGGCATGGTGGTGGCCATCTTACTGGCGGCGCTGTTCCCAAGTTTCGGCGCGGAAGGCGGTGCGCTTCATCCCGAACTGGTCACCAAGCTTGGCGTGGCGTTGATCTTCTTCCTCAATGGCGCCCTGATGTCGTTCGCCGCGCTCAAGGACGGCGTGATGCGCTGGCGTCTGCACCTGATCATTCAGAGCGCGACATTTCTGCTATTTCCCCTGATCGGGCTGGCCTTCCTAACCCTGACGGGCCCGCTGATCAGCCCGGACCTGCGCCTCGGCTTCTTCTATCTGTGCGCCATCCCGTCGACGGTTTCGTCTTCCGTGGCCATGACCGCCGCGGCGCGCGGCAATGTGCCGGTGGCGGTTTTCAACGCCACGATTTCGAGCCTGATCGGTATCTTCATCACGCCACTATGGATGAGCCTCTTGCTGAAAAGCAGCGGACAACATCTTGATATTATGGCCGTCTTTATCGACCTGATGCTATGGCTGGCCCTGCCTTTGTTCATCGGTCAGGTCATGAGCCCGCTCATAGGCACCTGGCTGGAAAAGCATCGAAAATGGGCGCAGACCGCCGATCGCGGCACCATTCTGCTGTTGGTTTATACCTCGTTCTGCGATTCTTTCGCCCGCCACATCTGGAGCAGCAACAGCCTTTCCACGCTGGCGCTGGTCATGGCCGCCACGCTTGGCTTGTTTTTCCTCGTGCTATTGCTGTTATGGAAAGCCTGCGACACCTTCCATATCGCACCCGCCTTCCGCGCTGCCGTGGTTTTTTGTGGAACCAAGAAAAGCCTGGCCACCGGCGTGCCCATGGCCTCCCTGCTGTTCGCGGGTCATCCGTCAGGGCTGGGACTGATCCTGCTGCCGATCATGCTGTACCATCCGCTCCAGCTTCTGATCTGCACGCCGCTGGCCAATTATTGGGCAAAAGAGACACAGACCAAAGAAAACGAAATAGCCGCCTGATTATTAAAAAGAATTAAGGTGGAAATGGTTCATATACCGTTCATAGAGGCTCGCATAAGTTCATTCCATCAGGGGCGCATCCGGCACCCCTTTGAAAGACCCGCCATGAAAAACCTTCTTATCAAGGTCGCCTGCCTTGCCGCACTTGCCTCAGCCCTCAGCGGTTGTATCATGTACGTGGCGCCCGATCACGACTACGACACGTCACCGCCGGCCAGCGCCGGGGAAAAGCCGGCCGATGTTATGACCAGCTCGAAATCTTTTTAGTCCATTCTATTGTAGGGGAAAATCCATGAAATCTCTCGCCATCAAGCTTCTGTGCGTCGCCGTTCTGGCCACCAGCCTCTCCGGTTGCATCATCATCGATCGCAGCGGCGCGGACCACCTGACCTATACCCGCAACTAAGATCACGGTCAGGAAGTCTCATCCTGATATAAAGGCGCCGATAAAACGGCGCCTTTTCCATTTACATCAGGGCCCTGCCCGCTTAGCCTGCGCTCAGGTCCAAGGAGTAATGTTATGAAGAAGTTGATTCTGAAACTTATCGTTTTGCCGTTCATCGGCGTCGCCTTTGCCGGCTGCATAACCATCTAAGCATAGGCGTAAGGGCCACCGCGCTTGAGCGCCTGCTGATAGGCCGGGCGCGCATGTATGCTTGCCAGCCACGCCTTGATATGCGGCTTTGTGTTCGCACCGGCGCGACTGGCTGCCGCTTCCAGCGGAAAACTCATCATGATATCGGCCGCGCTAAAATCCGCGCCGGCAAACCATGGTGATTGTCTCAGAGTATCTTCCCAGAAATCTATATTGGCTGTCAGATTGGGCGTCACCAGAGTGGCGTCGAGTTTATTGGCGATTCCGGCGGCGATCGGCCGGATGAACAACGGTGCGCGCTCGCGGATATTGTTGGTGATCAGCTTGAGCAAAAGCGGCGTCATCGCCGAGCCTTCGGCATAATACATCCAATAGGTATAGCTGAAACGCTCTTCGCTGCCGGCGGTTGGGATCAGACGGCCGTCGCCGTAGGTCGACACCAGATAGTCCACTATGGCGCCGGTTTCGGCAAGGGTTCGGGCCCCATCGGTAATGACGGGCGATTTACCGAGGGGATGAACCGCCTTCAGTTCTGGCGGCGCCAGCATGGTCTTCTTGTCGCGCTTATAGGCCTTGATCTCGTAGGGCAGGCCCAGTTCTTCCAGCAGCCACAAAATGCGCTGCGAGCGAGAATTGTCGAGGTGGTGTACGGTAATCATGGCGGCTCCGGTTTTACTCTTATACGCTCATGATCCTAATCGGATTTCGTTTACGCGGAGTAATTACGTCCCTCTGGGTTTGGCGCGCGTCGTCGGATCGGCCTCGCGCGGATTTTCCGGCCATACATGACGCGGATAGCGCCCCTTCATATCGCTGCGCACCTCAGACCACGAACCGCTCCAGAACGCCGGCAGATCCCTGGTAATCTGGATCGGACGATGCGCCGGCGAGGTCAGGGCCAGGGTGATCGGCGTGCGATTGGGCCCGATGGCCGGGTGGACGGTGGTGCCGTAAAGTTCCTGCACGCGCACCTCCAATCGCGGCCCACCCTCGGCTTCGTAGTCAATGCGGATGTTGGAGCCGGTCGGCATACGCCAGGTTTCCGGCGCCAGTTTATCGAGCGCGCGCTGCTGGTCATAATCGAGGATATTGCTGAGCGCCTGCAGGATGACATGGCCGCCAAGCGACAACATGGATTTACCGGCGGCGTAGGGCCCAAGCCAGGTTTCCAGAGTGCCGAGCAAAGTCTCATCGCCCATATCCGGCCAGCTATCGTCCTGCGCTTTCAGGAAGGCAACACGAGCGCGCAAGGCCTGCGCGCCCTCCGATAAGTTCAGCGCTTTCAATCCCTTTTGCTGAATTTCTTCAGCCTCGGCATGAAGCAGGAGTTCAGGCGGTATCTTGTCAAGCGGCTTGCTGGACAGGACCACAGCACCGAGCCTGACCTGTTCGAAGGCCCGGAAGCGGCCGTTGTTGCGCTCCAGCACCACGCCCTTGTCGAGGCGGTCGGCGAACAGGCTCAGGATGTCGATATCGCTCAGAGGTGCCGCCAGCAGGATGCGGTCGCGGTTCGAGCCACCGCCGAGATCACCGACCGCCAGATAGGGTTGACTCGCCAAGGAATCATGTTCGTCGACATAGACGCCGCGACCATTGGCCATGACGAATTCGCCGGCCTTGCCCCGCGCCTTGGCAATCCGCTCCGGAAAGCATTCGGCCAAAAGATGATGTGAGAACTTGCCGACAAGCTTTTGTTTTGTTGTCGATTTTATCAGGCCTTGCGCCTGCCTTGCCCAACCTTGCGCCAGAGTGCGCGCCTGCGAAATCTTGGGTGAACGATCGCGCGACAAGGCTTCCAGCCGCGTATCGAGATCGGTCGATTTACCGCCTAGGCCATTTTCCGACAGGAGCACCGCCAGATTGGCGCCCAGTTCCGCCGCACCGTTTTCGGCCGCCCGGATCAGCATGTGCGCCAGGCGCGGCGCCATCGGCAAGTGCGCGATGGCCTTGCCATGCGCCGTCAGATCGCCGGCCGTATCGAGCGCATCCAGCGAACGCAGCAGCTTCATGGCCTCTTCCATGGCAGCCTTTGGCGGATGATCGAGCAGGGCCAGCCCCTCGGTCGACTTCGCGCCCCATAACCGTAAGGAAAGCGCCAGTTGCGACAGATCGGTCTCCAGAATTTCCGGCTTGGCAAAGGGGATCAGCGAGCGGTCCTGCTCGGCGTCCCACAGGCGATAGGCGTCGCCGGCCTGGGTGCGCCCTGCCCGTCCGCGCCTCTGATCAGCCGAAGCCCTGGATACCCGCTCGGTGACCATGCGGATCGTGCCGCGCGCCGCATCGAAACGGCCAAGCCGCGACAGCCCGCAATCGACCACCATGGACACACGATCCAGCGTCAGAGAGGTTTCGGCGATGGCGGTGGCCAGAACGATCTTGGGATGACCAGCTTCATTGCGCGCCAGGGTATGGGCCTGATCCTTGAAATCCATGGCGCCGTAGAGCTTGCAGATATCGATATGAGACGCGACGCCGCGCTCTTCGAGGAAACGCACCACGCGATGTATCTCGCCCTGTCCGGGTAAAAAAACCAGCAGGGTCTCGGCCTTGTCGGCGTTGAGCTTGGTCGACAGGCGCGCCACATGGCGGGCGATATCCTGCTCCATCATCAGGGCCTGATCGCGGCCGAGATAGTGGGTCTCGATCGGGAAGGTGCGCCCTTGCGATTCAAAGCGGCCCGCGCCTTCGAGCAAGCCGAGCACGCGGTCGCCATCGAGTGTGGCCGACATGACCAAAAGGCGCAGATCATCACGCAGCACAGTTTGCGCATCACGCGCAAACGCCAGCCCCAGATCGGCATCGAGGCTGCGCTCGTGAAATTCATCGAAGATAACGGCACCGACGCCTTCAAGCGACGGATCATCGAGAATTTTGCGCGAGAAAATGCCCTCGGTCACCACCTCGATGCGCGTTTTCGCCGACACCTTGCTTTCACCACGTACGCGAAAGCCAACGGTCTGGCCCACCGGCTCGCCCAGGGTTTCGGCCATACGCGCAGCGGCAGCACGAGCGGCCAGACGGCGCGGTTCCAGCAGGATAAGGGTTTGGCCCGCTAGCCAAGGCGCATCGAGCAAAGCCAGAGGAATGCCCGTGGTCTTGCCCGCACCTGGCGGCGCAATGATCAGGGCCGTGGTGTGGTCCACCAGCCAGTCTTTCAGCGGCGCATAGATTTCCGTTACGGGTAACATCGCGCCTTGGTATCAGAAAGCCCCCAGAACTCAAGTTTAACTCGGACGTTCGCCGTGATCGTCGCGCTCCGGCCCGAAATTCGCGAATTGCGCGCATTGACGCTATCCGTCGCAAGCGCTTGCTTAATAAGCCGTTGCCAAAGTGACAATATGACGATAGCGTCACGATCAGGGGCTCGCTCACAGGGCCTGTTTGCGCTTTGTGCATAAGGCTTAAGCGCTATAATTATAAAATTTGCGAGGGGTCATATGGCCAATTTCCTAAGCCAGCTTGTGCTTAAAAAATCAATTCTGAAGATTCAGGCAGAAGCGGCGAAGAGCCCGCTCAAGCGCACGCTTGGGCCTATTAATCTGATAAGTCTTGGGGTCGGCGCTATTATTGGCGCCGGCATTTTTGTTCTGACCGGCCAGGTGGCGTCCGCCAATGCCGGCCCGGCGATCATGCTGTCCTTCATCGTCGCCGGCATCGCCTGTGCGCTGGCCGGACTGTGCTACGCCGAACTGTCCTCCACCATGCCGGTGTCCGGTTCGGCCTATACCTACGCCTATGGCACGCTGGGTGAAAGCGCCGCCTGGGTCATGGGTTGGCTGCTGGTGCTGGAATACGGCATCGCCGCCTCCACCGTGGCGGTCGGCTGGTCCGGCTATGTCGTCAGCCTGCTCGGTGATTTCGGTGTCCACTTCCCCTCCATTATTGGCGGAGATGCGGCCCACCCCGCCGTGCAATGGGCGACACCGCTGGTTCAGGCCGTCACCAATGATGCCGGCCACACCACCATGTCGATGACCGGCACCTTCAATCTGGTCGCCGCCATAGGTATCGCCCTCGTCACCTGTCTGCTGGTGCTGGGCGTCAGTGAATCGGCCAACGTCAACAACGCCATCGTCGTGTTGAAGATCATCGTGCTTTTCACCTTCATCGCCGTCGGCATTGCCTATATCAATCCGGCCAACTGGCACCCGTTTATCCCCAAGGCAACCGGCAATCCCGGTGAATTCGGCGTTGGCGGCATCTTCCGCGGCGCGGCTATCATCTTCTTCGCCTATGTCGGTTTTGAAGCCGTCTCCACCGCCGCCGCCGAAGCCAAGAACCCCAAGCGCGACGTTCCCATCGGTATCCTGGGCGCCCTGATCCTCTGCACCATCATCTATATGGCCGTCGCCGCCGTCATGACCGGCGTGGTGCCTTATCTCGAACTGGCCAGCCCGGCGCCTATCGCCGTCGCCATCGACCGTATGGCGCTGACCTGGGCCAACTTCCCGTGGCCTTACGTGCCGAGCGGCCAGATGAACGCCATCAGCCTGCTGATCAAGGTCGGCGCCGTCGCCGGTCTCAGCTCGGTCATGCTGGTTCTGTGCTTCGGCCAGACGCGCATCTTCTACACTATGGCGCGTGATGGCCTGCTGCCGGCTGTCTTCGCCAAGATTTACCGCAAATTCCGCACGCCCTGGCTTGGCACCATCCTGCTTGGAATTATGATCGCCATAGCGGCCTCCTTCCTGCCGATCTCGCTGCTGGGCGATCTCGTCAGCCTCGGCACCGCCGTAGCCTTCTCGATCGTGTGTCTGTCGGTCATCTATCTGCGCATCAAGCACCCTGAAATGGAACGCCCGTTCAAGGTACCCGGCGGCATCGTGACCGCCGTGCTCGGCATCCTGGCCTGTCTGTTCCTGGCCTGGCAGAACTTCGCGCCGATGATCGATCACTACAATCGCGGCAACACCCTGCCGCTGACCATCCTCGTTTGCTACGCTCTGGTGGGTGTGGTGATCTATTTGGGTTACGGCTTCTGGCACTCGAAGCTCGCCAAGGGCATCGACATCTCGGAAGACGATGAACTTGAAGGCCCTGTCGAGGCTCTCGGTCACGGCGTCGACGATATCAAGAAATAAGCTGGCAACAGCTTGAATGGATAAGGCTCAGATCGTACATCGGTCTGAGCCTTTTCTTTTGTGAGTCACTATGTCCGAAGAACCACCGATCCGCCTGTTCGTAGCGCCCGTCACGCCGCTGCAGCAGAACTGCACCGTGGTCTGGTGCACGAAAACAAACAAGGCCGC
This sequence comes from Asticcacaulis sp. MM231, assembly GCF_964186625.1. Classification (NCBI taxonomy): domain Bacteria; kingdom Pseudomonadati; phylum Pseudomonadota; class Alphaproteobacteria; order Caulobacterales; family Caulobacteraceae; genus Asticcacaulis; species Asticcacaulis sp. MM231. Next base: position 2,073,690 of record NZ_OZ075108.1, read on the forward strand.
GATCATCGATCCGGGCGGCGATCTCGATCCGATCCTTGATGAGATCAAGCGGCGCGGCCTGACGGTCGACAAGATCTGGATCACCCATGGTCATGCCGATCATGCCGGTGGTGCCGCCGAACTGAAGGAGCGCACCGGCGCCCCCATCGAAGGGCCGCACGAAGACGACCAGTTCTGGATCGAACTCCATCCCCAGTATGGGGCAGCGCTATGGCATTGACGACATGCGCAGTTTCACGACCGACCGCTGGCTGCATGACGGCGATACCGTCACGCTCGGTGAAACGACCTGGAATGTGATCCATTGCCCCGGCCACACCCCCGGACATGTTATTTTTCACCACGCGCCCAGCGGCTTTGCGCAGGTTGGCGACGTATTGTTCAAGGGCTCTATCGGCCGCACCGACTTCCCACGCGGCAATCATGCCGATCTGATCCACTCGATCACGCACAAGCTATGGCCGCTCGGTGATGTACAGTTCGTGCCCGGTCACGGCCCGATGTCGAGCTTCAACCTGGAGCGCCAGAACAACCCTTACGTCGCCGATCGCGTCGTCGGTCAGGCCAAGCCCAACACCCAAGGCCCAGGCTAGGCAGGGCCGCGGGCCCTTCACCCATAACGCGGCAGAGCATGTTGAAACGACAATGGGCTTGTCTGCGCCTTGGCAGACAAGCCCATATCTAACACCGTCGCGTAACGGGTGCAGGGTCGTTACGACCCTGCCCTAGCCTTTGAGGAGGGGCAGCAGCTTTTGCGCAATGCCCATGTCGCCCTAAATCTTGATCTTGCCGGTCATGAAGGCCATCATCGGATCGAGAGCACCGGCGGCCATGGCTTTCAGATCGTCGATGGAGATGGCGACCGTGGTATCGGCCGGGCCATCGTCGTTGCTGACCACGTTCGGCACCTGGGCCGCATTGATCAGGATCTTGCCGAGATCGCCGAAATCGATTTTCACGATCTTGCCGAGGCCGGAGTTTTCGCCCACAGCGGCGATGATTTTTTGGGTGATGGTTTCAAGATCGGACATGTTTGCTTCCTGTTTTGTGGTACAGCGTGGGCTGACCTTAAGGTTAAGTTACCATCCCGGCAAGCCAGACCTTGCGTCAAGATCGCAGAATATTCAGGAAAACCATGACCAGCCAGACACACGATGTGGTGATAATAGGCGCCGGCGCCGCAGGGCTGATGTGTGCCATCGAGGCGGCACGGCGCGGCAAGAGCGTCATCCTGCTCGATCACGCCAAAAAGCCGGCCGAAAAGATCCGTATTTCAGGCGGCGGCAAATGCAATTTCACCCATCTGAAAGCCACGCCGAAGAACTTCCTGTCGCACAATGAGCATTTCTGCATTTCGGCGCTCAAACGCTTCACGCCGTGGGATTTCCTTGATCGCGTGGTGGCGCATGGCATCCCCTATTTCGAGAAGACCGAAGGCCAGCTTTTCTGCGAAACCTCGGCGGGCGACATCATCGACATGCTGCTCGATGATCTGGAAGAGTCCGGCGGTGAGCTTTATCTCGGCGTCAGCATCGAAGGCGTGACGAAGACACCTGACGGTTTCGAGATAGACACGTCGAACGGCGTCCTGATGGCGGATAAGCTGGTGGTGGCCACAGGCGGATTGTCTATCCCCAAGATGGGCGCCACAGGTCTGGCCTACGATATTGCCCGCCAGTTCGGCCACAGCATCACCGAGACGCGCGCCGGTCTGGTGCCCTTCACGCTGGGGGGTGACAAACTGGCCGCCATTGAAGGGCTTTCAGGCGTATCGCTCAATGCCCGGGTGACCTGTGGCAAGACCAGTTTTGACGATGGCTTTCTCTTTACCCACCGGGGTCTTTCCGGACCTTCGATCCTGCAAATTTCCAGCTACTGGAAACCCGGTCAGACCGTCGAGATCAATCTGCGTCCGGATATCGATATGCTGGCGCACTTGCAGGCCAAGCGCAAGGATCGCTCGAAGCAGACGATCGGCACGGTGATGGCCGAGGTGCTGCCGCGCCGCCTCTCCGAGCGCCTGCTCGAGTGGCACAAGGTTCAGCCCGAAAACCGGATGGCCGAGCTTTCCAACGCCACCTTGCAAACCCTCGCCGATGCCGTCAATCGCTGGTCGTTTATGCCCGATGGCACCGAAGGCTACCGCACGGCCGAGGTGACGCTGGGCGGTATCGATACCGAAGGCCTGTCATCGCAGACCCTGGAAAGTCTGAAATGTCCGGGGCTTTATTTCATCGGTGAATGTGTCGATGTCACCGGCTGGCTGGGCGGGTATAATTTCCAGTGGGCCTGGTCATCGGGCTGGGCCGCCGGTCAGGCGGTTTAGTGCGAAAGAACCAAGGCTGCCACGGTCATCATAAAGACACCGGCGCTGCCGCCATAGATAGCGGTATAGATCATCCATTGGCGGCGCTTTTGATTGGCCGCCAGTTTGCGGGGATCGGGCTTGCGGCCCCACGTGCGCAGTTTCATGCGTCCTCCAGATAAAACAGGTCCTCGACTTTTGCTTCCAGCACCTGCGCCAGACGCAGGGCCAGAAGCGTGGACGGGACAAAGACTTCATTCTCGATGGTGTTGATCGTCTTGCGCGACACCTGTGCCATGACGGCCAGATCGGCCTGGGTCAGGCTGCGTGCGGCTCGGTAGTCTTTCAGGCGGTTGCCGAGTTTACCCACAGTCAGTTCCGAAATAGCAAGGCATAGGTTACATTGGGGCCGACGACGCCAACCGCCAGCATAATGGGGATGACAAAGCGAATATCCACCGGCATGAAATAGCTGGCAGTATATATACCCGCCAGTGGAAACAGCAGCAGCAGATAGCCAGCGCCAAAGGCCCAGGCCGTAACATGCTTGGTGCGCTCATCATCGACGAGGACGGTGATCTCCCTATGCAGATAGGCATCGAGCATGGTCCAGCCAACGCCGATCAGGCTCAGTACCCAACCAACCATACCCACAGTTTGCAAATATCCCCAAAACGGGACCTCCTGCCCCACCGAGGTCCCGGTATTCACCGCCAGACCGGTCATCCAGGCCGCATAGCTTACCGCGTTCAGCATCAACATAAAACAGCGATTACCGACCATTTTATCGGCCTTGCGAAGCAACACATCGCTCTCAGACATCTTAACCTCCAATATAACCCATAGGTTACACGTAACCTATGGGTTACACTAAGTCAAGGCCATAAAAAAGCCCCAGAACCGTGAGGCTCAGGGGCTTTGATTTTTATCAGGCTACCGATCTTACTCGGAAGCAGCCGGCGCTTCCAGAAGCACTTCGGCGGGCAGAGGCTCCATGGCCTCTTCGCGCTGATGCGACAACTGCTCGTCGCGCTTCATGGCGACGCGCTGGAGCTGACGGAGGTAGGCGCCCGTACCGGCCGGGATCAGGCGACCGACGATGACGTTTTCCTTCAGGCCGTCCAGGGTATCGATCTTGCCCTGCACCGAAGCTTCGGTAAGGACACGCGTGGTTTCCTGGAACGAAGCCGCCGAGATGAACGACTTGGTTTGCAAGCTTGCCTTGGTGATACCAAGCAGGATCGGCTGCGTGAGGGCCGCACGACCGCCGCGCTTTTCAGCCTTGGCGTTCTCGATATCTACTTCCGCCTTGTCGAGATGGTCGCCCTTGATCAGACCGGTATCGCCGGCTTCCAGGATTTCGACCTTTTGCAGCATCTGACGCACGATGACTTCGATGTGCTTGTCGTTGATCGGCACGCCTTGCAGACGATAAACTTCCTGCACTTCGTTGACCAGGTATTCGGCCAGAGCCTCAACGCCCTGAATACGCAGCAGATCGTGCGGATCAGGGTTGCCGTCGATGATGTAGTCACCCTTCTGGATGTAATCACCGTCGTGGACCGAGATGTGCTTGCCCTTCGGGATCAGGAACTCGACCGCTTCGCCTTCACCATCGGGGGTGATCTTGATGCGGCGCTTGTTCTTGTAGTCGCGGCCAAATTCGACGCGGCCATCCATTTCGGCGATGACGGCGCAATCCTTCGGACGACGGGCTTCAAAGAGTTCGGCGACGCGCGGCAGACCACCGGTGATGTCGCGGGTCTTAGCGCCTTCTGTCGGGATACGGGCAACGATATCGCCCGGCTTGACCTCGTCGCCGTTACCGACGGAGAGAATAGCGCCGACCGGAAGCTGGTAGCGGGCATCGCTGCCGCTCGATTGCTTCTTGTAGGCGCCGGCGTCGTCGGTAATACCCATGGCCGGGCGGATTTCGACCTTGCTCGTCGAGCGGAAGTCGATAACCACGCGGTTGGAGATGCCGGTTGCTTCGTCGGTTTCCTCGCGGACGGTCTGGCCGTCGGTCAGATCCTCGAAGCGGACCTTGCCGCCGACTTCGGTGATGATCGGGGTGGTGTACGGATCCCATTCGACCAGGCGTTGGCCCTTCTTCACCGTGGTGCCTTCGACAACGCGCAGACGCGAACCATAAGGAACCTTATAGGTTTCACGATCCTTGCCATCGTGGAAGATGGTGATGATAAGGTTACGCGACATCGAGATCAGGTCGCCGTGCGTGCCCTTAACGGTAGGCGCCGCCGACAGCTTGACCACGCCGTCCGAGGTGGTTTCGTAGAACGACGCTTCCGCCACCTGAGCCGTACCACCGATGTGGAAGGTACGCATGGTGAGCTGGGTGCCGGGTTCACCGATCGACTGGGCAGCGATAACGCCGACCGCTTCACCCATGTTCACCTTGGTGCCACGGGCCAGATCGCGGCCGTAACAGGCGGCACAGGTGCCTTGTTCGGCTTCACAGGTCAGGACCGAGCGGACCTTGACCGACTGGACGCCAGAGTTATCGATCAGATCGACGACGTTTTCATCGATATAGGTATCGGCTTCAACGACGACCTCCTTGGTCGCCACGTCGCGGATGTCTTCCGCCGTGGTACGGCCGAGGACACGCTGGCCGAGGCTGACCAGCACGTCACCGCCTTCGACGACCGCACGCAGCGTGATGCCACGGGTAGTGCCGCAATCGGTTTCCATGATGATACAGTCTTGTGCCACGTCGACGAGACGGCGGGTCAGGTAACCGGAGTTAGCGGTCTTCAGCGCGGTATCCGCGAGGCCCTTACGGGCGCCGTGGGTCGAGTTGAAGTATTCCAGAACCGACAGGCCCTCTTTGAAGTTCGAAATAATCGGCGTTTCGATGATTTCGCCGGACGGCTTGGCCATCAGGCCGCGCATACCACCGAGTTGCTTCATCTGGGCCTGCGAACCACGGGCGCCGGAGTTGGCCATCATGTAGATCGAGTTGATTTCAGCTTCACGGCCGTCAGCGGTCATGTGCTTGCGGCTGATTTCCTTCATCATCTCGTCCGACACGCGGTCGGTAGCCTTCGACCAGGCGTCGATGACCTTGTTGTACTTCTCACCCTTGGTGATCAGACCGTCGGCATATTGCTGCTCGTATTCTTCAACCAGGGTGCGGGTTTCGGTGATGATACCGACCTTGGTTTCCGGAATAACGATATCGTCCTTACCGAACGAGATACCGGCGCGGGCAGCTTCCTTGAAGCCCAGAGCCATCATCTGGTCGGCGAAGATCACCGTCGCCTTCTGGCCGCAGTGGCGGTAAACCACGTCGATCAGATTGCCGATTTCCTTCTTGGTCAGGGTCTTTTCCAGGACCTTGAGGCCGATGTTTTCGTTACGCGGCAGAAGCGCGGCGATCTTCATGCGGCCGGCGGTGGTATCGACCACCTTGGTGCGCACGACGCCGTCAGCGTCCATCTGGGTGAAGCGGCACTTGATCTTGGCGTGCATCGACACCGAGCCGTTATCCAGCGCCTGCTGGATTTCGTTCAGGTCCACAAACACCATGCCTTCGCCCTGTTCACCGTCCTTCACGAGGGACAGGTAATAGAGACCGAGCACGATATCCTGCGACGGCACGATGATCGGGCGACCGTTGGCGGGCGACAGGATGTTGTTGGTCGACATCATCAGCACGCGGGCTTCAAGCTGGGCTTCCAGCGAGAGCGGGACGTGGACAGCCATCTGGTCGCCGTCGAAGTCGGCGTTGAAGGCCGAACAGACGAGCGGGTGAAGCTGGATGGCCTTACCTTCGATCAGCTTGGGCTCGAAGGCCTGGATGCCGAGACGGTGGAGCGTAGGCGCGCGGTTGAGCATGACCGGGTGTTCGCGGATGACCTCTTCGAGGATATCCCACACTTGCGGCTGCTCGCGCTCGACCATGCGCTTCGATTGTTTGACGGTGCCGGAGAGGCCCTTGGCGTCGAGGCGGGCGTAGATGAAGGGCTTGAAGAGTTCGAGCGCCATCTTCTTCGGGATACCGCACTCGTGCAGCTTCAGTTCCGGACCGACGGTGATAACCGAACGACCCGAATAATCCACGCGCTTGCCGAGCAGGTTCTGACGGAAGCGGCCTTGCTTACCCTTCAGCATGTCGGCGAGCGACTTCAGCGGGCGCTTGTTGGCGCCGGTGATGACGCGGCCACGACGGCCGTTGTCGAACAGGGCGTCGACCGATTCCTGCAACATGCGCTTTTCGTTGCGGATGATGATGTCTGGCGCGCGCAGTTCCATCAGGCGCTTCAAACGGTTGTTCCGGTTGATGACGCGGCGATAGAGGTCGTTGAGGTCGGACGTGGCGAAACGGCCACCATCGAGCGGCACCAGCGGGCGCAGTTCGGGCGGGATGACCGGGACGACCGTCAGGATCATCCACTCGGGGCGGTTGCCCGATTCCATGAAGGATTCGATGAGCTTGAGGCGCTTCGTATACTTCTTGGCCTTCATTTCCGAGGTGTTATCGATCAGATCGGCGCGAAGCTTGTCGGCGATCGCGGCGAGATCCATGGCCATGAGCATGTTGCGCACGGCTTCGGCGCCGATTTCAGCGGTGAAGCTGTCATCGCCGAATTCTTCCTGGCAACGGTAATACTCGTCTTCGTTCAGAAGCTGGTGCAGCTTGAGCGATGTCAGGCCGGGCTCGGTGACGATGTAGTTTTCAAAGTACAGAACGCGTTCCACGTCCTTCAGCGCCATGTCGAGGATCATCGAGATACGCGACGGCAACGACTTCAGGAACCAGATGTGGGCGACCGGAGACGCGAGTTCGATGTGCCCCATACGCTCGCGGCGAACGCGGCTCAGGGTGACTTCGACGCCGCACTTTTCGCAGATAATGCCCTTGTACTTCATACGCTTGTACTTGCCGCACAGGCATTCGTAATCCTTGGTCGGGCCAAAGATACGGGCGCAGAACAGGCCGTCGCGCTCAGGCTTGAACGTACGATAGTTGATGGTTTCCGGCTTCTTGATCTCGCCGAAGGACCACGACAGGATCTTTTCCGGCGAGGCCAGGGTGATGCGGATCTGGTCGAAGGTCGGGGCGACCTGGACCGGATTAAAGATATTCAGGACTTCCTGGTTCATGATTTCCAGTGACTCCAAAGTGGGCGCTTGGCCCGAAAAAATTCAAAAGACGCGAAGGGAACGCCCCCCGGTTATAGGCCGGGAGCGCGAGGGGGCCTTGCCCCCTCGCCGTCCTTATGTCGTCCCGTTTTCCAGCTCGACGTTCAGACCCAAGGAACGCATTTCCTTGATCAGCACGTTGAAGCTTTCCGGGATACCGGCCTCGAAGCTGTCGTCGCCGCGGACGATCGCTTCGTAAACCTTGGTGCGGCCCGCCACGTCGTCGGACTTGACGGTGAGCATTTCCTGCAGGGTGTAGGCTGCGCCGTAAGCTTCCAGAGCCCAGACTTCCATTTCCCCGAAGCGCTGACCACCGAACTGCGCCTTACCACCCAGCGGCTGCTGGGTAACGAGCGAGTATGGCCCGATGGAACGGGCGTGGATCTTGTCGTCGACCAGGTGGTGCAGCTTGAGCATGTAGATGATGCCCACGGTGACCGGACGCTTGAACTGCTCACCCGTCAGACCATCGTACAGGATCGACTGACCGGAACGATCGAGACCGGCAAACTCAAGCATGTCCTCGATGTCGTTGATGTGGGCACCGTCAAAGACCGGTGTCGCAATCGGCACGCCGCGCGACAGGTTCTTCGCCAGGTCGATCAGGTCTTCTTCCTCTTCCGGAAGCTCCTGATCGGGACCGTAAACGCCACGCAGGTGATCGATCAGCGCCTGCTTCTGGCCGCCGTTCTGCCAGTCTTCGAGCAGAGCCGCGATTTGCAGACCGATGTTGTGACAGGCCCAGCCCAGGTGGGTTTCGAAGATCTGACCGACGTTCATGCGCGAAGGCACGCCCAGCGGGTTCAGAACGATATCGACGTGCTCACCATCGGCGAGGAACGGCATGTCTTCGACCGGGAGGATCTTGGAGATAACCCCCTTGTTGCCGTGACGGCCGGCCATCTTGTCGCCCGGTTGCAGCTTGCGCTTCACCGCCACGAACACCTTGACCATCTTCATGACGCCTGGGGGCAGTTCGTCGCCGCGTTGCAGCTTCTCGACCTTGTCCTCGAAGCGGCGGTCGAGACGCTTGCGGGCGTCTTCGAACTGGCGCTTCATGGCTTCCTGCTCGGACATGATCTTCTCGTCTTCGAGAGCGATCTGCCACCACAGGCCCTTGGACACTTCGGCCAGCTTTTCCTCGGTCACTTCACCGCGGCCCATACCCTTAGGTCCGGAGATGGCGACCTTGCCCAGCAGGATTTCCTTCAGGCGGCCGTAGATATTGCGTTCCAGGATCGACAGTTCGTCATCGCGGTCCTTGCCGAGGCGTTCGATTTCGGCGCGCTCTATAGCCTGGGCGCGTTCATCCTTTTCAACGCCGTGACGGTTGAACACACGCACTTCGACGATCGTACCGGCAACGCCGGGCGGCAGGCGGAGCGAGGTGTCGCGGACGTCGGAAGCCTTTTCACCGAAGATGGCGCGCAGGAGCTTTTCTTCCGGCGTCATCGGGCTTTCACCCTTCGGGGTCACCTTGCCGACCAGGATATCGCCCGGCTGGACTTCGGCGCCGATGGCCACAATGCCGGCTTCGTCGAGGTTGCGCAGGGCTTCTTCGCCGACGTTCGGGATGTCGCGGGTGATTTCTTCTGGCCCAAGCTTGGTGTCGCGGGCCATGACTTCAAACTCTTCCAGGTGGATAGAGGTGAAGATGTCATCACGCACGATGCGCTCGGAGATCAGGATCGAGTCTTCGAAGTTGTAACCGTTCCACGGCATGAACGCGACGCGGACGTTGCGGCCAAGCGCCAGATCGCCAAGATCGGTCGAGGGACCGTCTGCGATGATATCGCCGGCCTGCACCTTGTCGCCGACGCGGACGATAGGGCGCTGGTTGATACAGGTGTTCTGGTTGGAACGCTGGAACTTCGACAGGCGATAGATATCGACGCCCGGCTTGTTCGCATCGGCTTCTTCGGTGGCGCGGACAACGATACGCGTACCGTCGATCTGCTCGACCACACCGGTGCGGCGGGCCGCAACGGTGGCGCCGGAATCGCGAGCCACGACTTCTTCCATACCTGTGCCGACGAAAGGCGCATCGGCCTTCACCAGCGGCACGGCCTGACGCTGCATGTTCGAGCCCATGAGGGCGCGGTTGGCGTCGTCGTTTTCAAGGAACGGGATCAGCGCGGCGGCGACCGACACAACCTGCTTCGGCGACACGTCCATATAGTCGACGGTGGCGGACATTTGCAGACCGGGTTCGCCGTTGACACGCCCCTGAACCAGATCGTCAACGATGTGGCCATCCTTCAGGGTGATGTTGGCCTGAGCGATGACGTGCTTCGACTCTTCCATGGCCGACATATAAACGACCTCTTCCTGCGTCTGGCCGTCGATCACCTTGCGGTAAGGCGATTCAATGAAGCCATACTTGTTGACGCGGGCGTGGGTGGCCAGGGAGTTGATCAGACCAATGTTCGGGCCTTCCGGCGTTTCAATCGGGCAGATACGGCCGTAGTGCGTCGGGTGAACGTCGCGGACTTCAAAGCCGGCGCGCTCACGCGTCAGACCACCAGGTCCCAAGGCCGACAGGCGGCGCTTGTGGGTGATTTCCGACAGCGGGTTGGTCTGGTCCATGAACTGCGAGAGTTGCGACGAACCGAAGAATTCACGCACCGCAGCCGCTGCCGGCTTGGCGTTGATCAGGTCGTGCGGCATGACGGTGTCGATATCGACCGACGACATGCGCTCCTTGATGGCGCGCTCCATACGCAGCAGGCCGACGCGGTACTGGTTTTCCAGCAGTTCGCCGACGGAGCGGACGCGACGGTTACCGAGGTTGTCGATATCGTCGATTTCGCCACGGCCATCACGCAGACCGACCAGGATCTTGAGGATCTGGAGGATGTCGTCCTTGCGCAGCACGCGCACGTCATCCGCCACGTTCTCTTCAAGACGCATGTTCATCTTGACGCGACCAACGGCCGACAGGTCGTAGCGCTCCATGTCGAAGAACAGCGAGTTGAACATCGCTTCAGCGGCTTCGATCGTGGGCGGCTCGCCCGGACGCATGACGCGGTAGATGTCGAACAGAGCATCTTCACGGCTGCTGTTCTTGTCGACGCGCAGGGTGGAGCGCATGTAAGGCCCGACGGTGACGTGGTCGATATCGAGCACGTCGACGGTCGTGAAGCCCTGCTCGGCCAGAACGTTGATCGAGGCGGCGTCGAGTTCGTCACCGGCTTCGGCGTAGATTTCGCCGGTGGTGAAGTTGACAGCGTCGCGGGCCAGGTAACGGCCGACCAGCGCATCGGCGGCCAGCAGCAGTGACTTGACGGTGTCGCCCAGCTTCTTGGCGGTACGGGCGGAGATCTTGGTGCCGGCAACCGCGATCACTTCGCCGGTATCGGCGTCGATCAGGTCGAATTCCGGCTTCACACCGCGCCAGCGCTCAGGCTTGTAAGGCGTGACCCAGCCGCCTTCGCGCTTTTCGTAAGGCACGACATCGTAGAACGTCGTGAGGATTTCTTCGCCGTCCATGCCCAGGGCATAGAGGAAGGACGAGGCCGGCAGCTTGCGGCGACGGTCGATACGGACGTAGACGACGTCCTTGGCATCGAACTCGAAGTCGAGCCACGAACCACGGTAAGGAATGACGCGGGCGCCGAACAGGAGCTTGCCCGAGGAGTGGGTCTTGCCCTTGTCGTGATCGAAGAAGACGCCCGGCGAACGGTGCATCTGCGAAACGATGACGCGCTCGGTGCCGTTGACGACGAAGGTACCCTTGTCGGTCATGAGCGGGATATCGCCCATATAGACGTCTTGTTCCTTGATGTCCTTTACCGAACGAGCGCCGGTTTCTTCATCGGATTCAAACACGATCAAGCGGAGCTTGACCTTCAGCGGCGCAGCATAGGTGATGTCGCGCTGGATGCACTCTTCCACATCGTACTTGGGCTCTTCGAACTCATACGACACGTATTCCAGCGTGGCGCGTTCGTTGAAGTCCTTCACCGGGAACACCGATTTGAACACAGCTTCCAAACCGTCATCGATACGGTTGGCCGGACGGACATCGCGCTGCAGGAACTGCTCATACGATGAGCGCTGCACCTCGATGAGGTTCGGCATCTGGATAGCTTCGGGGATACGGCCGAATGACTTACGGATCCGCTTCTTCTGGGTGAACGATAAGGCCATCGTTTTTCCTTGGCGTCATGGACGCTAAAATATGTGGTCGATATGCAGTTAGACTGCGGGGGCTTCAAGGTTTGGGTTTTGTCCCATTTCCGGGGACGAAAAATTTGCCTTGCGCCTGCTCTTTTTTAGTCGCCATTTTCCGTAGAAAAATTAGACCAAAGACGCTGTAAGTGATCCATCTGTTCGGATCAGTCCCTTCGCCGGCAGAAAGAGCATAAGGCCGGCATGCGGGCCCCGTTCAAAGCGCAATACGCCTTAAGGGGGAGCGTCACGTACCCCGTTTACCCCCATCTGTAAAGGGGCAAGGCTGAATTATTTTGAAAGAGTCAAGCAGGAATTGCCTGATGCTTATTCTTGGGCCTCGAAACACATAAAAACAGGCCCGGAAGCGAACTTCCGGGCCTGTTCTTTTAAATTCTGGCAAACGCCAAAATTACTTCACTTCGACCTTGGCGCCGGCGTCTTCAAGCTTCTTCTTGATGTCGGCAGCTTCTTGCTTCGAAATGTTTTCCTTCACGACGGCAGGAGCGCCTTCGACCAGGTCCTTAGCTTCCTTCAGGCCCAAATCGGCACGGATGCCACGGATTTCCTTGATCACGTTGATCTTCTTGTCGCCGCCATCAACGATGGTGACGGTGAATTCGGTTTGCTCTTCAGCAGCTTCGGCAGGAGCAGCAGCAGCGCCACCGGCGGCAGCAACGGCAACCGGAGCAGCGGCGGAAACGCCCCACTTTTCTTCGAGCATCTTGGAGAGCTCAGCGGCTTCCAGAACGGACAGAGCCGACAGGTCGGCAACCAATTGGTCTAACTTGGACATGTGATTTCCTTAAAAGGTTTAGAGTTGGATATGTGTAATGAATGAGTTTGTTTAAGCGGCTTTGTCTGAGTAGGCCTTGACCACGCGGGCCAATTGACCAGCCGGCGCCACCAGGATACCGGCGATCTTGGTCGCAGGTGCCTGAAGCAGGCCGACAAGCTTGCCGCGCAGTTCGTCGAGCGACGGAAGCGTGGCCAGAGCCTTGACGCCGTCAGCCGTGAGAACTTCCGTACCGAACAGACCGCCAATGATCTTGAGCTTGTCATTTTCTTTGGCGTATTGGGCCGAAATTTTCGCAGCGGTAACCGGATCAGCCGAATAGACCAGAGCGACAGGGCCTTTGAAGAGGGCATCGCCCTTTTCACCAGCCGAGCCAGCCAGGGCCTTTTGAGCCAGACGGTTCTTAAACACCTTCAGCACGGCGCCTTCTTTACGAAGACGGGTACGAAGATCAGACATTTCCACAAAGGTCATACCCGTATACTGGGTAACAACCACGGTGGCGTTATCGGCGAAGACGCTCTTGAGCTCCTCGATCAACTCAGCCTTTTTTGCGCGGTCCATTGCTGGCCTCCATGGGGTGACGTCTCCCGGGGAAATCCGGAAAGACAAAACAAATGACATAAGCCCCTGAGGAAATCCCCAAACGCTATAGTCGCTGTCGAGATGAGATGCTGATCACCCAAAGGCACCAGACTTCCACACTTAAGGAAAGACAGGTAAACTTCGATGGCGTTTCGCGTCCCGTCTAATTTCGAAACCTGAGGGCTCTCAGATATTATGACCAGGCGACCCCTGATCGTCGAAAGTCTCGGACAGAACGACATTAAAGTTGCGCTACCGCTTCGCTGCCTGAGCGCTGTTAGGCGTCCAGGTCCTCGAAGCCGGAGTACGCTTCTCCAAGCCGAGGTGCGCCCTTTACAAGCAAAGCTGTCGTAAATCAAGGGGCGAGAAGCGATTTGTTGCCCCTGCGCTGCGTCGAGGCCGGATAAAGCACAAGCTTTCCCGCCGGACGAATGGGACGGCGCTCGAAGCCGCCACCGCAGTTCGGACAGGCGCCCTGCAATATAGCTTCCACGCAGGCGCTGCAAAAGGTGCATTCAAACGTACAGATCATGGCGTCGCGTGCGTCGGGCGGAAGATCCCTGTCGCAGCCCTCGCAATTCGGACGCAGCTCCAGCATCACGCGCTTTCCGCAAAGGCAAAGCCCTCGTCGGCCCAGCCGGTCAGTCCGCCGATCATCAGCTTTGCACGACGCCCGAGTTTGGCCAGTTTCAGCATGGCCTGATCGGCGCCGTTACAATGCGGTCCGGCGCAATAGACGACAAACAGTTTATCGCCTGGCCATTTTGCCAGAGCTGCCTCCGAAAGCTGGCGATGCGGCAAATGATGCGCACCGGGGATATGGCGGCGGTTGAAGGCTTCGAGTGTGCCCACGGCATGAAGCAGAACGAAATCGGTCACGCCTTGTGACAGGGCGGCATGAACATCGGCGCAATCGGTCTCCATGGCCAGTCTGGCGCTGTAGACGGTGATGACATCTTCGGGTGTGGCGGCGGGATAGGTGGTTGGCATGGTAAAGTCTCCTGTTGACGCTTCACCATGCCATCGGTGGATTGTCGCTTGAAGATGGCGTAAATGACAACTATAAAACAGATCATGCCAAAGACACCCGCACTCAATCGCAAAGTCGCCCTCCTCGCCTTTGATGGCATGCCTCTGTTCGAGTTCAGCATTGCCGTCGAACTGTTCGGGCTTGACCGCCCTGAAATGGGCTCCGACTGGTATAGCTTTCAAGTTGCAAGCCTTGAAAGAGCGCCGGCGCGCACCACGGCCGGTATTCGCGTGGCGGTCGATGCGGGACTGGAAGCTTTCGCTGACGCCGGCACGGTCATCATCCCGGGCTGGCCGGTCGATCGCCCTGTGCCCGTCGAACTGACTTCAGATGCTGCTCTCGGCCCATAAACGCGGCGCCCGTATCCTGACCATCTGTTCAGGCGTCTATGTGCTGGCGGCCAGCGGTCTGCTGACCGGCAAACGCGCCACCACGCACTGGAAATACACCGATCACGTCAAGACCGCCTATCCCGATATCCAGGTCGTCCCCGATGTGCTCTATGTCGATGAGGGGCAGATTCTGACCTCGGCCGGCAGCGCTGCTGGTATCGACCTGTGCCTGCACCTGATCCGCCGCGATTTCGGTCCGGTGGCCGCCAATAAGGTGGCGCGTCGCCTGGTCGTGCCGCCGCACCGCGATGGTGGTCAGGCCCAGTTCATCGAGCGCAGCGTGCCGACTGATTATGAAAGTGGCCGGCTTGGCCCCCTGCTCGATCATATGCGTGAAAACCTGCATCAGGAACACCGCATCCCCGATCTCGCCCGCCGCGCCGGCATGAGCGAGCGCACTTTCCTGCGCCGCTTCAGCGAAGCCACCGGCATGACGCCGGCCAAGTGGCTGCTGCATGTGCGGCTATGCGAAGCGCGCGATCATCTGGAAACCAGCGATGTCAGTATCGAGCGCATCGCCGAGCATACCGGCTTCGGCACACCGACCAATCTGCGCCATCATTTCCGCGAACAGATGGGCACGACGCCCACGGCCTACCGACAAACCTTCAGCCGCGCCTCCTAAGCTTCCGCCTTTTTGCGTGCCGACGCGGCGACCCTGGCCAGAGCGTCTTCGTTGAGGACGCCCATGCGGATGAGATCGGCCTCGCCCGCCTTGCCGACGATATCGAAGATCGTTTTTTGCTCTTCAGGGGTAAAGTAGGTGCTGCCGCGTCCTGATACCCCTTTGTTGATGCGAACGGCTTCCTTATCGATCATGCTCAGCGCCAGCGCCTTGCGGATGTCGTCTTCCGAATAGTGGTTCTTCGGATCAACGTGGCGCGCCATTCGTGCCAGCACCATCTGGGGCTCGTCTTTGAGTTCTTCATAGGTCAGCCATAGCGGAGGGCGCTTGCCCTGGGCGCGACATTCGCGGTCATAGCGCAGCCATTGACCATAGAAGCGCGCATACCACAGCGACACATAATGGACCACACTGTAGCGACGCTCATCAGAGGACATTTCACGAAACGGCTTGCCATTGGTAATAATAGAATCATCGATAAAAACGTCGGGATCCATCTCCATATCATCGGTCATATTGATGCTGCTGATCAGGGTATCAAGAATATCACGCGATGACAGAACCACCGGAATGTCGAAGGCTTCCAGCATGTCGGTGACATGACGATTGGGATAGACATGCAGGTGCATGACCGCCGCAGACGGACGCGGCGTTTGCATGATATGCTGGCTGAGCACAGTGGGGAAATAAAGATCGCGCGCCTGATCCAGATTGGCATACGAGCCGCGTGACAGATAACTCTGGTAATTGTTGCTCATCAGGTGGAGCAAGGCGGTGCGCATGAAGGTGCCGCCAACCTTTGGCGGAAACGCCAGCACGACCTGGCGATTATGGCTGGCGGTCGTGCGAATGATGTCCTTGACCTGCGGCAGCATCTCACCCGTTCCGCTCGGAACGGACAGCATCACCTTGTAGATGGCTTCATAGACGGACATGTCAGCCCCTAGCCTGCGCTTACATAAATAAGAGAGCCAGACGATGGGCTGATTCTGATGAGACTTCGAGCGCGGATGCAGATTTTATGATTATAGCAGAACTTTGCGGTTCAGAGTAAATAATGACAAAACAGGCATATTGTGACGCAGTTTACACAAACCGCCCAGGAGTTTGCTGTTTTCAGGTGATGGATACTAAAAAGGGGAAGGTGCGCCTACACCCTCCCCCACATTACCTGAGCTGCGGCAACCCGGAGAGGAAGTTCACTCAGATAAACCCTGCGTTTCAAATATAGAATTGAAACTATCTAGCATCGCCTAAATTATAGATGTCGTGAAAACTAAAAAAGACAACAACGTTATCCAAAGGCGAAATATCGTGATCTAAAAATGCTATAAATGCTTATTCAAGTCGAGTGAATTAAAAGTAATATTGCACACGTCTTTTTTGCAAAGACCTGCAAATTTGAACACTCGCTTTGATTTAGAAATCTCTTCGGCATAGAAAAAGCCGCCTCCGACGGATCGGAAGCGGCTTTCAAATGTTTACAACAGGTCGCCCCGTCGCAAGATCAGCTTAGGAAGCGGAGGCCGTATCGACCTTCACGCCCGGGCCCATCGTCGAAGACAGAGCGATCTTCTTGACGTACATGCCCTTGGCGCCCGACGGACGCGCCTTGACCAGCGCATCAACAAGAGCCTTGACGTTCAGTTCGAGGGCTTCGGTGGTGAAGCTCACCTTGCCGACGCCGACGTGAACGATACCGGCCTTTTCGACACGGAACTCAACGGCGCCGCCCTTGGCGTCCTTGACGGCCTGAGCCACGTTCGGGGTCACGGTGCCAACCTTCGGGTTCGGCATCAGGCCACGGGGACCAAGCACCTTACCGAGGCGACCAACCAGGGCCATCATGTCCGGGGACGCGATGACGCGGTCGAAATCCATGAAGCCGCCCATGATCTTTTCGACCAGGTCTTCGGCACCAACGACTTCAGCGCCAGCAGCGAGAGCTTCTTCAGCTTTCTTGTCCTTGGCGAACACGGCGACGCGAACGTCCTTGCCGGTGCCGGACGGCAGGTTGACAACGCCACGGACCTGCTGGTCAGCGTGACGTGGGTCAACGCCCAGATTGATGGAGATTTCAACGGTTTCGTCGAACTTCGCCTTGGCGTTGGCCTTAACCACGCCGAGGGCTTCGGTCAGACCGTAGGACTTGTTGACGTCGACATTCCAGGCTTGAATGCGTTTTGCAGTTTTGGTCATATTAATCCACCACCTTCAGGCCCATGGAACGTGCCGAACCCTCAATGATCAGGGTGGCGGCGTCCAGGTCGATTGCGCTCAAATCCTTCATCTTCTTTTCGGCGATATCGCGCAGCTGACCGCGCGTGATCGAACCGGCGACTTCGCGGCCGGGAAGCTTCGAACCGGACTTCAGGTTCAGGGCTTGCTTGATGAAGAAGGTCGCCGGCGGCGTCTTCGTGACGAAGGTAAAGGACTTGTCCTGATAGACCGTGATGATGGTCGGCAGGGGCGTACCCTTTTCCACGTTTTCGGTACGGGCGTTGAATTCCTTACAGAAACCCATGATGTTAACGCCGCGTTGGCCCAGTGCAGGACCGATGGGGGGCGAAGGCGTGGCAGAGCCGGCCTTCACCTGGAGCTTGATATAGCCCAGGATTTTCTTAGCCATTAGATATCTCCTAGAGTGCCAAGGAAAGGCACATTGTGAGCCGTGGTGTGGATCTCTCCTCCCACGGTTTTATCCTCGTTGTGATACGAAGAGCGGGCGCTATAGCGGGTTTGATACCGCTTGGCAAGCCATCCCCTTGCAAGATAAGGCCAAATCTTATCCGCACTTGGGTCTTTACATATATCGCGGGCATGAGAATAGTTCCACTCTCAACCTTCACCAGCAGGCAAGACATGACGAAATCCAGGCTTATGACCAACCTATCCCGCTCGCCCCTTGCCTGGCCCATAGCCGCCCTGCTGATGGCGGCTATACCGGCCACGGTCACGGCGCAAGCGGCGCCCGCGACAGCGCCGATAAACGTGCCGGCCATCCCTTACACAACACGCACCTTGCCAAACGGCTTGAAGGTCTTCTATTCGCGCGACACCACGACGCCCAACGTCACCATTCAGATGTGGTATGGCGTCGGCTCCAAGGACGATCCCAACGGTCGCTCAGGTTTCGCCCACCTGTTCGAACACCTGATGTTCAAGGCGACCCGCGACATGCCTCCCGAAAGTCTGGACCGCCTGACCGAGGACGTCGGCGGTAACAACAATGCCTCGACCTGGGATGATCTCACCAATTATTTTGAAACGGTGCCCGCCCAGCATCTGGAGCGTCTTCTGTGGGCGGAATCGCAACGCCTTGGCGCCTTGGTGGTTGATCAGGCCAATTTCGTCTCCGAGCGCGATGTGGTGAAGGAAGAACTGCGCCAGGGGGTGCTGGCCCAGCCCTATGGCCGCCTGTTCTCCTTGTATATTCCGCAATATTCTTACGCTGTGCATCCTTACAAGCGCCCCGGCATCGGCTCGATCGAAGAACTGGACGCGGCGACGATAGATGATGTGCGCGCTTTCCACGCCACCTATTATCGCCCGGATAACGCCGCCCTGATCGTGGTTGGCAATTTCGACGAAAGCCAGCTCAATCTCTGGATCGATCAGTATCTCGGCAAGTTGAAAAACCCGTCGACGCCCCTGCCCCGCGTCACGACGGTGGAACCGGAACGTACAGCCGCCAAAACCGTCACCACCTATGGTCCCAACGTCCCTCTGCCCGCCGTGGTTATGACCTGGCTTGGACCTAAGGCTTCCGACAAGGATGCCGCCGCCGTGAAGGTGCTCAATGCCATCATGTCCAGCGGCAAGTCTTCGCGGCTCTATAACAGCCTCGTCTACGACAAGCAGGTCGCCACTGAAGTGCTGTCAAACGGCGACATGTCGGCGCAGGGCGGTCTGATCTATTTCGGCGCCATCATGTCGGATGGCAAGGCACCCGCCGAAGGCGAAGCCTTGCTGGCCGCCCAGATCGCTGAACTGCGTGATAAGCCCGTATCCGCCAGCGAACTCGAAGAGGCCAAGACGGAACTCATCGCCGCCGCTGTGCGCAATCGTGAAAGCATCGATGATCGCGCGTTTGCACTTGGCGCCGCCCTGCTGATTGAGGGTGACGCCGCCCGCGCCAATAGCGCCGTCGCCGAACTGTCGGCGGTGACGGCCGCCGATGTTCAGGCGGCCGCGCGTAAATATCTGGCGGCCAACCGCTCGACCACCATTCGCTATCTTTCGGAGTCCGAGCGCCCGAAGGGAGAAACAGAAGCAACGCCGATCGTTCCGACAGTCGCCAGTGTCAAGTTTACCGGCGAGGTCTATGCCCTGCGTCCCGCCGACCAACGTGAGGCGATGCCGCCACTTGGCAAGGCCGTCGACCCGGTACTGCCGGTGCCAAGCGAACAGGTTTTGCCCAATGGCCTCAAGGTCATTGTCGCCCATAGTTCCGATCTGCCGCTGGTCGCGGTGCGACTGCTGGCCAAGGCGGGCGCTTCGTCCGACCCGGCCGGCAAGGGCGGAACCGCCAGCCTGATGGCCAATGTCATAACCGAAGGTACCGCTACCCGTTCGTCGCAGGACATCGCGGTGCAAAGCGAGGCGCTCGGCACCGAGCTTTCGGCCGGTTCAGACTGGGAGTTATCATCGCTGCGCCTCAATGTCGTGAAGACGAACCTGGTGCCGGCCCTCGATATCATGGCCGACGTCGCCCAACACCCGGCCTTCAGCGCCGAGGAGATCGAGCGGGTACGCACGCAAACGCTCGATGACCTGAAAGTCAATTATCAACGCCCCAGTACCCTGGCGGGCTATATTTCCGCCCCGGTGCTCTACGCCGGCACGCCGATGGGACACGTCATCGGCGGCACACCGAATTCCCTGCCGAAGATCGGGCGTGACGACCTCGTGCGCTTCCATGACTCGGCCTGGCGTCCGGATAATGCCGTGCTTGTGTTGACCGGCGATATCACGCCGGAGGAAGGGTTCGCGCTCGCCCGCAAGACCTTTGGCGACTGGAAAGCACCCGCCGGCGCCGCACGGACCGCGCCGGCCGTCACCCCGACCGCCGCACCGCGCGATCTCATCATCGATCTGCCAGGCACCGGCCAGGCGGCGGTTTTCGTCGCCAAAACAGCCATTTCACGCAAGGCCGTCGACTACTATCCCGGACTGGTGGCAAATACGGTGCTCGGCGGTGGTTATTCAGCGCGCCTCAATCAGGAAATCCGCATCAAGAGAGGGCTTTCCTATGGCGCAAGTTCGGGCCTGTCGCCACGCCAAACCACTGGTGGTTTCACGGCGGCCACTCAGACCAAGAACAAATCGGCAGCCGAGGTGGTGGGCCTGATCAAGACCGAGATGACGCGTCTGGGGAGCGAGCCTGTCGGGGCGGACGAGATGACGGCGCGCAAATCGGTGCTGATGGGTGGCTATGGCCGCGCCTTAAGCAGCGCTGACGGACTGGCCAATGTGCTGGGCGACCTGGCCTTCTACGGTATCGATCTGACCGAAATCCAGCGCTATACGGCCAAGGTTACGGCTGTCACGCCGGCACAGGTCAGCGCCTTTGCCAAAACCCACCTCGCCCCCGCCGCTGCCAGCGTTATCATCGTCGGGGATCGCAAGAAGATGGGGGACGCCATCGGTACGGCCCTGCCAAAGGCGGAGCTTATTCCGCAAAGCGAACTGGATCTGGACCGACCCGACCTGACGTCAAAATGATAAAAAAAACGCTCCGGAAAACCGGAGCGCTTTTTTTGAAAGATAATCCAGACTGGATTAAACGCCGGTCTTCTCGACCTGAGCGTATTCCAGTTCGACCGGCGTGGCGCGACCGAAGATCGACACCGAAACGCGCAGACGGGCGTGTTCCTGATCGACCAACTCAACAACGCCATCGAACGAGGCAAAGTGGCCGGACGTAATCTTGACCTTTTCGCCGATGTCGAACGACAGGACGGGCTTCGGACGCTCAACCGCGGCGGCCGAGTTGCCAAGGATACGATCGACTTCCTTTTGCGACACCGGCATGGGCTTCGCGCCCGAACCAAGGAAGCCGGTGACCTTCGGCGTGTTCTTGACGAGGTGATAGGCTTCATCGGAAAGCTGCATCTTCACCAGCACGTAGCCGGGGAAGAACTTGCGCTCAGAATTGAATTTGCGGCCACGGCGAATCTCGACGACCTCTTCGGTCGGTACGAGGATTTCCGAGAACTTGTCCTCCAGACCCTGGCTCTTGGCCTGATCGCGCAGCGCCTCAGCCACCTTCTTCTCGAAGTTGGAATAGGCGTGGACGATGTACCACTTGTGGTTCGGGTTGGACGTGACAGCCGTTTCGGCGGGAGCAGGATTTGCCATGTAAGTTAGTCCTTATTGGCCGATTTTGGTGACATAGTTTGTCAGGAAGCCGAGAGCGCCGTCAATAACAAAGAAGAAAACACCGGCCAGCACGACCATGATCAGCACCATCACGGTGGTGATCCAGACTTCCTTGCGCGACGTCCAGGTGATGCGCTTGGCCTCGTTCTGAACTTCCTTGAAGAACTTCGCCGGATTGAAAGGCTTCTTCGGCGTCTTGACCGCATCCGCCGTCGCGGCATTACCACTGGCAGCCGCCGGTGCAATCTTGCCGATCGCGACCTTGCGGCCCGGCTCAACGGTCTTTGTCTTGGTCTCTGGTTTCTTCACCGTCAAAACGCCTATCTTATGTTAGCGCCGCATTGCGCGACTTCCGAACAACAGAAATGAGGCTCGAAAACGAATTTTCAAGCCTCCAAATTATGGGGCCCGCATAGAAGAGTGCACAAAGTCATTTGTACGACACTTTTCGGATGCGTTCCGAAGGAGATTGGCAGGGGCGGAGGGATTCGAACCCACGACATCCGGTTTTGGAGACCGACGCTCTACCAGCTGAACTACACCCCTGCAGTTCTCAAGGAAGACCAGTGCGTAAGCCTTGGCACATCCATGGGAGGCGTGCGGTTTATCAGTGCTTGGGCGAACGTGCAACAGGCAAAGCAGCAATTATTCAGCATTTTTCACAGCAAATCCGGCAGTGCCCCAGGTCATCATGGCCGGCGCTTTGATTACGGCGCAAACGCTGGATCAACGATCGCCCACAAGGCAGACTTAGGATTAGCCGAGGTATCGAACAATAAGGGCCAGTTCGCGCGTGTGACCGGATAGGTATTTAGCCACGTACTCTTGTCCGTTATACCCCACGTCGTCACCGACTTGACGGAGGCATGGGCAGCAAACACCGTAAAGAGTTCGCGGTATTTCAAGGCCTGGGCCTGAAGCGCCGAATTATAGGCCGCCGTGCCCGGCGCAAGCGCTGCCAGACAGGTCGATGGTGTATCAAAGCAACTGCCCGGATCGTTATAGAGCGATACATCCATTTCGGTGATGTGGTTGATCAATCCCTTGGCCTCGACATCGGCCAGGGCGGCTTCGACCTGCGCCGCCGATGGATAACTGATACTGATGTGCATCTGATGCCCAACGCCATCAACAGGCACACCACGATCGATCATGCCCTGAACAATGGTCATCAGACGCCCGCGCTTGCCGGCATCTTCCGTCGAATAGTCATTGATGAACAACTGCACCGCAGGATCAGCGGCGCGGGCTGCATGAAAAGCGTAGTCGATGAAATCAGACCCGAACAGACGATACCACTCCGAGTCACGGTAGGTGCCCGAGGCATCATCGCGCGTTGCCTCGTTGACCACATCCCAGCAATAGACCTTGCCTTTGAAGTGGGTGACCACGTCGGTAATGTAGGTTTCGAGACGTGCCCGCACCAGTGCCTTGTAAGCGGTCATATCCGTGCGGTCGCCATCGAAGAACCACGACGGCGACGTCTGGTGCCACACCAGCGCGTGCCCCCGCACCTCGATTCCATTCGCCTGAGCGAAAGCGATCAGATCATCGGCCGGCGCGAAATTATAAACACCGGGGCTGACGCCGATCGGGCTGGCCTTCATGACGCTCTCGGCGGTGAGGCTGTTGGCGTGCTTGAGCAGAACCGCTTTGGCGCCCGTCTCATTGGCGGTGCCGAAGTCGGCCGCCATGCCGATTTTGAACTTGCCGGCGAAAAAGGTCTTCAGCGCCGGCGCGCTGGCCGGATCGGGCAAGACACGGCCCGGAATTGAGGATGAACTGGAGGCAGAGGAAGACGAACTGCTACCGCCACCGCTGGAACTGCCACCCCCGCCTCCACCGCCGCAGGCCGCGACCAGAGACGAGGCGGCAACCGTAAACAACAGCGACCGGCGGTTAACTGGCGTCATAATCTTCTCCCGTGATCTTATCATGAGGCGCTTGGTGCGCCTCTTGACGCCATGTAAGAAGATTATGTCAGGTGTGTCAAACGCCTACAGTAAACGGGCGATGAGCCAGATGGCGACACCCGCCAGCGGAAGACCGCCCCAGATCGCAGCGCGGGTGATAAAGCCCGGCAGCCATGAGAGCGCCGGTTGCGCCGGCACGCAGATACTCATGCGATCATAGGTGCCAATCTCGCTATAGGCGCGATCCAGCGCCATCTTCTCATCGGCGGAAAGCCACGGCCTGACGACAGTGTAGTCACGTACCGCCTCATAGCCTTCGGCCGTCTGCCGTGGTGTGAAACTGAGGCGAAGCCCGCCGAAATCCCATACCTTCGCTTTTTCGGGCCAGACCAGGGTCAGGCCGGTTTTGATCAGGGTGGTGATCCGGCCTTCGCGGACATCGCCGATATCGAACGGAAAGCGCCGGTGGCCTTCCGGCTCTTCCAGCACATAGTCGAAACCCGATTCCGGACTGAAGAAGACCTTGTCGCCACCGCCTCGGTGCCACGGGTTATCGGTCGTGACCAGGGTGGTAATGGTGATTTCATTGAGGCCGCGATCGTCGATCATCTGCGGGATAGCGCACATGTTCATACCGTAGATATAGCTGAACAGGGCGCAGCGATCCTCGACATAGCTTGTCAGGCTCTGATGGCGCAACTCGCGTCGCACGCCATCGGCGCGGGCACCGCGATAGATGTAGTCGATCTCAATGAGGGTCTCCTCACCCTTCTTTTCGGGCAGATGGATAACCTCTCGAACCTCGTAATCCAGCGCCGGCTGCTTGTCCATCATACGGACCAGGTCGCCGCCCGGCTTGAGGATCAGGGCGTAGCCGAGATCATTCTGCGCCATATGGGCCAGATCGCCGCCCTGCGCCACATCCGACGTGCCCTCGAACCAGTACATGCGCCCTTCGTGAACGCACATGGAGATACAGTGGTTGAAGGACCCCAGCCGCGGCTGGGTGTTGATCAGGTCGAAGCCGCGCTTGGTATCAACCAGGGCCGGCCAGCTTTCCACCCCCATCTTGGTCAGCATGGCCGCGATCATTTTCGACACGTCCTTGCAGTCGCCGATGCGGTCGGCATAGATCTCCTTCAGGGTGCGCGGCACAAAACCGCCCTCCCCGAACGAAAAGGCGAAGTAACGGATGCTTTCCTGCACCCAGCGCACGGCGGCGACAATGCGATCGGCCACCTTGTCGTGATCCGCCTCGATCTGCTGGATGACCGCCAGCAGGCCTTCGGGATAGTTGTTATCGCCCTCAAAGCCGGTGCGCATGACATCGCCGACGCGCGGCCAGTTGTCGATACTGGAGGCATAGGCGCCGCGCACCGGCATCACCCAGCCGGGGCTGTCGAACTCGTAGTCGCACTCACGGATATGCTCGGCCTCGAACAGGATTTCGCTGTAGCCATCGTCCAGTTTGCTGACCTTGGGTTCGGTCCAGCCGAGCGGAAACGGCCGCATATAGATCTGGCGCTGCGGCGGGACCAGCAGGCGGGCGTGGCGCTTGTCCCAGTAGATGACGTTCTGCAACATCACCGGTACCGAAAATTCGCCCTGAAAGCAGGCCGGATCACCGGCAAGCGTCATGGCGGTGTCGATGATATCCCCCACCCGCACGTCCGGCAGGGTGATGGCCATGGTCCAGCGGCCATCGAGCACCAGACGTTCGAAACTGCGCTCGCGGCGCATGACGATATAGCGTGATTTGACGTCGACCTCGATCACCTCATCGCCGCGCAGGATGCGGATATGGTGGATGGTCAGGTCGTCATAATAGGGATTGAACGGCAGAGTGACATTGGCCAGATAGCTCATGGCCGAGAGGTTCACCACCTCTTCGATGGTGCGGTTATAGCGGTGCGGATGCAGATCGAGTCGCGACTGATCATCAACCAGCCAGGTATAGAAACCGTAGGGCGCCTTGGATTGATCGAGCGTGGCCGGGCGCTTGAAATCCTAAATCTTGACCCATGCGGGCTCAGGAGCAAAATGTATGCGCCGCCTGACCTCTTCCTCAAACACGTTTTCCGCCCCCAAAAAACTTCAAGCCCGGCAGAGGGTCGCTCCGCCGGGCTAAATCGTTAACACAGGGGTTAAGCCTGTAAAGGGCTAAAGCAAGGATTTATCCGGTGGGAGAAATTCATTGTTTTTAGCTCAAGCGCCGCTTGGCTCCTCGCATAAGCTCGGACGGGCCTTGCCCTTGCCAAGCTGCATGTTCATGCAGCTTGGAGTTACCATTGACCGACGATGACATTACCCGAGCCCATGATCGACTTCTCGATATTGCCGCTCACCGACCGGACTCGCACATCGCCCGAACCGACGATATTGACCTCAAGCCCCTTCGCTTCACCGCCAAAGCGGACATCACCCGAGCCGGCGATATTGACTTCCATGCTCGGTGCCGTTCCGCTGGCCAGCTTCACATTGCCGGAACCACCGATATTGACCGAGATCGGGCCATTGACCTTATTGATGGCGATATCGCCATTGCCGCCGATATTGGCCTCAAGCGCACCCACCGAGTTGGCGGTAAAGTTGCCAGAACCACCGATATTGACTTCGGCGTCGGCCGTATCGACCAGATTGATGTCGCCGGAACCGCCGATATTGACCTGGGCCTGACCTGCCACACTTGCAATCTGCCAGTTACCGCAACCGCCTTCGCTGAATTCCAGCGTCTTGCTGGCGCCAACCGTGCCGTAGGTGGCGCCGCCGGCCGAGACCTTGGCGTCGAGAGGCACCTTGATATAGACGGTCGGCAGATCGGCATTGGCCACCGGCCCCAGCCCGGCGATCGTCACACCGCCGGCCTTGCAGTTCAGATTGCGGCTTTTTAGCTTGCCATCGGCCACCAGCGTATTGCCCTTGGTGCGCACCATGATGACCGGCACCTTGGCCGTGCCGTAGACGACCTTCAACTCGACATCATCGCGATTTTCCGGCGTCACAACAACGCGGGCGGCGATGTTGGTCAGTTCAACCTCGGTATGGGCCGAAGCAGCATTGGCGGCCATCAGGCCCAGGGCGCAGACCGAAGCGGTGGTGATCAGGGCAAAAGTTTTCATGCTCGCATTCCTTTGTGGTGCCTCCTCTCCGGAAGCTATGAACACATTTTGGTCACAGGGAACGCCGGATACAACTTAATTAGCTGTCATGAAGCGTTTGTAATCTCAGATATGAAAAAGGCGGGCCACTGAAGGACCCGCCTGATATGTTTTACGAACGAGCTTTGAGCTTGCGATTGAAGAAATCAAGCTGCAGCCGGAACTTCTGCAAATTGCGTTCATTGCCCTTGAGGCCGTGCCGCTCGCCCGGATAGAGCATCAGTTCGAACGGTACGCCCTTCTTTTGCAGGGCCGCCATCACCCGTGTCGAGTTGGTGAGTTGCACATTGTCATCGGCCATACCGTGCATCAGCATCAGCGCACCGGGCTTGAGGTTATCGATGCGGTTCAGCACATCGCCGCCGGCATAGCCTTTCGGATTATCCTGCGGCGTCGACATGTAACGCTCGGTGTAGGCGGTATCATAAAGCTGCCATTGCGACGGCGGCGCACCCGCGGCGCCGGCAGCAAACGGCGTATCCTTGGCGGTCATCGCCATCAGCGTCACGAACCCGCCCTGTGACCAGCCGGTGATGCCGATATGGTCAGCATCGACATAGGGCAGGGTTTTCAGCCAGTTGGCACCCATGATCTGATCATCGATATCCGGCCCGCCAAACGACTTGTAGATCGAGCGACCAAACTTGACCGAACGACCGGGGGTGCCGCGGTTATCGAGCGAGAAGACGATATAGCCGGCTTCCTGCCACAGACGCGTGGCCGGCGAGACCCAGGTCTTCTTGACCGTCTTGGCCGCAGGACCACCGTAAATCGACACGATGACCGGATACTTTTTCGCCGGGTCGAAACCGCGCGGCTTGAGGAGGTAGTATTCCAGCTTTTCGCCATCGGCCGCCGTCAGTTCGCCGAATTCCGGCTGGCTGTAGGCGTCCTTGTACGGATAATAGGGATGTTTGGCATCGAGCTTGTTTTCCTCGATCCAGCGCAGGCGCTTGCCCGTGCCATCGTAAAGCGCGCTTTGCGGCGGGGTCTGCGGATCGGAATAGCTGCCGATAAAGGCCGCGCCGCCGCCGGAGACCGAAGCCGCCCACCAGCCGCCGGCCTTTGTCAGGGCCACCGGCTCACCCGGCGTCTTGTAGCTGACCTTGTACAGGCCGTGCTCGATCGGTGTCTCCTTCGAGGCCTCGAAATATAGCTCGCCGGTCTTTTCATTGATATCGGCCAGTTTATCGACCGGCCAGTCGCCATGTGTCACCTGACGGATCAGTTTGCCGTCTGAGCCATAGGAATAGACGTGCTTGTTGCCATCGCGCTCGGACGACCAGATGAAGCTGCCATCGGCCAGCAGACGGAAATCATCGTGCAGTTCAACCCAGGTGTCAGATTCCTCCGACAGGATGACTTTTGAAACGCCAGTCACCGGATCGACCTGAAGCAGGTCCAGCGTGTGCTGGTCGCGGCTCAGGCGCTGAACGTAGAAACTCTTGCCATCCTTTGCCCAGTTGACCCGCGCCAGATAGATATCCGGATTGCTGCCGAGATCCACCTTCACATCGCCGCCGCCAAGCGTCTTGACGTACAGTTCGACCACAGCGTTAGGCTTGCCGGCAAACGGATAACGCTGATCAATAATCTTGACGCCTTCGCCGCCGATCTCGACGCGCTGGGCGATATCGACGCCGCTTTCGTCGGTCTTCTGGTAGACGATCTGGGTCGCCAGCGGGCTCCACCAATAGCCGGTGTGACGATCAAGTTCTTCCTCGGCGATAAACTCGGCCGTAGCGTAGGTAGTCGTGCCCTCGCCCTTCGGCGACAATTGAGTCTCGGTTCCCCCCTTCAGATCCTTGAGGTACAGGGTCTGGTCACGGACAAAGGCGACCGCGCCGCCCTTGGGCGAAAGCTTGGCGTCCACCTCATCCCCGGCGGTTTCGGTCAGGCGGCTGACCTTTTTGCTGGCGCGATCGACGAGATAGATGTCGCCATCGAGCGGCAGCAGGATCGACTGGCTGTTCTCCGACCATTCGTAGGCCACGACGCCACGCGCCGACACGCGCATCCGCTCACGGCGCGACTTCTCGGCCTCGGAAAGCGCCTTGTCCGCCGAGGACAGGCTGTTGGCGTCGACCAAGAGAAACGGCTCGCCGCCCTTCACAGGCACGGCCCACAGGTCCTGAATGTTATGATCGCTATCCTTGGGCTTCAGCCAGGTCAACAGAGTGCCGTCGGGCGATAGCTTGACGCCGCCGGCGCCGGGACCGGAAAGCGCCGGATCGGCGAAAACGCGCTCTGGCGTAAGATAGGCCTGTTGCGCGCTGGCGACTGGTGTCTGCGCCATCGTGGCTCCCGTCATCATGGTGGTGGTCATCAAAAACGATCCCATCAGGATCAGGGGTAAACGGACGAATTTCACAGGCGCGCTCCCAACATAGGCCAAGGCGGCGAAGCTAGTCCGTGCCTGACGCCTGCGTCAAGCGGTTGCAGCCGATACGACCAATTTCCTTTTAGCGTGCGCCGTTTGTTTCCGGATTGTGGTTGCGGATCAGGTTTCTTATTGGGAGGGTCTCGTCAGGATGAAGACGGCGCATAGGGCACAAACCATACCCGGCACGAAAGCCCAATAGCCGTGGTGGCGCATAAGGTAGCCCGACAGGACGGAACTGACCGCCATGGCCGAAACGGCGGCGATCTTGGCGCTTTGGGTGATGGCGCCGCGCTCACGAAAGGCGCGGATCGGCGGGCCGATCTTCGGATGGTTCATGATCTTCGCCTCCCACGCCGGATTGGAGCGCGCGAAGAAAACGGCGGCGATAATGAAAAACACCGTGCTCGGCATGACCGGCAGGAAGGCCCCGACAATGCCCAGCCCGACAAACAACAAACCCGCCAACATGAAAAGTATTCGCATGTGCAAACCATAGCGCCAAACCTGCCCTGCGCCTATAGCCATTTCATCTCCAAACAGAACTTATCGTCGCAGCGAACCGCATGGATTTCTGATCGTGGTGGACTTCATCCTTCGAACAGGCTAACCGCCATATTCCCTCTTTAAAAGGCAAGTGTATGCAAGCGTCAGGGCCGGAACCCTCCTCTCCCCTGGCCAACTCAGACAACGAGTTTCATAAGCTCGATGCCGAGTTGCGCGCGGCCGGCGTCGATACCTCGCAATTCGGTTTTTACGATCAGCCCTCAAGCCTCAATCCGACCAGCTTGCGCGAATCCTATGCGCGCTGGGTGCAGCTTCGTCCGCGTGACGCAGCCTATGAGGCGCATGTGCGAACCGTCGTGCCCAAGCTGTGCGAACTGATCATTTCCGCCTTTGAGGCTGACAACTGGCACGGCGGCTGCGTCGAGGCCTCGACCATGATGGCGCGGATGCTCGACCGGCTTGGCATCTGGAGTTTCAGCGTGATCGGCTCGACCACTTTCGAAGTCCTGCCCCGTGGCCTGTGCTGCGGGTTTTACCGGCACGATTTTCAGGATTTCCAGGATGCCGTTCTGGGCCATGCCTGGGTGGTGATTCCGCCTTATGGTGTAGTGGACGCCACCGTGGCGCTCCAGCAATGGGGCTACGATCCGATCACGCAGTTCCTGCCGGCTTTCGTGGCGGCCGAGAATACCCGCCGCATCTTGCCGCACGTCTCCGATGTGGTGAGTTGGCGGATGCGCAGCCATTTCGATTTCACAGACGGTTATCTCGATGAAGCGCTGCACCTGCGCCTGGAGCCCGACCTGACGAAATTCGGCCTGGATTTCCCGGCTGTGCAGATCGAGGAAGGCCCGCTCAATATGCGCTACGTGCCGCTGCATATCTACATGTCAGACGGCCCGCTGGAAACCATCAATCACGGTGGCGCCATGGGGCGTTCCGGTGGTGATATTTGGGATCAGGTTGTAGAGCCGGTCTTGAGTAAGATTGAAGGCAAAGGGCCGCCGGCCCTTTGATCCCATAACGCGACAGAGATTAATTAGCAGCCTGCAAAACTAAAAAGACCCCCGGCCCTAAAGCCGGAGGTCTCTTTTGGTTTTATCGGTCGTTATCTAACCGCCGTCGTGTATCGGGGTCGAGGGGCCGGCGGCCCCTCGCCTTCAACTATTCCACGATCTTGGCGACTACGCCGGCGCCGACGGTGCGGCCACCTTCACGGATAGCGAAGCGCAGCTTCTCTTCCATGGCGATCGGGGTGATCAGTTCAACGTCCAGCTCGGCGTTATCGCCAGGCATGATCATTTCCACGCCTTCGCGCAGGCGGATGATGCCCGTCACGTCGGTGGTACGGAAGTAGAATTGCGGACGGTAGTTGGTGAAGAACGGCGTGTGACGACCGCCTTCTTCCTTGGTGAGGATGTAGGCTTCAGCCACGAACTTCGTGTGCGGCGTGATCGAGCCGGGCTTGCAGAGAACCTGGCCGCGCTCAACGTCTTCACGCTTGGTGCCGCGCAGCAGAACGCCGACGTTGTCACCAGCTTGACCCTGGTCGAGCAGCTTGCGGAACATTTCAACGCCCGTGCAGGTCGTCTTCTGAACCGGACGAATGCCGACGATTTCGACTTCTTCACCGACCTTAACGATACCGCGCTCGACGCGGCCCGTCACAACCGTACCACGACCCGAGATCGAGAACACGTCTTCGACCGGCATCAGGAACGGCAGGTCAACCGGACGCTCCGGCTGCGGGATGTATTCGTCAACCGTTTGCATCAGAGCCAGGATCGACTGTTCGCCGATTTCCGGGTTCACGCCATCGGTCGCGGCCTTGGCCGAACCCTTGGTGATGGGGATATCGTCGCCGGGGAACTGATAGGACGACAGAAGCTCACGAACTTCCATTTCAACCAGTTCCAGCAGTTCTTCGTCGTCAACAAGGTCAACCTTGTTCATGTAAACGACCAGAGCAGGCACGCCGACCTGACGGGCCAGCAGAATGTGCTCGCGCGTTTGCGGCATCGGGCCGTCAGCGGCCGAAACGACCAGAATCGCGCCGTCCATCTGAGCCGCACCAGTGATCATGTTCTTCACATAGTCGGCGTGGCCCGGGCAATCGACGTGGGCGTAGTGGCGGTTGGCGGTTTCGTATTCGACGTGCGCCGTGTTGATCGTGATGCCGCGGGCCTTTTCTTCTGGCGCAGCGTCGATGTCGGCATAGTTCTTTGCCGTCGCGCCGCCGGACTTGGCAAGCGTGATCGTGATCGCGGCCGTCAAAGTCGTCTTGCCATGGTCAACGTGACCAATGGTGCCGATGTTACAGTGAGGCTTCGAGCGGTTGAATTTTTCCTTGGCCATAGGTCTAAGGCTCCGTATCGCCCAGTCGGGCAAGGGGTTAAAATCAGGTGCCCTTTCGGGCGGTTTGTATTTGGAGCGGGTAGTCGGACTCGAACCGGCATCCTCAGCTTGGAAGGCTGCTGCACTACCTTTGTGCTATACCCGCCCAAAAGGGCTAAAGAATTGCCGCCCAAAGCTTGAGCGCCGCTTCATATCTTGTGATGTGAGGACTGTCTGACAATGACTGTGAGTGATGGTGGGGGAAGCAGGACTCGAACCTGCGAAGCTTACGCAGGGGATTTACAGTCCCCCCCCTTTGCCGCTCGGGACATTCCCCCAAACACTCACAAAGTCATTTGCCGGACGCCTTAAACTCGACCTTTCGAAAAAGGACAAGCCCAAATGTGAAAAAAACTTTTGGATAAATAGGTTTAGCCGTTAAAGGACTGCGCCAGATCATCTAAAAGCCTCTCAAGGCCTCAAATCGGAGCGCGTCTTATAGTGTCCTCTTTTCGTGAACGCAACGACCCCAAAGCCCATAAAGGCAAAAACAGGTCACAAAATTTTGTGGACAGGCCGAAAGCCCCTGCGGGCAAGCCTGCTCATGTGGCCAGGCGCGAGGATGATAAGCGACCAAAACACAATAACAATCAACGTTCTAAGATCAGTGATGACGGCTGGTTGTGGGGCGTTCACGCGGTAGAGGCAGCGCTGAAAAATTCTTCGCGCGCCAGCCAATTAAAGCTGTTTTTAAGCGAGGAACGCGGCAAATCGGTGCCGCCGGCGTGGTCGAAGCGCTCAGAAATTCGCATCTCGGTGTTACCGATGAGCGATATTTCGCGTCTCTTGCCCCAAGGCGCGGTGCATCAGGGCATCGCCCTGAACGCGCCGGTGCTGGAAGGCAATTCGCTGGAAACCCTGATGGAGGGCGACACGAAGAATAGCCTTCAGGTCATTCTCATGATCGATCAGGTCACCGATCCACAGAATATTGGCGCCATTTTCCGTTCGGCCGCCGCGTTCGGCGTGCAGGGGCTGGTCATGCAGGACCGCCACTCCCCGCCCCTGCAAGGCGTGCTGGCCAAGACCGCGGCCGGCGCCATCGACATGGTGCCCTTTGCGCGCGTCACCAACCTCTCTCGTGCCCTGGAAGCCCTGAATGAGCAAGGCTATGTCAGCGTTGGTCTTGCCGGCGAAGGCGCGTTCAACCTGCATGAGCTTCTGGCGCAGCAAGGCTGGGGCAAATCGCTGAAAAAGCTGGTACTGGTGCTTGGCTCCGAAGGCGAAGGCATCCGCCGCCTTGTGGCCGAACACTGCGATCATCTGGCGCGCATCCCCATGCCGGGCGGTTTCGAGAGCCTCAATGTCAGTCACGCCGCCTCGATTTCGCTTTATGAGGTCTGCGCGCGTCGGTAAGAATTGACATGCGCGGCCTATCCCTTATCTAGGGTAAACAGCTCTTTTTAAGGTGATCCCGTGGCGCTCGAGACCTCTTTCATGACTATCGATCCTGTCCTGCTGTCTCAAGGCCTGGCCCTTGTGCAGGTCATCTTCATCGACGTCGTGATGGCGGGCGATAATGCCGTGGCCGTCGGTATCGCCGCCGCCGGCCTGCCCGCCGACAAGCGCCGTCTCGCCATCATCTATGGCCTGATCGGCGCCGTCATCCTGCGCGTCGGCTTCGTCCTGATCACTGTCCAGTTGCTGGCCATGGTCGGCCTGTTGCTCGCCGGCGGTATCCTGCTTTTGTGGGTGTGCTGGAAGATGTGGCGCGAACTGCACGAGCACCACGAGACCGAGCAGGCCGAAGCGCTCATTATGGCCGGCAATGCCAACCTGACCGACGCGGAGAAAGCCGAGCGCGACACCCAGCCCAAACAAGTATCAACCAAAAAGACCAAGACCCTTCTGTCCGCCACCCTGCAGATCCTGGCGGCCGATATCTCCATGTCGCTCGATAACGTGCTGGCGGTTGCCGGCGCCGCGCAGCACCATGTTGAAATTCTCGTCTTCGGTCTGTTGCTCTCCATCGCCGCCATGGGCGTGGCCGCCAACCTGATCGCCAAGGTTCTGCACAAGTATCGCTGGATCGCCTTTGGCGGCGTGGCGGTTGTGCTGTTCGTGGCGCTGAAGATGATCTGGGAAGGCGGTCACCAGATCTGGGAATTCGGCCACTGCGACGCCACGCTCAAGTGTGTGCCGGTCATGACGCATGAAGTCGTGGTGTGGTGGAAAGAGTTCTTCTCCGGATTTGGAAAATAAAAAAGAGGGCCGCCAAGCCCTCTTTGTCAACTCATTAAAAAACGTCTGGTGAGCCACCAATGCCTTTCGGGGACGGACCGTACTTATTCGGTCCCTGCGTTCCATCCATGAAACCGCACTCGATGAAGGTCCAAAGACCTCCGATAATCGGGATAAACAGGATAAGATACATCCAGCCCGATTTGTTGCGGTCATGCCAGCGCTTGGATACCAGACAAACACCGATCCATGTCAGAAGCACAACACTGATCAGGTACACCAGCCCAAACAGAGGCGGAAACTCGCCACGCTCCAGATTGTTGAAAGCCCCCGTTGCGCCCCCAACGGCGCCTATGCCGACACCAAAGACAAGACTGATCCCCAGCGACCATAACCAATAATGCAGGCGGCGAATGCGGCCCTTAGCGCTGAAGAGTACATTTTTCCAATCATTCATGATCAATTCCTCGAAGGGTTGAAGCCGCACCTCGAAGCTAGCCATAAAAACACACTTCGTAAACTTAAGAAGTCGTCAGGTTTCGCTGCCGCCGAAGCGTGCGGTCCATTCGGCCACCATATCGTCGTCGATCTTCTTGAACAGCACCTCGCCCGATTGAACCTGCGTCCCTGCCACCAGTTTGGTCAGTTCGGCTTTGGCGTCATCCGAAGGCCAGGCCAGCGGCAACTGAACACCCACGCAGTCCGCGATGCTTTGTGCGGCAAACGGAATGATCGGCTGCGCAAGAACAGCGTAAAGCCGTACCAGATTGAGGCCGTGGCGCACGATCACGCCGGCCCGTACCGTATCGGTCTTGAAGGCCGTCCACGGCGCGGCTTCCTGCAGGTATTCATTACCCAGCACCCATATGCGACGCACGGCTTGAGCGGCCTTGCGCATTTCCATAGCTTCGAAAGCTTCCGCCGCCTCGACCAGAAGCGCCGAGACATCGGCATAGAGCTTCTCTTCCAGCGGTCCCGCCTCGCCGCCTTCCGGCACCACGCCGTCAAACTTCAATTCGGTGAACTTCAGGATACGGTTGACAAAATTGCCGAGCACATCGGCCAGATCCTTGTTGATCGTCGCCTGGAACTGCTCCCAGGTGAACGACGAATCCGAGCTTTCGGGCGCATTGGCGATCAGGTACCAGCGCCAGTAATCGGCCGGCAGGATCTCCAGCGCCTGATCCATGAAGACGCCGCGATTCATGGAGGTCGAAAACTTACCGCCATACCAGTTGAGCCAGTTGAAGGCCTTCAGCGTATCGACCATCTTCCATGGCTCGCCCGAGCCCAGAATTGTGGCCGGGAAGCTGACCGTATGGAAGGCGACATTGTCCTTGCCCATGAATTCGACATAGCGAACATCCTCGGCGCCCTGATCGAGACGCCACCACTTTTGCCAACCGTCCGGATTACCTTGCGAGGTGAAATATTCCTTGGTCGAGCCGATATATTCGATCGGCGCATCGAACCAGACATAGAACACCTTGTCCTCGAAACCGGGACGCGGCTTGCCATCTTTCGTAACCGGCACCCCCCATTTCAGATCGCGCGTGATGCCACGGTCGATCAGGCCTTCTTCAAGATGCTTGTTGGCAATGGAGAGCGCCAGTTGCGGCCACTCAGACTTACCGGCGATCCATGCGCGCAATTGCGGCTCGACCTTGGTCTGCAACAGGTAAAGGTGACGGGTGTCACGCACTTCGAGATTACGCGAACCGGAAACCGCCGAATAGGGATTGATCAGGTCGGTCGGGTCCAGCAGACGGCCGCAGTTATCGCACTGGTCACCACGCGCCTTGTCGTAGCCGCAATGCGGACAGCTGCCTTCGACATAGCGATCCGGCAGAAAACGGCCATCATCGATCGAGTAGACCATCTTGTCGACGCGTTCTTCGATCAGGCCATTCTTATCCAGCGCCTCGCAAAAAGCTTGCGTAAGCTGGCGATTCTCCGGTGAGGACGAGCGACCAAACCAGTCATAGCTGAGCCCGAAGGCCTCGCCAGCGTTTTTCTGGATCAGGTGCTGCTCGTCGCAATAGGTGCGGACGTCCTGACCGGCCTTGGCGGCAGCCAGCTCGGCCGGCGTGCCGTGCTCGTCTGTGGCGCAAATATATAAGACCTCATGCCCACGCGCGCGCTGGAACCGGGCGAACACATCGGCCGGCAACATGGAACCGGCCAGATTGCCGAGGTGCTTGATGCCGTTGATATAGGGAAGCGCGGAGGTGATCAGGATGCGGGACATAAGGCTCTTTCAGCTCTCTAATGATGAGAAGGCCGTGGTCATAAACCATTTTGGCGGTTGAAATATAGGGATGATCGCTATTTCTTCAAAAAAATCCGCTCGCAGGATATGGACAAGCCGCTCCGCCATCGGCATAAGGGCGATCCGCTAGTGCCGGCTTAGCTCAGATGGTAGAGCAGTTGTTTTGTAAACATCAGGTCACGAGTTCAATTCTTGTAGCCGGCACCAGCGCCTCTTCCGATAACGTCCGGAATTGATTTATTTTTTCAATAAAATCTGATACTTTGGTGGAATGACGTCCGACGAAATCCGACGGCTTCCGACCACTTCCGGGAGCATTTGGGGTTCTTTTTGGGGGTCTCGAAGAAAACCCCCATTGGCCGAGACCCCCAAAATAAGTCTTACCAATTCCGCCATCAAAAATGCCAAGCCCCAGAAGAAGGATACGAAGCTCTACGATACGGGCGGATTGTTCCTGATTCTAAAGCCGTCCGGCAGTAAATTGTGGCGCTTAAAGTATCGCTTTGGCGGAATTGCGAAGACCCTGATGCTGGGCACTTATCCCGACATCGCGCTCAAGGATGCGCGTCGCAAACGCGACGAAGCCCGAAAGCTGCTGGCTGATGACATCGATCCCGGCGCCGAAAAGAAGCGGCAAAAGCTCGAGGCCGAGCTTTCAGCGGCCAGTACCTTCGGCGTCATATGCGACGAATTCCTAGATCTCCAGGAGAGCGACGGCCGCTCTAAGATGACCATGGTCAAAAACCGCTGGCTGGCAAAGCAACTGATGCCGGAACTCGGCAAACGCCCCATCACGGAGATTGAGCCGTTCGAAGTGTTGACCATCCTCAAGCGCGTCGAGCGTCGCGGTGCCCGCGAGACTGCCAAGAGGCTGTGCGAATTTGCCTGCAGGGTTTTCAACCTCGCCATCATCACCAGCCGGTCTAGGACCAATCCAGCAGCCAGTTTGTCCGGCGCGCTCGCCTCACCGAAGGTCAAGCATCACGCGGCGATCATAGAGCCCCTTGCATTTGGCAAGCTGCTTCGCGATATCGAGGCGACCGAGGGCTTCATGACATCCCGGCTGGCCCTGAAGATCTCCCCCCACCTGTTTGTGCGACCAGGCGAGTTGAGAAAGGCGGAGTGGTCTGAATTCGATTTCGAGGCGTGTGTCTGGAAGATACCTGCACCGAAGATGAAGCAACGGGTCGAGCACCACGTTCCCCTCTCCCGCCAGGCCATCGAAATCCTGGCCGAGGTCAGCCAACTGACAGGGACCAGTCGATACGTTTTCCCGTCGATCCGATCGAATAGCGTGCCGATGTCTGAGAATACCATCAATGCTATGTTGCGGCGTATGGGGTACGGCCATGACGTGATGACGGCCCATGGCTTCCGTAGTTCGGCCAGCACCCTTCTCAACGAATTGGGCCTGTGGTCGGCTGATGCCATTGAACACGCCCTTGCGCACAAGGAGACCAACAAGGTGCGTGCCGCCTATCACCGGGGCAAGCACTGGGATGAGCGAGTGAAGATGGCACAGTGGTGGTCCGACCATCTCGATAGGTTGCGGCATGGGGCCACGGTTATTTCGATCCAAACTGCTCTTGCTAAGCCACGTACCCTGAACGAGATGCGAGGACCGTGTGCCGTTCCAATTAATGAAGCGCCGTATTCGCACTCTCTAGCCACTCACTCAGATGGATTGACAAATTATGCCCTCTATGGAATATTCCCCTCATGGCATGTGAAGTCGAAGCTACCGACGAGTTCGGGTCTTGGTTCCACGGCCTAACTCTCGCGGAGAAAGACGACGTCATTGCATACGTCGAACTTCTTGCGGCTCATGATGTACGCCTTGGCTTTCCGCATTCGTCGGGAATAAAAGGGTCGCGTCATGCGCATATGCGAGAATTGCGGGTTCAAAGCGGCGGATCTCCCATAAGGATTTTCGACGCCTTTAATCCGCTTCGAAACGCGATCCTGTTGACCGCCGGCGATAAGACTGGCGACGACCGGTTCTACAGGAAAATGGTTCCCGTTGCTGACGCCCTTTATGATGTGCATCTGGAAGAATTGAAGAAGGAAGGCCTGACATGACTGGACACCTTGCGTTCAAAGACCTGGTTGGCGAACTCTCTCCTGAGCGCAGAGCCATAATCGACGCCAAGGTCGCGGCGCTGCGCGATGAGTTGACCCTTGCTGAGTTGCGCCAAGCACGAAAGCTCACCCAGGAACAAATGAGCGCCACTTTGAATGTTGGCCAGGCTGCCGTCGCCAAGATGGAAAAGCGTGTCGATATGTATGTAAGCAGCCTGCGCGGTTACGTAAAGGCGCTTGGCGGCGAGTTAGAAGTTGTTGCGAAATTCCCAGAGGGCGATGTGGTGATCAGCAATTTCGCAGCGATCGGTTCACCTGATGCTGCCTGAGCCATCCCCCTCTGACAGACCATGGACTGGTACTGTTTGGGACGCGATCAGCGGCTCGCGCGGCAATGCGCAAATTATGATGCTTCGGTCAGAGCTGATGGCGACGATTTGTAACCACATTAAAGACTGCAGGATGAATGAGAGACAAACCGCCCAAGCTTTGGGTGTTACTGCAAGTCAGGCCGCAGATTTATTAAAAGGCAGACTTAGCCATTTTGACGTCGAGACCCTGCTGCTGCTTCTACAAATGTGCGGTGCTAGCTTTCATTGGAGGATTTCCAAACAGGCATAACATCCGGCGGGGTTTGTTTTGAACCTGGTGTAAAGGCAGAGGCATCCGACATATCAGCCAGGCTCAAGCGTTGTAGGGATCCGTCATTTTCTAAAATTCGTTGCAACATCGACGCCTGAGGCAGCATAAAGGCAACCCTACGTTTAGAAATCGTGTCCTTGACAGCCAAATTCGGCTGTCCTAAGACAGACACACAAAAACGGCTGTCTTGGAAGCACATATGGCAAATCCTCGTTGGACCCGACGCGCCGTTTTAACGGGCGATATTATCAATTCCTCCCGGCTCTCTCCCGAGGCTCTAGGGGCGGTCAGACGCACTTTGGCGGAAACGGTGGATAGCTTTCACGCCTTATGGCCAGATGTCATAATCGGTGAGTTGGATTTTTTCCGCGGCAACTCCTGGCAACTCCTCCTTGCCGATCCCAAACAGTCACTACGCTTAGCGGTACTTCTACGATCGAAACTACGTGCTGTGCTGCAAGTCGACACGCGCATCGCTATTGGTATCGGTTACACTAGCAACATCGAACATTCCAAAATCTCGCTTTCCACAGGTGAAGCTTTCACCGTTTCGGGTCGTGCACTCGACGAAATGGGAACCTATTTCCAGTTGACCGGCGCCACAGCTGAAGGTTTGGGGGCCATAGAGGATTGGGTACCGCTGACCTTCCAACTTTGCGGTGCAATTATGCGAAACTGGACGCGTCGGCAGTCGGAGATTGTCGCTCAAGCCCTTGTCATGAAGCAGCCAGAGCACGAAGAAATTGCGAATGCTCTCATACCGCCTGTAGCCAAACAGACCGTAAGCAAGGCTCTGCAGGCGGCGAACTGGCGGGCTTTAACCAGCGCTTTAAAAGCATTTGAAAGAGCCGACTGGAACGCGATCTTTATGGTCGAGAACAAACAGCCAAGTTCGGCTGTCTGAGCATAGACACCCAAATGCGGCTGCCCGGGGACAAACCATGCTGACAACATTTTTGGCACTTTTGACGGCACACCTGATCTCAGACTTTTTTCTGCAAACCGAATGGATGGTTGCCAGAAAAAAAGAGCCGGCCATTCTACTCTTGCATATCGCGATCACGGTGGTGGCTGCGGCGGTCACCTTAGGTGGCACGCCTATACCAATTTTGGCAATATTAGCTGTCACCCACCTTTTTGTGGATGCGATAAAAACTCACCTATTAAAAGACAGCCTGCGCTCTTTCTTAGCAGACCAGCTCGCTCACCTTATCGTAATAGTTGGGTTATGCTGGCTCTACCCTACGACTTTCCACGACTGGTGGTGGCCGCACTGGCTTGCGACAAGTCAATTGCCATATTACCTGGCCGGCCTTTGCCTCGCTTCAGGGATCATTCTGAATCTGCTCGTTGGCGCAATTCTGATCAGGAAAATGACGACCCAATTTACGTTACAGATCCGCGATAACATTCGGGGGCTGGAAAAAGGCGGCTACTATATCGGCCTGCTCGAGCGCGGCTTGGTAATGCTATTTATCCTTATCAATCAGCCGGCTGGCGTCGGCTTCTTAATAACTGCCAAATCAATCCTACGCTTTGGGGACGTTAAAAACTCTACGCAACGCAGGTCTACGGAATATATCATAATCGGCACTTTCATGAGC
Organism: Asticcacaulis sp. MM231; assembly: GCF_964186625.1. NCBI lineage: Bacteria > Pseudomonadati > Pseudomonadota > Alphaproteobacteria > Caulobacterales > Caulobacteraceae > Asticcacaulis > Asticcacaulis sp. MM231. The sequence goes on from NZ_OZ075108.1 coordinate 2,114,267, forward strand.
TTCGGCTGGAGCTTCCTGATCGCCGTGCTTACGCAAAATGCAATAAAACACTGGCTTCCTGGCTTACAATCCAATCAATGACAGCGTTTCGCTTCGCCCGAACAAGCCATCACGGATTATGAATGACTAGGGCCTGATGGCACAACGGAACGGCATGTTCCATACGCGCTTTCATTTTCGTTGCTGGTATGCGCCAAACATAAGAATTAAGATCAATTTCGGCCCATTCCGCGCGGCGAAGCTCGCCAGGGCGAACAAACAGCAGCGCAGATAACTGTAAAGCAATGCGCGTAGACGGATGGCCCTCGTAGCCATCAATTGCTCGCAGCATTTCGCCTGCCTTGTTGGGGTCGAGGATGGCGGCATGATGCTTGGGTTTGCGATTCGCCAATGCGCCGCGCAGATCACGGGTCGCATCGGATGGCGCAAGCTGATTGGCGACTGCATATCGGAAGACCTGCCCAATGAACTGCAATGTCCTGTGAGCCTTTTCGTCATTCTTTGATGCCTCGAACGGACGAACCGCATCCAGAATTTCATAGGGAGCTATTTCTGCGATAGGCCGGTTACCGAGGGTTTTATCGACCAAGCGCACGAACCACTCGCGCTTTTGAACTGTCGCTTCAGCCAAGCCATCGCGTTGGTTTTTGGCTATATACGCTTTCGCCACCACCCTGAACGTATTCGACGCGCCGATCATGGCAGCATGCTTATCTCGGCGCTTCTGTTCGGCGGGATCTACGCCATTTGCGAGCAAACGCCGCGCTTCGTCACGTCTCTCACGCGCGCTCTTTAAGCCAACCTCAGGATACGTCCCGAGAGAGAGTTTTTTCTCGGTTCCAACATTATTTCGGAATTTCACCTTCCAAAGACGGCCACCCGATGGCGTCACGAGGAGGTATAGGCCTTTTTCATCTGCCAACTTGTAGGGCTTCGCCATAGGCTTAGCGTTGCGCAGCGCGATATCCGTAAGTGCCATTTGGGGGCCTCTCATTTTCGCCATTTGCGAAAGGCCCCCACCGAGGCCCCCAAATCGCCCGGATGCGAGCGGACAGGGGCGCACACTGACGGCCAACTATACCCAAAACTACCAGATTTTATTGAATTTTTCAACCTTCGGCGCACTTCGGCGAACGAGGTAGTGGTGCCGCTTAGGTGACTCGAACACCTGACCCCCGCATTACGAATGCGGTGCTCTACCGGCTGAGCTAAAGCGGCCCGGAACTTCCGCGAGGCAGAAACCTCTCGCGACAACAAATGCGCAAGGCTGCACAAACGTGACCGTTCCTTACACACACCTGTTTCAGATGCCAAGCGCAGAATTCTAAAAATACGCGCTTTTTGAGATTTAATCGTGGAAGAGTGTCAGCAGTCGTTCGCCGCCTTCGCCACGCCATCGAGATAACGCTTGGTCTGATCGAGCAGATTATGGTTCAGGCCAGTGCGGCGACCAAGTAGGTCAGGACTGCCGGCGTTATAGTCGCTCATAAGCTGGCGAACGAAAGCGCCGGACTGCACGTCTTTCAGCACATCCTGCATGGCCAGGCGGCTGGCGCCGTTGATAACACGCGGGCCAGTGAGATAGGCGCCGTACTCGGCGGTGTTGCTGATCTTCTCGAAGCCGCCGGACATGCCAAGCTCCCACAAAAGATCGACCACCAGCTTGAGTTCATAACAGGTTTCGAACCACGCCACCTCCGGCGGATAACCGGCGTCGACCAGCGTCTGAAAGCCATCGCTCACCAGATTGCGCGTGCCCCCGCAAAGCACGACCTGCTCTCCAAAAAGATCGCTTTCGCATTCGTCCTTCATGGTGGTTTCAAGGATGCCCTTGCGCCCACAACCAAGCGCGGCGGCAAAGGACAAGCCCAGCGCCTTTGCGTCACCGGTGGCGTCCTGCTGGATGGCGAACAGGCAGAAGACGCCCTCCCCCGCCACATAGATGTCGCGGATACGCGGCCCGATGCCCTTGGGCGAGACCAGCAGCACATCGACATCGGCCGGCGGCGTCACCAGCCCAAAATTGCACGACAGGCCGTGGGCGAAAATGAGCGCCTGCCCCGCACGCAGGTGCGGATTGATCTCGTCATGGAAAAGCTTCTGGTGTGCCTCGTCCGAGGTCAGTATGACCAGGACATCGGCCCATTTTACCCCTTCCGCCACCGTCACCACCTCGAAACCATCGGCCTCGGCTTTTGCGCGGGTCTTAAGTCCGGCTTCAGCGCCACCCTGATCTGCGTCACGCCGGAATCGCGGGCATTGAGCGCCTGGGTGCGGCCCTGGCTGCCATATCCAATCACCAGCACCTTACGGCTTTGGATAACTGACAGGTCGCAGTCACGATCGTGATAAACGGTTAAGGACATGGCAGCGCACCTCGGCTATACTAATTCAGAATCGTCATCTGTATAAAGTAAGCGCCATGTTTGATCACCCCGAATATCAGTATCTCAATCTGGTGCGCGACATCATGGACAATGGCTTTGCCCGTTCGGATCGCACCGGCACGGGGACGCTGGGCCTGTTCGGCCGTCAGATCCGCTTCGATCTGTCGCAGGGCTTTCCGCTCCTGACCACCAAGAAGGTGCATTTCAAGTCGATCGCGGTCGAGCTTTTGTGGTTCCTGCGCGGCGATACCAATGTCAGATATCTTCACGACCACGGCGTCACCATCTGGGATGAATGGGCCGATGAGAAGGGCGACCTGGGCCCGGTTTATGGCAAACAGTGGCGCTCATGGGCAGCGCCAGACGGCCGCGTCATCGACCAGATGAAGAACCTAGTCGAGAACCTCAAAACCAATCCCTATTCGCGCCGCCATGTTATTTCGGCGTGGAACCCGACCGAGGTCGACGACATGGCCCTGCCACCGTGTCATTGCCTGTTTCAGTTCTTCGTCGCGGAGGGAAAACTGAGCTGCCAGCTTTACCAGCGCTCGGCGGATATCTTTCTGGGCGTGCCGTTCAATATCGCCTCCTATGCCCTGCTGACCCATATGGTGGCGCAGGCCGTCGGGCTGGAAGCCGGCGATTTCGTCCACAGCTACGGCGACGTCCACCTCTATACCAACCATATGGAGCAGGCGAAGACCCAGCTTGAGCGCACGCCGTTCGATTTCCCCAAACTGGTTATGACGCCCAAAACCGATCTGTTCGGCTTCGATTATGCCGATTTTGCTGTCGAAAACTATCAGTCGCATGGCGCGCTGAAGGCTAAGGTGGCTGTCTGATGGCGAAGGTAAGACTGGCCCTCGTGGTTGCCATGAGCGACAACGGCGTAATCGGCAAAAACGGCGGCCTGCCGTGGCACCTGCGCTCAGACCTCAGGCGCTTCAAGGAAATCACCCAGTTCAAGCCTATCATTATGGGCTCGACCACATGGGATTCTTTACCCAAAAAGCCTCTGCCCGGCCGTCTCAATATCGTGCTGACCCGCGATCCGCGTATGGAGGCTGACGGCGGCATTATCTGCAACAGCCTGTTCGAGGCGCTCGACATCGCTCGCGAACATGCGGCCGACGATGGTGCCGATGAGATCTGTGTCATTGGTGGCGCCAATGTCTATGAACAGACCCTGCCGAAGGCCGATCGGATCTATGTCAGCCATGTCCATGCCGATGTCGAGGGCGATGCCCACTTCCCAAAAATCGATCCCTCAGTTTGGAAGGTGACCTCGGAAGAGTCATTCGCCAAAACGGAAAACGACGATCACGACTTTACCCTGAAAATTTACGAGCGGATTTAGGCTGTAAAACGAGGCTTTACATTAGCGTCCTTGTTTAGATTGGTAAAGTCACCAGCCTGCAAAGCAAGCCCGCGGAACGCACGCTTCGCGGCCGTCCAGGCCGCCCACAGCCCTATACAACTGATCATGGCCAAAACGCCATCCAGCAGTGGTTGGTCGATATGGAACCATGCATACAAGGTCTTTTGACTTAAGGCCGGCATTATTGCATGCAACAGGTAGATGGTGAAAATCGCCTGACTGCACAGCATGACCGGCCGCGAGAAAATCCTCGGAATAGGCACACTGGATGCCCAGCACAGCAGTACACCGCCCAGGACAAATATGAGGCATTGACTCCATGAGCCCCACAATAGGCTAAAGCCACAGAGAAGCACCATTACGGTAGCTGTCAGGCGGTATATCCAGCCATGTTGACCTTGCGCGCGTTCCAGGCTGGCATGGATGAACCAGCCGATCACAAAATTCCACAACTGAAGATGCGGGAGCCAGTCATAGAGTGCGCTCGTATCCCATATGTCAGGGAAAATCACCACTACCATGCCGGACACCAGCAAGAACAACAATGACGCTGTGTAGAGGTGACGAACGATAAGATCGCGCACGACAGGCACGACAAACAGTATCATCAGCCCCAGACATATCTGCAGCATGACCTGGATATACCAGTAGGGCATAAAGGGGGGAAAGAAGCTGTCGGCGGTAAACCAATGACTGACGAAGAAGAACTCGCTCCAGACAAATTGACGTTTTAGCGCGAACACCAACAGGATCAGCGCCATGGCCGGCCAAAAGATCTGCCACATGAACCGCCAGAGGGAGCAGAATATCGGTCTGGATGCGGTAATTAAACAGTTTCTGCATGGCCATACCGATTTTGAAGGTCTGTGATGGTGGCCGTCTGCCAGTCCGCCGGCAAGAAGCCAATCCGCTCTTCGAGCGCCAGACTCACCTGCACATAGGAAAGGGAATCGCCTGCCAGGGATCTAAAACTATCCGCCTCACTGACGGCTTTACCGAACAGTTCGGCGTAAAGCGTGCGGAAGGACATATCATCAGTGCGTTTGAAACCGAGCAGGGCAAGCATTTCGCTGCCAAACCGCTTTACGAACGCGATCGAAAAAACAAGGCTGACCGCATCACCCAGACTGAGGCTTCTCGCCAAGCCCTTGGTGCCCGTCGTTTCCAGAACCAGAGCGTTCAGCGCTTGATAATCCGTCTTGCCATTCGCCAGCCGCGGCACAGTTTCGACCTGATATACACGCAACAGGGTCTCGGGCAGATGGTAACTGCGGGCCATGTCCGGCAGGCTTTGCAGGAGGCATTCTCCATCGCCTGTTCTGGTGGCAGATAGCTGATCCGCGGCGCCGCCTCTGTCTGGCCGTACATGACAAAAAATTGCCAGCCTTGCCGGCCGCCTAGATTGGCGAAATGCCGCACAAGTCTTGGATCAAGACGCCCGCCCGCCTGTGTGACATAGCGCAGATCCGGCAAATCGCGCAAACGATCACTGCGCGCAATGACTTCGAAGCTATAGGGTACACCAGCAAAGCAGGTGATCTTTTGCGCTTTCAGGATATCCCAGAAAGCCTCATCCGTCACCAAAGTATCACTGAGAACGACCCGCGCACCTGCCAGCAAATGGCTGTTCAGAACTTACAGGCCGTAAGCATAGTTGAGCCTGAGATTGAGCAGGACAGAGTTATCGGGGCCTATGCTCAGATAGTCTGCGATAGAGGCAGCGTTGCTGTCCAGATTGCGCCGGGACAGTTTAACAAATTTAGGTGCGCCGGTAGAGCCGGAGGTCGACAGGAGAAGGCAAAGCTCAGGATGAAGTCCCAGCGTCCGGCTGTGCCGTGCCGTCAAGCCTTCCCCGGCAAGATCACCCTGCCGGATGACATAGTTCGGCTCGTAACGTTCGATTAGTGCCTGCAACTGGCTATCGGCGTACTCTGAAAACATATGCACGACATGGCCGGCCTGAATGCAGCCCAGATAGGCGACGACAGAAGCAATATCCCGCCCGACTTCCAGGAAGACAAGGCTTCGCCTGCTCGATAATCGCTCTGCAAACTGACCTGCCAGGTCAGCCAGGTCATCTTAGCTGACATCGCGATCGCCAGCACGAAGCGCAAGGCGCGCCTTGAAAGCCTTTAGCCCTAATAACAGGGACATTCGTTGTCATTCCCGCCGCCTCAGATGCCAGGAAGCTACACCAAGACCTTCAAAATTTGAATAGCGACATTCTTCCTGTATTCACTCACAAAAATATGACCGTCGTAAATTTGTCGTTTACCAAAACCATTTTGAAACTATTTACCGTTTAACGTAAACTCTTCCGTATAGACGGCGGATTCGCCATCGATTTTTTATTTGCAAAAGCGCAGGACGACCGTCCGCGATTTTGGGAAATATTTACTGGTTTTGTAAGCCTATGACCGCAACGCATGAAAATCCGGCGCTTCTGACACGCCGTTCCACACTCGCTTTGATGCTGGCTGCGCTGGCTGGAAATGCCGCCGGCCCTTCCCTGATCAAAACAGCCGAAACCATCGCTGCGATCGCACCCAGGAAGCTGGCGCCCCCCCTCCTGCAATGGCCCACCCTCGATACCCTGGCGCAGACCATGGTCGACAAAAAGCTGACCCCTGGTCTGTCGCTCAGCGTCATGAGCGCAGGCGTTCTGCTCTATTCCAGAGGCTTCGGCATGGCCAATGTGGAAACCAGCGCCGCTGTTACGCCCCAGACCGAATTCCGCGTCGCCTCGATCACCAAGCAATTCACCGCTGCCGCTATCCTGCTGCTGGCCGAAGACGGCCTTTTAAGCGTCGATGACAGTCTGGCGAAATTCATGCCGGACTTCCAACGCGCCACCGATATCACCCTGCGCCAATTGCTCAGCCACACGTCTGGCATGGGCGACTACATCAATGGGCAGGCGCAAAGCATCCTGACCGAAGCGCAGAGCCGTGACTATACCGCCAGTGAACTGATGGCGATCATCAGCGCGCGCCAGCCCCTCTACAAGGCCCAACCCGGCGCCACCTGGCTCTATAGCAACAGCGCCTTCACCATTCTGGGCCTGATCGTGGAAAAGCTCTCAGGTCTGGCACTGGCTGATTTCTTTCAGCAGCGCTTGTTCATTCCGGCCGGTCTGGCGCAAACGAAGATCGACAAGACCTGCACGGCGGCCGCGGTCTGCAACGGCTATCGCCCCAATTTTCGCGCGCCCACCAAGTACGACCTGGCCACGCCAATTTCGCCAAGCTTCGCCGGTGGTGCGGGCGCCATCCGCTCAACGACCGAAGACCTCTGCCTGTGGCATTGCGCTCTGCTCGAAGGCAAGGTGCTGAAACCGGCCAGCCTGCAGGCCATGTTGACCCCGACCCTGCTGAAAAATGGCACACCCGCCTATGAACGGCGTGGTGTCGAAGCGCTGGAATATGGCCTGGGCCAGGGCCTTGGCACCTTTGACAGCCTGAAGGTGGCCTCACATGGCGGCCGCATCAACGGCTTCACCGGCCACTTGCGTAGTTTCACCGACAACAAACTGACCGTGGCCATCCTCTACAACAGCGATGGCGGCGGCGCGCCCGGCTTTTCAGGGGCACAAAAGGGTCTGCGCACCGAGGCCAGCCGCCTCGGCATCGCTTACCTCGGCCTGAACAAGGCCTGACGTCCGGCGGCGTCGTAAAAGCTTCAAGCTCCGATCCTATACCTGAACCTGCGCCGTTCTGACGCTCGGGTTCCTGCGCTATGATGACCGCCTATTATCATGAAGATGGCGCGCTCAAGACTGCCTTGCTGGCGCGAGCCAAGGACAACCGTGCCGCCATATGCAGGGCTTCGGTGTGGATTGATCTGCAAAATCCGATGCCAGAAGAAGAGCGTTATCTCAAAGAACATCTGAGCATAGCTATACCCACGCGGGGTGAAATCTGGCGTAATCAGGCGCTAAACCGTCTTTACAAGGAAGACGGCACGACCTTCATGACAGCGGCGATCCTGCACAAGATCAATTCAACTCATCCCAAAACGAGTGCGGTTACCTTCATACTGACCGAACGCTGTCTGGTGACCATACGTCACATTGCCCCCACCTCTTTCAGCCATTTCCAGCAACGCCTTCTCAACAACCCCGCCGTCTTCATGAATGGACCGGATGTGCTGGAAGGCCTGCTGCAGGAAATGTTCATGCGTGTGGCCTGGCATATGGAACTGCTGGTCGATGGCGTCGATGATCTATCACGCCGGATTTTTGATGACCACGCTTTCGAAAACAAGCAGGGTAATCCGTCAATCCTGATGCGCCGCGTCCTGCAAAAGCTGGGCTCCCTCGCCGATCTGAATTCCAAGATACATGAAAGCCTGCAAAGCCTCGAACGTATGCTGATCTTCTCCCGCAAGACGGCGCGGCCTGATCAGATCGAGCTGCAGGAAGATCTCGACATGCTGATCAGCGACGCCGAGGCCTTGTTGTCCCAAACCAACTTTATGGCCGATAAGATCAACTTCCAGCTCGACGCCACGCTTGGCATGATCAATGTCGAGCAAAACCTGATCTCGAAAATTTTCTCGACCGTGGCGGTCTTTTTCCTGCCGCCCACTCTGATTTCCAGCATCTATGGCATGAACTTCGCCCATATGCCCGAACTGCACTGGCAGGTCGGTTATCCTGTGGCGCTTAGTCTCATGGTCGCGGTCTCCACCATAACCTATATCTACTTCAAGCGGCGCGGCTGGCTGTAACTCCGTATCTTCTTTTTATGGCGCGCATGGCAAGTTTAAAACTCACCAAGGAGAAACATCATGACCCCTCGTGCTTATCATCTGATCGACAAGAACACCGGCGAAGAGGTCTTCGCCTCAACGGATTTTCAGTTCGCTGACCGCCCCTTGCCCAATCATCGCATTCAGGATGCCGTACTGCACGAACACTATGGCGCACCAGCCATTGTCGATCGCGTCGAGGATCAGGAAGATGGTTCGGTACATGTGTTTATTGACGGTTCGGAAGAAGTCATGAACGATGATCTCGTTGATCCCGACCAGAGCTATCGTCGCTCCTGATCAACAGACTAAAAAGCTAAGGACGCATCATGGGTTTGATGCGCCCTTTTTATATCAACTGGCCGGCGTTACACGCCAGATGACATTGCCGACATCATCGGCGACCAGCAGCCCACCCTTGCTATCGATGGTTACGCCAACGGGTCGCCCCTGCGCCTTGCCCTCTTTATCGAGGAAGCCCGTAAGGATACTTTCCGGTTTGCCCGAAGGCATACCTTTGTCGAAGGGCACGAAAACAACGTCATAACCGCTTGGTGGATTACGGTTCCACGATCCGTGGCGTCCGATAAAGGCGCCACCGGCATAGTGGACCGGCAAAAGGCTGGCGCTATAGAAGGTAAGGCCCAGCGAAGCCGTATGCGGGCCCAGCGCATAATCAGGCGCTATCGCACTAGCGACCTTCTCCGGACTTTGCGGTTTCACACGCACATCGACGTGCTGGCCATAATAGCTGTAAGGCCAGCCATAGAAGGCGCCATCTTTTACAGAGGTCATATAATCAGGTACAAGATCGCTGCCGATCTCATCGCGTTCATTGACCACGGTCCACAAGGCGCCGGTTTGCGGTTGCCAGCTCATCCCGTTTGGATTGCGCAGGCCGCTGGCAAAAATGCGTTTCGCGCCGGTCGCCAGATCGATTTCGAGAATATTGGCGCGCTCGGTTTCTGCCGCCATACCGTTTTCGGCCACATTGCTGTTGGAGCCGACCGTTGCATAAAGCTTGGTGCCGTCGGGACGGGCAATGATGTTCTTGGTCCAGTGGTGATTGATCGTGCCCGCCGGCAAATCCGTCACCTTGATACCCGGCACAGTAATGAGCGTATCACCTGTGTGGTAGAGGAAACGCAACACCGCATCCGTATCGGCGACATAGAGTTGATCGCCGATCAACGCCATGCCAAAGGGCGAATTGAGCCCCTTCAGCAAGACCGTGCGCGTTTCAGCGACACCATCGCCATCGCTGTCACGCAACAGAGTAATGCGGTTAGGGCTTTCGGGGCCGGCACCGGCCTTTTTCATGATCATCGTCATGAAAAAGCCCCTGATCCCCTTGGCGTCGTCAGGCTTGGGCGGCGCATTGGTCTCGGCGACGAGCGTGTCGCCGTTGGGCAAGACATAGAGCCAGCGCGGATGCTCCAGGCCACGGGCGTAGGCCACGACCTTCAGCCCGGCCGCCGGCTTTGGCGCTACACCTTCAGGCCAGCCCACAGCGTCGGCGATTTTCACCGTTGGGAACAAGTCTTGTTCGGTTGCGGCAACTTAGGATTGGCGCCCACGCCATCCGTCACCTGTAATTTTGCCGTCTCGCCGCAGGCGGTCAGGGCTAGGCTCAAAGCGAGCAGGTGGAAGGGTTTGAGTTTCATTTGGCGGCCAATCCGGGTTTGATGGTTACGGTTATTGTACGAACCTATTAACCGCCTTGGACCATGAGGATGCACGGCCTATTGTGTCACCCTTTATAAGGATAGGGTATGGCGTTTAGGCGACGCGCGTCAGGCGCACTGCCTCGCCCGTGTGGGTAAGCCTGAAAGTCGTTAGGGTTGCCAGTATCGTCTTAAGTTGCACCAATGAGGCCGGCTTGACCATATAGCCGGAGGCTCCCAGTTCGCGGGCCCGCGACTGATCCAGATCACAGGTTGAACCGGTACACATGATCACCGCCACCTTGTTCAGGCTTTCATCACCTCGCAGGCAGGCCAGCATCTCGAAACCATCCATGCCCGGCATGTTGATATCCAGCAGCAAAAGATCGACCTTCTCTCCGCGCTCATGCACCTGCTTTAAAGCCTCAAGTGCCTCGCGCGCGCTGTGGGCCACGGACATATTGAACTGTATTTTGTCACGCACCTGCAGAAAAACACGCGTCAGCTCGATATCCGCCCTGCGATCATCGACCAGAAGAACATTGGCCAATATTTCAGGCGCCGCTGTTTCCGGAGTCAGGATTTCAGGGGCGGCGCATCGAACAGTCGTATCTGGCAGCATGACTTGATCCATAAGCAGACTAAATTAAACGACTGATATGAACAGATGGCAAGCCAGCGCTGGGCGATCATAAACAACCCAATCGCGGCGGCATCATAAACTCAAGCGGTCATTTTTCAGCAACATACCCTCAGGTGGATTACTTATTCGCTAAAACATGGACAACTTAGTCTTTCAAAACCACTCTGGACCTCGTCCTTTTTAGGAACCTTAAAGCCTGATAAATCCTTATGTTGTAGATTGCCCTCAAGACAGATATGGGCAGGGTTCATGGCATGATCACAGTTTTCTATATGGTAGGCGGTAAGATCGCCGAGGTTCAACTTGATCCTTCGCATGATGTGCCCGATGAACCCATATGGATCGATCTGATCAATCCGACCGAGGACGAACTTCGCCTCCTGCCGCAAAATCTCAACATCGCCCTGCCCTCGCGTGAGGAAATATGGCGCAACCATGCGCTTAACCGCATGTATACCCGCGATGGCAGTTCCTACATGACCGCCGTCCTGATCGATGATACCGCTAAAGGCAAGGCAGCCACCAGTGCGGTCACCTTCATCCTGACGCCTGATTTTTTGATCACCATTCGCGATATAGATCCGCCTGCGTTTCTGCGCGTACAGGAACTGTTGCTGCTCAATCCAAAACGCTTCACCAGCAGCCTGTCTATACTTGAGGGCCTTCTTGAACTGGTCATTACCGACGTGGCGGTTGACCATGATCGCGTCATCAAGGGGCTCGATGGCCTGTCGGGTCGCATCTTCGATGACCATGCGTTCGATGGTCGCAAAGGCAACCCCTCGCTCATCATGCGTGACGTGTTGAAGTCACTCGGCCATTGCGCCGATCTTAACGGCAAAATCAACGAGAGCGTGCATAGCCTGATCCGCCTGCTGACCTATTTCCGCGATGACCATTCCCCCGACAATCCAGCCGTAAGCCGCGCCGCCGGGCGCCTCATTAAGGATGCGCGCTCCCTTTCCGAGCAAACCGCTTTTCTAAACGACAAGATCAACTTCCAGCTTGAGACCAGCCTGGGCATGATCAATGTTGAGCAAAACCTGATCGCCAAGATATTTTCGGTAGTGGCACTCATCTTCCTGCCGCCTACCCTGGTGGTCGGCTTCTACGGTATGAATTTCGACAATATCCCCGAACTGCACTGGACGCACGGCTATCAGTTCGCCATCGCCGTCATGATCATGTTCGCGGTTATGCCGTACCTCTTTTTCCGGTATAAACGCTGGCTCTAGCTCTCAAAGTGTTGATTTGAGAACAGCCCGCCTGCATGAGACGCTCGTTTCATGGGAATCTATTTTTCACACATTGATACGCTTGTCGGCATGGCCGCCGCCGCGGTGGACGATGACGGCGCCCTGCTGGAATTCACCTTTCTCAATGGCGAAATGTCAAACCATATGGCGTGCGCCGATAAGGCTGAACATGCGCCACAAAAGCTAAGACATGTCACGCAACAAGTGCATGATTTTTTTGACCGAAAGCGTACTAGCTTCAATCTCAACATGAAGCCGAAAGGCACGCCTTTTCAGCAGAAGGTCTGGCAGGCGCTGTGCACTATTCCCTTCGGCGAAACGTGGTCTTATCAGGAACTCGCCATATCCATCGGCGATGCCAAGGCCACTCAAGCGGTTGGCGCCGCCAACGGCAAAAATCCGATTGCCCTGATCATTCCCTGCCACCGCGTCATCGGCAAAAACGGAACTCTGATAGGTTATGGCGGTGGTCTGCCTCTCAAACAGAAGCTCCTCGATTTCGAGACGCCGCTTTTGTTCTGAGGTGGTTTTGCCACAGCGTTGCGGCATAAAAGCGCAGAGTCAAGATTGTCATATGCCCTTAGGGCAAGTGTGGAATATGGTGGACTAAAGCCTCTTATATGGAGCCTCCCATGCCCGCACGCCTTTTGCTGATAGTCCTTGCGTCCTGTGTCATGCTTAGCGCCTGTAATGACGGACCGGGTGATTCCGCTCCCAGCGAAGTACCGGCCTCCGCGCCGGCCGACAGCAGCGCTTCATCGTAACGGTGCGACATTTTTGCTGTCGCCAAAACGCTCCGCCTCACTTAAGGGTGACATATCGCAAGGGGCTGACACATGAAAAAGACGGTTTTCCTTTTACTGGCTATGGCGGCATCTCTTAGCGCCTGTAACGCGCCACGTACCGCCGATAATGACGACGGGCAGGATATCTCCGTCGCCGCGCCGCACGACTACACCAACTCCGAAAAAGCGGCCATTCAGGCCACCTTCCCTGCGCCCTATAATACCGCCGATCTGGCGGCCGGCGAAAAACTGTTCACCAAGTGCCGCTCCTGCCACACCATCACACCGGACAAGATGAACCTGACCGGGCCCCATCTTTATGGCGTCTTCGGGCGTAAGTCCGGCACCGGACCTGGCTATACTTTCACCGAAGCCATGACCGAACATAATGTCACCTGGGATTTCGACACGCTAGACGCCTACATCACCGCGCCGCAAGTGGTCGTGAAGGGCACCAAGATGGGCTATCAGGGCGTCAAGGACGAGACCGAGCGCCATAACCTGCTGGCCTATCTCAAGCTCGAAACGACGCCTTATGTGCCTCCTTTGCCGACCTCTGCCTCAACGTCGTCCGCGCCCTAAAAAGTCTTCCACAGACTGACCATCACAGCCTTGACGACGGGCACATTACGACCAGCTACGGTCTGGCGCACGGAGAGTTGCACGCTCCTGTCGAGCTTTGGCCCGAAGTGGCGCACCACGCTCACTTCTGCATTGATCCATTTCGCCTGCCCCCAGCTTGCCTTGTCGGTCTGACCGGCGAAAACCTGCGCCATGACCATCCATTGCGGCGATGGCTTGATACCGATTGTGGCATCGACGCGCCATTGATCAGCTTCATATTGGCGTAAGTGGCGCGCGCCTTGCAGATCAACAAAGGCATCCTTACCGAGCCATTGGAAGCTCTTGCCGGCATAGGCCCGTAAATCAACATCCGTGCCTTGCTGCGTTGAGGCATCGAAATCGCTGCGACGTCCCTGCCCCAGCCCTTCGATACTGCCGCCAAAAGCCAGAACGACATCACGCCCCTTGTGCGCAGTCCAGCGCCCCGCAACCTCAACCGATCCCAGGCCGGAAAAGTCAGAAACTTCCGCCTTGTAATCCTGCAAGTTGACCTTGGCTGTGAGGGTAAAACGCTCACTCACGCCATGATCGACAAAGAGCGAAAGGTTCGTCTGGTCCCAAGTGTTCAGCTTGATAGTTTTATCACCGGAAAGATCAAACGCCCGGTCAGCATGACCCGGTTCGTAGCTGATAATAACCTGCGTATCGCCCGGCGCCTGTGGCCATGCGCCCGCCTGAGCTACGGAGGGTAAGGCGAGACACAAACATAGTATCGCAAATTTCAGGATGAGTTTCATCGTGTCCCCCCGACAGCACAACCACTTGCCGGAGCATCAAGACAAATATTCTCGTTTTACGCAAGTCCGTCCGGAGAAATAACCGCCTGGATTGTATTTATAACTCAGGCGTCATAGCCCGGCGCTTCGCGATTGAGCTTACGCATAAGACCTGGCCAGACCAGGCCGCCAACAAAACCTATGCCACCTGAGAGCGGCGCCACCTTGTCCTGAACCGCCTGTCCCACCTCCAGAACACCGTCACGCCCCACGCTTAAGGCCATGACCTGTTGCCGGCAGGCCTGTTCGAGAAAATACATAATGGTGAATGCCTCGGCCGCCGTTGTACCCCAGGTCAGGGTGCCGTGATTACGCAGCATCAGGATGCGCTTCTGACCGATATCGGCGACAAGACGTGCGCGTTCCTCCAGTTCCAGCGCCACCCCCTCATAGTCATGGTAGGCCAGTTGCGGACGCAGCAGCAGGGCGTTTTGCGTCAGAGGCAACAGGCCTTCTTTTTGCGCAGAAACAGCCGTCATGTGGTCGGTATGCAAGTGCAGAACAAAATGGGCATCGGCCAGAGCGCCATGAATAGCGCTGTGGATAGTAAAGCCCGCCGGATTAATCATGGCCGGCACATCACTCACCATCTTGCCCGCAATATCGACCTTAACCAGATCGGATGCCTTCATTTCGTTGAAGAAAATACCATAAGGATTGATCAGGAAATGATCGGTCTCCGAAGGTGCATAAGCACCATCCGGTTGTTTCACCCACGAATCCTTTGCGGCGATACGCGCCGAGATGTGGGTGAAGATCAGATCATCCCAGCCATAGAGCGCGGCCAAACGATAAAGCGCCGCCAGATCGCAACGCGCCTTCCATTCAACATCGGACATATCGACGCGGATGGGGGCCTGATCATCGTGAGCCATTTTAGGTTTCCTCTGCTTTTGATGGCATAGGAAACCCGATTTCAGGCGATGGCAAATGAAATTTTTCTACGCAAACCTAAGTGACGTAAGGGAAATTAGATCCGCTTGACGAAAATACGCCCTTCATGAACACGCTCGATCAGGACGCGATCATTGACGGCCAGATGGCCCTCAGAGACCTCATTAAGTACAGCCGGCCACTCAACACCATCGAACACCACGCGCCCGGTGCGCTCTCCCCCTACAACCGGCTCGAAGCCGCTCAGGATCTCGGCCTGTTTGCCCACCATGCGACGATGCGGATCGTTGACGTCCGGACTGTGTGAGGCCACCTTCAAAAACTTAGGCGTCAGCACGCCCATGACGACGCTCAAAATGGCGAAGGTCAGGGCCTGGAAGAAAAGGCCAAACGGCAAGCCGGTCAGGCAGACCACAGCCACAACGCCAGCCGCGGCGGCTGACCACAAGAGCCATTGCGTGCCGATGAAAATTTCCACGCCCAGCAGCAGCAGACCGAAGATAAACCATATCCAGAAGGCATTGATGCCAAACGGGCCCATCTGGAAGACAGATGATAAATCCATCAGCACCTCCTATACTTTCTTAGCGGGCGGCGACTTGGGCGCATCCGTACCGCTGACCGTCTTGATCAGTTCTGACACGCCGCCAACCATGCCCGCCAGCGACGACATGTCCGCCGGCATGATCAGGGTCTTCGTATTGTTCGATTCAGCAAACTTGCCGAAGGCCTCGACATATTTCTGCGCCACGAAGTAATTGATGGCGTTGATGTCGCCCTTGGCGATAGCCTGAGACACCATGTCGGTGGCCTTGGCTTCGGCCTCGGCGGAGCGCTCGCGCGCCTCGGCGTCACGGAAGGCGGCTTCCTTACGGCCTTCGGATTGCAGAACCGCGGATTGCTTCTGACCTTCGGCGCGGGCGATGGCGGCCTGCTTTTCACCATCGGCTTCGATGATCAGGGCGCGGCGCTCGCGCTCAGCCTTCATCTGGCGTGCCATCGAATCGGTAATGTCGTGCGGCGGTTTGAGGTCCTTGATCTCGATGCGGTTGACCTTGACGCCCCAGGGGCTCGTGGCGTGATCGATGACGCTGAGCAGACGTGAATTAATGGCGTCGCGTTGCGAAAGAACCTCGTCAAGCTCCATGGCGCCGACGACGGTGCGCAGGTTGGTCATGGCCAGTTGCGTGATGGCGTTGTCGAGATTATCGACACGATAGGCCGCAAGGGCCGCGTCCATAACCTGAGTGAAAACAATGCCATCCACCTTAACGTTCACGTTGTCCTTGGTGATGACATCCTGTTGCGGCACATCAAACACGCGCTCCATAACGTTGACCTTGCGGCCAATGGCCTCAACAAAAGGTGTGAGAAAGGCGATACCGGGCTTAAGCGTGCGTGTGTAGCGTCCGAAATTTTCTATCGTGAATTCATAGCCTTGTGGCACAATCTTGACGATGCTGAACAAAAGCATAATGCCAAGAGCCACGACGATTAAGGTCAATGGACCAAAGATAGATATTGATTGCATAAGCTGCGCCTCCCCCGATAAAAATACCTTCCGTAGATGGGGTATCTTTTCACAGCCGCAACTATACAGCCAGTTGCGCTCATGCTCTAGGGCAATCGGAATAGTTTTGTAAAATCAGCGTGAGTTACGCAACTTCCTGGGCAGGCGCGTTTTCCTCGTCCTTGAGGCGCAAGAGGCGCGCCACTGTATCGACCAGCGTATCCATAATGATCGGCTTGGCGATGTGCGCATCCATACCGGCGGCATGGCAGGCTTCGATCTGATCATGCATGGCATCAGCCGTCAGGGCGATGATCGGCACATGCTGCCCTTCGGCTTCCTGCGAGCGGAAGATGCGTGTGGCCTCCAGCCCGCCCAGACGCGGCATGTTGAGGTCCATAAGCACCAGGTCATAACGCGACATATCAAGGTCCAGGGCTTCCTGGCCATCAACCGCCTCGGTGATGACGAAGCCAAACGGTTCCAGGAACAGACGCGCCACCTTGCGATTGACCGGGTGATCATCGACCAGCAAGATCTTCATACCCGGCAGGTCGGCGTCATCGTCGCGTTTCGGTGTGACTTTCACATCCGAGGCTTCCATTGCGTTCGGTGTTGTGACGACCTCGCCGGCTTCGAACGTCATGACAAAACATGAACCGACTCCCTCTTCGCTGGTTACGCTGAGAGAGCCCCCCATCAGTTCTGCCAGACGGCGGCTGATATTGAGGCCCAGCCCCGTGCCACCATATTTGCGGGCTGTGATCGGATCAGCCTGGGTGAAGGCCTCGAACAGCTTATCGAGCGTGGTCTTGCTCATGCCGATACCGGTATCACGTATCTCAACACGCACCTTGTAGCCGCCCTGATCGTGATGATCCGCCGAGGCGAGAATGCGCACCGTTCCTTTCTCGGTAAACTTAAGTGCATTGGACACGAGGTTGGAGAGGCACTGATAGACACGCAGCACGTCGAAAGTCATCGGTGCTGTGGCGCTTTCGGCCAGATCATAGCGCAACATCACGTCCTTGCCATCAAGCATTGAGCCGTAGGTATTGATAACGCGCTCAATCATGTCCTTCATGGTCGAAGGCGTAGGCGCCAGCTCGATCTTACCGGCTTCGATACGGGACATGTCCAGTACGTCATTGAGCAAGACCATTAAGGTCTTGCCAGAGTCGACGAGAATATCGACCTGCTCGCGCTGGGTGTCGTTCAGTTCATCCTTTTTTAGCGCCTGCGCCATGCCAAGTACGCCATTAAGAGGCGTGCGCAATTCGTGACTCATGACAGCCAGGAAGCGCGACTTGGCCGCATTGGCCGCCTCGGCATGCTCATGTGCATCCTTGAGATGCCACTGCATCCGGCGCATACGCATCACCCAAAGCGCGCCGCCGATAACAATGACGATGAGCAGGAAGGCGATAAGTACGGCTGCACCCAGCAGCAGGTTGCGCATCTGCACCTGCTTGACCAGCAAACGGCTTTCGGCCGTTTTGGAATCGAGTTCCTTACGCAGGGCCTTATACATGCCTTCTACAGCCCAGACCTTGGCGTACTCATAATAGAGTGACTTATGCCGCCCCCATTCGTCCATCTTCACAAAAGCTTCGGAATGACGCCCTTCCGCATGTAATATATAGGCTTCAACACGTTCTTCAAAGACAGTGTCACGCGGGCTCATGCTATCCGGCACAGCTCGTAATTTCGCCAGGAAAAAGCGCGCGCGCGATACATCTGGTCCGTCTGCATAGGCGCGCGCCAGTAAACGCAGCTTCCACACATCCAGCATGTTCCCCGTCACGCCCTTCATGACATAGGAATCCTTGAGACACTCTTTCACGGCCTGATACTTCTGCGCCTGATCTTCAATGGTGGCGCAGAGATATTCATCCCAAGTTTTTAAATCTTCGACGTTGTACTTGCGCACATAATACGCATGCAGCTTTTGCAATTGTTCGGCCACCGGCATATCGTTCTCTTTCGCTGCCCAAAGCGCCAGATCGTAGACGATGTCCATCTTTTGCGAGAAGAAAGCATTTTTTTGCGACAACTGCGCCATAGAAAGCATATGACCGGCGTAGGCATCATAGTCGCCAACAGCACTCAAAGAAAAAGCTATGACCTGGTGTGCGGCCTCAAGCACGGGTTCAGCCGCCGCCCCCTCAGCCTGCAAGCGCACGATCAGCTTATCACCTAAATCAATGGCATCGGCCCACTGCTCAAAATGTTGCAAGTGACGTACGCGCTCAACCATAACGATCCCTTGGAGAGCGCGGTCAGGCGTTGTCAGATAGGTGTTCCATTCACGGTCATTAAAACCGTTATAGCCGTGGCTTTCACTGGCATAGGCCTGAAACATAAAGCGCGCCAGAAGATCGAGATTGCTGTCATTTTCCTTCTGCGCCAGCCTCAGGATGCGGTCGTGCCAGGCCGTCAGCTTGTCTTCGTTCTGATCGGTCTTGTAAGCATAGAGCACACGCCAAAGGGCATATATGCGGGCGTCCCCGGTCATCCTGATGGCACTTTCGCCATATCGATCTATTTCATTTTGCGCATAAATGAAGGGTGTGGCCGAAACAAGATTATAGACAGCGACCAGCTTGTCATGACGCGGAGCAGGCTCGTCCTGGCGTGCCTGTGCAGCGCTTGCAGCCCAGCCAATAACCAGCGCGCTCCCCAAGGCAAACAAATGCCTTTTGGCCGCAGAGCTCATAGTCAGACCAGAGCGACCCATGCCGTCTCCCATACCTAAGTTACCAATAGTAAAGCCACAAAGACCTTAGTATTCGCTTAAGTGTGCGGTAAACGGAGGCTAAAAAATTAAAACGCCCCGCATTAAGCGGGGCGTTTGCAGATATTAGAGCGCAATTTAATGCGCTCCATCGCGTTGCTTAACCGCAGTGCTAGTTAGCACCGCCACAAACGCAACCGAACTTCGGCGAGCAGTTGCAGGTCGGCATTTGGTGCGCGACGGCTTGGCTGACGGCGAAAGCGGCGCTGGCGCTGAGAGCGACGGCGGCGATGGCAATTGCGAACTTCTTCATAGGCTTACTCCTGAATATACACCAAACCAAAACTGGACACAGTCTGGAGTTCACACTGAAACGCTCAGAAAAACTCAAGCCTCGCCCGCAACGACCAGATAAGGATTTTAACCCTTCATTAGCGTTAACCGAGCATTAATCATATTTTCGGATTTCGCACAAGGCGCGAAAACGATGAAGTTATTGTCACCTTCAGTATTTGATCATTTTAGCGGTAACTGCGCCATGACGATCACAGTCGTTTTGCTCAACCTGCAAGTTTTTAATAAAGACTGGAACGCATCAACACATCGCGCATATCGTCCTTATTTATCAAAGACATAGCCTCATCCAGAGACATAAAACGCGCTTCCGCCGCATCATCGCCAGCGTGGGCCTCGCCACTTTTCCAATTCGCCGCATAGTCGATAAGCACGTAGTGAAACTGCGCCTCAATTATCTCGTAAACGGCGAGTAAAGGGCCAATTTCCGCAACAACGCCAGTTTCCTCATAAAGCTCTCGCAGCGCCGCAGCATGCAGGCTTTCACCAAGATTAACCTTGCCACCAGGGATCGACCAGTCTCCTAAACGGGGCGCCCAGCCCCGCTTTATAAGCAGCACCTCTTCGCCACGCCAGCACACTACGCCCACCGCAGGTACAGGATATAAGCCAGGCTGACCTGAAGGATTAGGTTTTGTGTCTTGCACTTGCGGCCTCTCTCGCTTAACGCAATCCGCGTTCCGTTCCTTCGCCTTATGTGCCGAGTCTCAACAGAGGTCACCATGTCCACGTCTGCTTTCGCCGAAGCCCCGCCAGTCGCTCCAGATGTCATCGCCCAGATTAAGGCTGTGGTTGGTGAGGCCGGTTATAGCGAAGACGCAATGCGGGTCGATCCGAAGCTGACCGAATGGCGCGGCAAATGGAAAGGGCATACGCCCCTTCTGGTCCTGCCGAAATCGACCGAGGAAGTCGCGGCTGTCGTCAAGATATGCTACGATAACAACGTGGCCATCACCCCCCAGGGCGGCAATACCGGGCTGGTCGGCGGCCAAATTCCGTTCGGTGAAATCCTGATCTCGCTTGAACGCATGAAGGCGATCCGCGACGTGGCCCCGACCGACGACACCATGGTGCTCGAAGCCGGCCTGACCCTGCTGGATGCCCAACAGACCGCTGAAAAAGCCAATCGCTATTTCCCGCTCTCTCTGGCCGCCGAAGGCACCGCCACAGTCGGCGGCGTCATCTCGACCAATGCCGGCGGCACGGCCGTGCTGCGCTATGGCGTGACGCGCGATCTGGTATCAGGGCTTGAGGTGGTGCTGCCCAATGGTGAAATTTTCAACGGCCTGAAGCGCCTGCGCAAGGACAATACCGGTTACGACATCAAACACATGTTCATAGGTGCCGAGGGCACGCTCGGCATTATTACCGCAGCCTCGCTCAAGCTGTTCCCGATCATGAATTCGCGCTCCACCGCCATTGTGGCGTTTGAAAGCTCACAGAAGGCTATCGACCTGCTGGTGCGCGCCAAGCAGGAAACCGGCGGTCAGGTCGAGGCGTTCGAGCTGATGGGGCGTTACGGCCTTTCGCTGGTGCTCAAGAATATTCCTGATACCCGCGAACCGCTGGGCGCCGAATATCCGTGGTACGCCCTGATCGAGGTCGCGTCCGGCGATCCTGAAGGCGCCTCCGCCTCGATGGAACGCCTGCTCGAAGCGGCCTTCGAGGAAGATCTGGTGCTTGATGCCGTTATCGCCCAGAACGAAACCCAAGCCGCCGAATTCTGGCGCCTGCGCGAAGATCACTCAGCCGCCGAAAAGGTGGAGGGCGCGGCCTGGAAACACGATATCTCTGTGCCGCTGTCACGCATGGCTGAATATATGGAGGAAGGCGCAAAAGCGATCGAGGCCTTCCTGCCGGGTGCGCGCCTGGTAGCTTTTGGCCACGTCGGCGACGGCAATGTCCACTTTAACGTCATCGTGCCGGTCGGGATGGATCCTGCTACCTTCAACGCCATGCGCGACGAAGGCGCCAAGGTCGTCCACGACCTGGTGCATCAGTATGAGGGTTCGATTTCCGCTGAACATGGCCTGGGCCGTATGAAAACGCAGGAAGCCCTGCTTTATAAAGACCCGGTGGCTATCGCCGCCATGCAGGCCCTGCGATTAGCGCTGGACCCGAAGCGCATCATGAACCCGCACGTATTGTTTTAGACTCTACTCACGGAAGTTCACAACAACTTTTGGGTCGGTATAGAGTCGTTTCCAAGCCCATCAGGGCAGGCGGCTATGGCAGGAAGGTCTTAGCGGTCAATGGCATGGATCAACGTGCGAAAATAGCGTCAACGGCGGCTTGCGCCAGATCTATTTCCGGATCGTCTTCCTTGGCGCGGATGACGCCGTTCATGGTTTTGAGCAGATCGTGCATGGTGAAGGGCTTCGGCAGCAGCGCATCAGCACCGGCGGCCTTTGCTGCCGCCAGAACATGCACGGCGGTAATCGTACTGTCAACGCCCTGCGACATGGCAACGACCTTGACGTGACCAAAGTCGGACTTGATCTGCGCCGTCCCCTCAATGCCGCCAATGCCGGGAATCAGGACAGCCGTCACCACAACATCGATCATGCCGAGATTGTGGTCGAAGAAGGCGTCCTCCATATTTGAAGTGTAGGACACCTTGTAGCCGACCTGCCTGAGCACAGCGCAGACATCATGACGCAGAAGTTCGTCATCTTCTATGACCAGAACGTGGTGATCTTTTGCACGCGCCCGGTGGTATGCGTTGGTATCGGCCAGAAGACCTTTAAGTTTTTCAGGATTGAACGGTTTCTGCAGTACGAAATCGGCGCTGCCGCCCTGCCCTGCATGACTTGAGATATCAATCTTGCCATCGCGCCGGACGCCATTGGACATGATGGCCAGCGGTGCATCCTGAGCGTCCTGGCGAATTTCACCAAGCAGGTCGATCGTCGTGCCGCGTTCGCCTTGGGAATCAAACAACAACAGATGGAAGCGACTGGACTTCAGCATACGCATGGCCATGCGCTGATCAAAGCTAAGAACAGATGTCCATTTCTGATCATGCAGCATCGTGGCGATGCGCTGCGCCTGATCACGGTTCTGATCCATGACGAGCACACTACCTAAACTCATACGGACACCAGATACAGACGCTATACAACACAGGCCCTTGTTAAGTTAAAAAGCCTTAAAAACCCCGTAAGTTTAAAGGTTAGCGCGTATTAATCAGTCACAGCAAAGACCATCCGTATGATTGCCTTGCACCTCGAACATCCCTATGTTCAACATCCATACGCCCCTGCAAGCCGACAAAGTTAAAAGAGCGATCATGCTGACCCTCATTTCCCCCGCCAAATCGCTCGACCTGACACCATTTGACATCGGCCTGGCGCCTACTGAAACGCGCTTTCCGGACCAGAGCCAAAAGCTTCTAACCGCCCTTAAGCGCCTGAAGCCCAAGCACATCGCCGAACTGATGGATATCTCCAAAGCCTTGAGCGACCTGAACTACGAGCGTTATCAGGGCTTTGAAAATCAGACGCCAGGCGCTTGCGTCTTCATGTTCGATGGTGATGTATATACCGGTCTTGAAGCGCGCACCCTGAATAAAGAAGGCGCGATGTGGGCGCAAACGCATCTCCGCATCCTGTCCGGTCTTTACGGTATCTTACGTCCACTCGACCTCATACGCCCCTACCGTTTGGAAATGGGTTCACACCTGAAAGTCGGTCGAGCGGAAACGCTTTATCAGTTCTGGGGCGATAGTCTCGCCAAGAGCCTCACGGCGGAATTGCAAGAGCAAGGCAGCGACACCGTGGTCAATCTGGCGAGCCAGGAATATGCCCGCGCCGCCCTGACCAAGGCGCTGAAAGCCAAGGTTGTCAGTCCACGTTTTCTGGAGATCAAAGGCAATCGGGCCAGGATCGTGTCCTTCTTCGCCAAGAAGGCGCGTGGCCTGATGGCGCGTTACATGATTGATCAGCGCGTGGATCGCATCGAGGGTCTGAAGGACTTCAAGATCGCCGATTACAGCTTCCGCGCCGATCTATCGAAGGATGATGACTGGGTGTTCACCCGCACGCAGCCCGAACTGCTGACCAAGGCGAAGAAGGCGGCCTAACCGACAAAGCCAGCGGCACGCTTTATGCGGTCGTTGATCGCCTCGCCTATACCGTCCTCAGGCATGGGTGCGATTTCGATGACAGGCGGCTTGAAGCGATCGGCTTCCCGCAGCGCCTTGAAGAGGTTGGCCGCGGCTTCATGCAGGTCGCGCGTGGCGCTCAACTGGATCACCGGCCCGTCATGAAGCACAGGGCCGAAGGCCAGATAGGCCGCGCCGGCCGTTGGATTTTCAACATTGATTTTTACCGGCGCATCGGGCGCATAATGCAGTGCCATCCGCCCAGGTGACCTATGCCCGTCGGCTTCATCCTGCGCCAATGGCCCGACAACGGCCTCAATCTGCGCTCGCGTCACGGCGCCAGCGCGCAGGTAACGCACGTCTCCCAGCAAACTGACAACGGTTGATTCCACACCAACCTGACAATCGGCGCCATCGGGCGATACCTGCACAAAGGCGCCGGTTTCTTCAAAGGCATCTCGTTGCGTAGTCGGGCTCGGACGACCGGAGCGATTGGCCGAGGGCGCCACCACGCCCGCGCCAAAACCACGCAGGATGTCCAGCGCCACCTTATGATCCGGCATCCGCAGGGCCACGCTGTCGAGGCCAGCGCGCGCCAGATCGCAGACCAGATCGGTATCGCGCACCGTCACGACAAGGGTAAGCGATCCCGGCCAGAAGGCCGCCGCAAGCGTACGGGCGCGGTCATCAAAGATGCCGATGCGCTCAGCCAACGCCATGTCCCCCACGTGGACGATAAGCGGATTGAAACGCGGCCGTCCCTTGGCCTCAAAAACCTTGATCACCGCTTCCGGATCGGACGCAGAAGCGCCTAATCCATAAACCGTCTCCGTAGGCAGATGGATCAGACCGCCCTCACGCAGGGCACGGACAGCCGCGTCGACAACACTCATTTAGACGCTTTGGCTTTCAGGCTGATGGCGACCGACACCTTGGCCGGGATGGAATCCGTGGCGGCCCATTCGCCAGACCCGACACCGAACGCTGTGCGATCGAGATCAACATTGCCAGACATAGTAGCGATATCGTCCTTGATGGTCAGAGTGAACGGCAGGCTAAGAGGCTGCGTTTTGCCGTGAAGGGTCAGTTTGCCCTTGGCGACAAAATGTGTCGCATCTTTTTTGGTAAAGCTTGCCGCTTCAAAGACAGCTTTTGGCGTGCTTGCGATATTGAAGAAGGACGCGCTCTTCAGCGTGCCATCGCGGTCGTTATCCCCAGAATTGACCGAGGCGAGATCAATCGTCACCCTGACGCGGGACTTATCGAGTTGCTCCGGATCAAAGGCGATATTGGCGCTATAGGCGCTGAATCCACCATTGACCGCTTCGCCCGAAAACGTCGTTGAGAAGGCGATCCTGGTGGCGGACTTATCGACGCTCCAGGTCGTGATCGCCACCGCTTCCGGTGAGGGTGACGGTGAGGCTGAGGCAGATGCCGAAGCAAACTCCGTGGCCGCTGCTTCCGCCGGCGCACTTGCATCTCCCACTTCTGCGGGTGGCGCAGCGGGTTCGCCGGTTTCCAGTGGCGTGCCGCGCATGATGCCGAAACCGAGGGCTACGGCCAGCGCCACAACGCCGATTGGCAGCATCCAGCGATAGTTCAGGATCGGGCGAGGTTTCAGTCCCGGCACCATATGCTCAACCACCGTATCCTTGTCGACGAACTGGTGCTTGAGCGCGGCAAGAACATGCAGCGGGATCATGGCATAGAACAGCAGCTTGGCGATCAGGCCGTGCGCCGCTTCAAAGGTTTCATGCGCATCGTGTGTCTGGGGCACCGGCAGATGCGGCCAAGCTATGCCGAAAAAAGGAATTTCGCGCGCCGAGGTCGAGACCATCAGCCAGCCCGACAGCGGCAGGGCGATCATGACAACGTAGAACGCGACGTGCAGGGCTTGCGCCGCCAGGGCCTGCCATTTTGGCATCGGCGGTTCGGGCGGCGCTTTGTAGGCGAAACGCAAACCTACACGGAGAAAGGTCAGCAGGAAAATCAGGATGCCGATCGACTTGTGCAGGTTGGCGCGATTGAACAGCAACGTGTCCTTGTCTTCGAAACGCCAGCCCAGGAACACCATGAACAGGATCAGAAAGGCCATCAGCCAGTGGATATAGCGGCTGTAGCGATTATAGCTGGTCGGGGTCAGGTCGCTCATGTGGGCACTCTCCTCAGATAAACCCTGCATACACCAAGGGCATCGGAACGTCATGCGAAATTATATGTAACAGCTGCAAGCACAATTCAAGCGCTCGCTGCAATTTAAAAGTTGACGTTCGCGTAAATTAAACTTGCGACACGTCCCTTACCGTCATAGACTAAGCGAAAATACAGGGACTCGCCATGACTTACCGCCCGAGCATCAAAGACATCACCTTCTGCCTCGATCATGTGATCGGCATGTCGGACAGCTACAACACTTCCGCCTTCCCGGATTTTGACGAATCCCTGCGCGATGCCGTGCTGGACGCCGCCGGTCAATTGGCCGGTGATGTGCTGGCGCCGCTTAATCGTGTCGGCGACCTGAATGGCACAAAGCTTGATGGTGATCGCGTGGTGGTCGCGCCGGGCTTCCTCGACGCCATCAAGGCCTATGCCGAAGGCGGCTGGTATGGCCTGGCGGCCGATCCGGCCTTTGGCGGACAAGGCCTGCCCAAAATGCTCGAACAGGCCTGTTTCGACATGTTCCACGGCGCCAACATGGCCTTCACCCTGCTGCCGACGCTTAGTCAGGGCTCGATCGAAGCCATCCACGCCCACGGATCGCAAGCACAAAAGGACCTCTTCCTGCCCAAACTGATCTCAGGTGTTTGGTGCGGCACCATGAACCTGACCGAACCCGGCGCCGGTTCCGATCTGGCGGCGCTCACCACGAAAGCCGAACCCAATGGCGACGGCACCTACGCCATCACCGGCCAGAAGATCTTCATCACCTGGGGCGAGCATGATGGCGCCGACAACATCATCCATCTGGTGCTGGCGCGCCTGCCCGACGCCCCCAAAGGCACGCGCGGCATCTCGTTGTTTCTGTGCCCGAAATACCTGCTCGATTCCGAAGGCAATAAGGGCGTGCGCAACACGGTCAAGTGCGTCGGGCTGGAGCACAAGCTCGGCATCCATGCCTCACCGACCTGCGTCATGTCGTTTGAAGGCGCGCAAGCCGAACTGATCGGCCCGCCCAATGGTGGCCTCGCTGCCATGTTCACGATGATGAACGCCGCGCGTCTCGCCGTCGGTTTTGAAGGCGTCGGTCTGGCGGATGCGGCCTGGCAAAAAGCGCAGGCCTATGCGCTCGATCGCCGTCAGGGCAAGTCGCTGATCACCGGTCAGGACTACGCGCCGATCTATGATCACCCTGATGTCCGCCTGATGCTGGCCCAGATGAAGGCCAAGACGGAAGCCGCCCGCGCCATTTGCATGGCAACCGCCGCGGCCATCGACGCCGCCAAGGTGGATGAAGACAACGCCCGCCACAAGCGCCGCGAGGATTTCCTCGTGCCCATCGCCAAGGCGTGGAGCACGGATCGCGCTGTCGAAGTCGCCTCCCTCGGGGTTCAGGTCCATGGCGGCATGGGCTTCATCGAAGAGACCGGCGCGGCGCAATATTACCGCGACGCCCGCATAGCCCCGATCTACGAAGGCACCAATGGCATTCAGGCCGCCGATCTGGTTGGGCGCAAGCTCGGCAGCGATGGCGTGGCCGCGCGTGAACTCGAAGCCGATATTCGCTCCTTCTTGGAAATCAATGCCCTGCAAGCCGATTTTAAAGCGGAATTTGAGCTTCTACATGCTGCCGTCACCGCCTTCTCGGTGGCCTCAGATCATCTGCTGACGCAAAAGACCAAGGCACCGCTCGATGTTGCAACCGGCGCCACCACCTATCTGCAACTCAGCGGCGATCTGATCGGCGGCTGGCTGCTGCTTAAAGGGGCTCTGGTGGCGCAAAGCCAGTTGGCGACGGGCGATGCTGCCTGGCTGAATGACCGCATCAAGCTGGCGCGCCTGTTCTGCGCCCATACGCTCAGCCACGCACCGGCGCACCTCGCCGCCATCAAGTCAGGGTATGGCGCTCTTGATGGTCTGACGCTCAGCCTCGATTAAGTTTCGATTAATTTGACGGCGTGTCGCCGATCGGACCGCCTTCGCCTTCCGACGGTCGCGCATTGGTCCGGCGGGTCATGTCTTGTGTGTCCGTGGTCGGGCCGCCCGGCGTTCGCATCGGCGCCGGCGCGGTTGGCAGCAGGTTAACCGAAGGATGCGCGCCGCTGGCTTGCGCCTTCAGCATGATATTGATGGTCTCGCGCACAAAGATCGCGTCGGTCACCACACCCAGTTCCAGGCGCTGATTGTCGTCCTCGACCTGTTTGATCAGCACGCCGGCGATAAAGGTATGGCCCTTGCCGCCCTGGCTGGTCATGAAAACCGGACCACCGGAATTACCCGGCACCGCCGTCAGGTCGATCAGGAAGGTCGGATAGGTGCTGGAAGGCGAGATCGGATAGGAGGCCAGGCGTCCGGCCCGCAAGATCGGGAAGCCCGCCACATTGGCCGAAAGTCCATGCGGATAGCCCAGCGTCACCATCTCATCGCCAGCCACCACGCGCTCGTTAATGAAGGTGGTGTCGTCGGCCAGCCAACTGACGGGAATGGCGGAATCACGCAACGATTCCGGCACATTGACCGGAATGACGGCGATATCCTGCGCCGGATGCTGATACCAGACCGGCCCCGTGGCTGAGCGAATGGTCATGTTGGACGGGACATAACTCCAGTTGCCCTTGGCCCCCTGAACGCGCCAGCCGATACGCACATCGGCCGCCGGCATCTTTTCAAAAACATGGGCGGCGGTGACCAACACGATCTGCGTCGTGCCGTCGGCCTTTGGCACCGAAATCAGGAAGCCCGTGCCGACCATGCGCTTGGCCTCACTGATCGGCTGATCGATCTGGACGGTAGCCTTGATCAGCGCCACGGTCAGGTCAACATCCATCATCACCCATATCCCCCATTTTCGGCTCTCGAAACCCTAAAGCCATTTGACGGCATTTCCGGATTGGGTCAATCCTCTACCCCAATCGCGCGCCGCAAAGGCCCTTTCCAATCTGTCAGGCGAACTCAGCCATGAAAAGCCGTGCCGACCGCAGAACTTTCATTTTGACCTCGCTTGGTGCCAGTTTTATGACCCAGGCTGGTTTTGCCGCCACACCTTCCGAGACGCTCAAGGAGCCTCCATTGCCCGCACAAGCCAAAGCCGCCACCCAGCCTGTCGCGCCCTCACCCGCCCGCAAGCCGTTTGAAATCGTGCAATTGGGCCACAAGCGCATCGATAATTATCACTGGATGAAGGACGATAACTGGCAGGCCGTGCTGCGCGATCCCGGCCTGATCCGTGCCGACATCAAGGCTGCCCTGATCGATGAAAACGCCTATAGCGCCGCCATGCTGGAAAGCACAAAGGCCTTGCAGGACGAGATCTTCAACGAGATGAAGGGACGCATCAAGGAGGACGACGCCTCGGTGCCAACCGCAGATGGCCCTTGGGAATATTATTCTCGCTTCGAAAAAGGCGCCCAGCACCCGATCATCGCCCGCCGTCCACGCACCAAAGGCGCCTTTGACGCCGCGATTCCATCTACCGACGACACCCGCGCGCAAGAGCAGATCCTGCTCAATGAGGACGAACGCGCCAAGACAAGCGACTTTTACGAAACCTCCGACGCCCAGCACAGCCCCGACCACACGCTTTTCGCCTGGGGCGAGGACACGCAAGGCTCGGAATATTACAAGGTTTACGTCAAGGACCTAGCCACCGGCGACATCCTGCCCAACCCGATCGAGAGCTGCGATGGCGGTTTCACCTTCTCGCCCGATTCCAAGTACATCTTCTGGACCTGGCGCGATGAAAACTCTCGCCCGGCCAAGGTGTATCGCCGCCTGGCCAGAGGTGGCAAGGATGTGCTCGTTTATGATGAAAAGGACGACGGCTTCTTCCTGAGCATCGGCACGCTTAGTTCCGACGCCTTCATCAGCATCGGTGCCGGCAATCACGAGACCTCGGAAACCTGGCTCATCCCCGCCGCCACGCCCGAAGCCCTGCCGTTCGTGGTCGAACCGCGTCACGAAGGCATCCAGTACGATATCGACCATTGGGATGACCGCTTTATCATCCGCACCAATGCCGACGAGGCTATTGATTTCAAGCTGATGGTCTCGACCGCCGACAAACCTGCCCGCGCCACCTGGAGCGATCTGGTGCCACACCGCCCGGGCATCTATGTCACCGGTTCCGGCGTCTACAAGCGCCATATGATCCGTGTTGAGCGCGAAAACGCCAATACGCGCATCGTTATCACGCGTAAGGCCGATATGACCGAGCACTTCATCGACGTCGCTGAGGAAGCTTATGCCCTCGGCGCTTCGGGTGGTTATGAGTACGACACCGACATTATCCGCTACACCTACACCTCGCCGACCACACCGGCCCAGACGCTCGATTACAATATGGAGACGCGCGACAAGGTGCTGCGCAAGACGCAGATCATCCCGTCCGGTCACAATCCAAAGGACTATATCGCCCGCCGGCTCTATGCCACCGCGCCCGATGGCCAGCAGGTGCCAATCACCGTCCTGATGAAGGCCGACACCAGGCTCGATGGCTCCGCCCCGTTGTTACTGTATGGCTATGGCTCCTACGGTATGCCGATGGACCCCGGTTTCTCAATTCGTAGTCTTAGCCTCGTCAATCGCGGCTGGGTCTACGCCATCGCCCATACCCGCGGCGGCTCGGAAAAAGGCTACGGCTGGTTCCTCGATGGCCGTAAATATAAGAAAATGAACACCTTTACCGATTTCATCGCCTGCGCCGAAAGCCTGTGCGACGCCGGTTACGGCACGCGGGGCAAGATTGTCGCCTATGGCGGATCGGCCGGCGGCATGCTGATGGGCGCGGTCACCAACCTGCGACCTGACCTTTGGGCCGGCGTTATCGGGGCCGTACCGTTTGTCGACGTGCTCAACACCATGAGCGACACCTCCCTGCCCCTTACCCCGCCGGAATGGCCGGAATGGGGCAATCCATTGGAAGACGAAGAGGCCTATAGCTACATCGCCTCCTACTCGCCTTACGACAACATCACCGCTAAGGCCTATCCGCCGGTGCTGGCCACGGGAGGCTTGAGCGATACGCGCGTCACCTATTGGGAACCGATGAAATGGATCACCGCCCTGCGCGAAAAATCGACATCGGATGCCCCGATGCTGCTCAAAATCAATATGGAGGCCGGTCATGGCGGCGCCTCCGGCCGCTTCGATTTTCTTAAAGAAATTGCCTTCGACTATGCCTTCGCTATCTGGGCGCAGGAGCAGAAGGCTTTGACATGATCGATATACGTCCGGCGACGGAAGACGACTTCACCGCAATCACCACCATCTATGCCTGGAACGTCGATAACGGCACCGGCACCTTCGCGCTCGAAGCCCCGTCACGCGAGGAGATGCTGGCCGGTTTTCATAACGTCACGGGCTTGCGCCTGCCTTACCTTGTAGCGGTCGAAGGGGGGGAAGTTCTGGGCTATGCCTATGCCGCTCCCTTCCGCACGCGACCAGCCTATAAGTATGGTATCGAGGACAGCATCTATCTGGCGCCGCAAGCCACCGGTCGCGGCCTAGGCAAGGCGCTGTTGCAAAGACTGATAGACCTCTGCACCGAACGCGGTCTCTACAGCATGATCGCGGTGATTGGCGACAGCGACAATCTCGCCTCCATCGCCGTTCATCGTTCTCTCGGCTTCGAACATACCGGCCATCTGCCGCGCGCTGGCTTCAAGTTCGGGCGCTGGCTCGATGTCGTCTTCATGACCCGCGACCTCCTGCCTTTTACACTGACACCGGAAGGGGATGGTTGGGACGACTAACCGCCCCAATCGAGATAACGCCGTTCACTTTATGGTAGTGCTTTTGTGGAATAATATCAGGGAAAGTAACAGCTTACCTGAGTTTGTGCATGTCCGTTCTACACCCACACCGCAAGTCTTCCTCCATCGGTTTTATTGGTTTCGTCGGTCTGCTCGTTCTGGGGGCGGTCGTGACCACCAAGGCGCGCGCCGACAGTTTCGAGACCGGCGCCGTCCTGACGACGGAAGTCAATTCTGTCGTCAAAGGCGGCCTCAATGTCGGCAGCAGTTCGCTCAGCAATCTCGATCTGACGGCCCATTGGCAAGGTGATAACGGCTGGGAAGCCTTCGGCTACGTGCTGGGTGATTTCGGTGATGACTTCTCGGCCAATCGCGTCGGCGACGTGCAGGTGACCTCCAATATCGATTGTCCGGATGGCTGGCGACTGTTCGAGGCCTACGGCAAAAAGAACTTTAGCGATGACCGCGGTTACGTGATGGCCGGCCTGATCAATCTCAACGGCATTTTCGATGTCCAGGACAATGCGACCGTCTTTCTCAATGCCTCGCACGGCATCGGCATCGACTATTCGCAGACCGGCCCGTCCATCTTCCCGACCACAGGTCTTGGTCTCGTAGGCGAATGGCGTTTAAGTGCGCATCAGTCGGTGCGCGCCGGGACGTTCGACGGCGTGCCGGGCGATCCCTACGACACCACGAAGTTCGTTTATATCAAGCTGTCCGCCGAAGAAGGTAGCCATCTGATCGGCGAATACCAGTATGATTTCAAGGGCGGTTTCGTGAAACTGGGCGCCTGGAAAAACACGGCGACGCTCGATCGCCTGGACGGCACCAACACCTCCAAGGATAATAGCGGGGCGTACGTCCAGCTCGGCTTTACGCTTATACAAGAAGCGTCTGAAAATGAGCAGGGCCTGAAAGGTTGGGTCCGTGCCGGCACCGCCAATGACGAGCTCATGGCCATAGCCGACTATATCGGCGGCGGTCTGGTCTATACCGGCCCGCTCAAAGGCCATGATACCGACCAACTGGGCTTCGCTATCGCGGCCTCGCATTTCGGCGCGCCGTATCAGGCGTCTGTCAGCGAATCCCTGAAGCGCGAAGTCACTTATGAACTGACCTATCGCTGGGATATCCGCGACGGCCTGTCGATCCAGCCCGACGTCCAATATGTTCAGAATCCGTTCGGTCGCAGCGATATAGATGACGCCCTGGTCATTGGCGTGCGGATGAAAGCCGAGCTTCGGTGACGCCTTAAGGCAGCGTTATTGCACCGCAGGCGAGGCGTTAGGCGGCGGAAATAAGTTGATCGGCACCACGTTTGATCGCCCGATTTAGGACTATTGCCGCCAAAGGCGAGCCATTCGCATGACTAGCGTCTCGCTCACCAGGGCGGTTACGCGACAGACGGGTGGCTATAAAGGCCATTAAATCAAAATATTATCCAGCACGTACATTTTGCCTCAATTTTATAACATTTTGCTTTCCTTTTGGTGAAATTTGCTTTCTGTTGGAAGGGTATGCGTAAGTAGAAAACATCATTCACACATCTGATGGAGCCGAGACATGCTTAAACCCCACACCCGGGTTCTGATGGCGATTGTCGCCTGCTTAGCTGCCAGTTTTATAGGAACGCTCGCGGCACAGGCAAGGCCCACCGGCTATAAGCATTATGAACTTGGCGATTTGAAAGCGCCGACTCCGGATCCGGTATCTGGCGGCCTGCTCCTCATGGGCGGTGGTGATCGAAACATCGATGCCATGAAGTGGTTTTTTGCCAAGGCCGGGCATGGTCACATCGTTATCCTGAGCGCGGCTTATGGCCCCGAAATCGGCAAGGAATTCAAGCGCGAGGTCGGCGGCATTCTTTCCGCGGAAACCTTCGTGTTCAAGACTCGCGACGCGGCCTACGATCCGAAAGTCATTGACGCCCTGAAGCGCGCGGATGGCATTTTCATCTCGGGTGGTGACCAGTCGGACTATGTCAAAATGTGGCGCGGTACGCCGGTCGCTGACATTATGGACGCACATGTCTTGGCCGGAAAGCCGCTCGCCGGCACCAGCGCGGGTCTCGCGATTTTGGGGGAAATGCTCTATGGCTGCATGGACAGCACCAGCTTGACCTCACCGGAAGGTCTGGCTGATCCTTTTAGCGCTCGTAACACGATCGAAGGCGATTTCCTCCATCTCGCCCTGCTCAAAGGTGTGCTGACCGACACCCATTTCAAGGAGCGCGACAGACTGGGCAGACTGTTTGCCTTTCTGGCCAAGGCGCAACTCGGCCGGCCGGCCGATGCCACCCCGTTATTGGGCCTGGGCGTCGACGAAAGTGCCGCCCTCGCCGTCGAACCGGACGGTTCAGCACGCATCTACGCCACTGAGGCAGACGGCGGCGCCTGGCTGGTGGATGGCGCCTCATTGCGCGTGCCCAACAAGCCCGGTCCACTGGAAGTGCCACGCATCCATGTTATCGGCATTGGACATCAATCCCTGCTTCATCTGCCAGACGGCAAGGTCGAGCGCCCGTCTTTTGATCGCAACTACTCTGTCAGCGGCGGCAAGATGGTTCTTTCCAGCGATGAGGCCGTAGCACCATGATGGCCCTGCCTTTGCACGTCTTTTCGCGTTCCGCCATGCTGAGAGGATCCGGGCTCGCCGCCGCGGTACTTCTTCTTTTAGGCAACCCCGCAGCGGCCTCTACCCTGATTACGGGCGCCATGGTCTATGATGGTTCCGGTGCCCCTGCCAGGCAGGAATTTGTGAGGGTTGAGAATGATCGCATTGTCGCTATCGGCAAACTGCGCCCCCACAAAGGGGAAACCGTGATCGAGGCGAAGGGGCTGGCACTGGCGCCGGGCTTCATCGACAGCCACAGCCATCATGATCGCGGCGATTACGCGGATCGCGCCATGCCACAACTGTTGGCGGAAGGCGTCACGACTATTGTTGTCGGTCAGGACGGCGAGAGTTCGGGCGCTTTTGCCGACATTTCGAAGCAATTCACGACGCGCCCCGCAGCGGTGAATGTGGCGGCCTATACCGGCCATGGATATCTGCGCTCTCAGGTGATGGGGACGGATTTCAAAAGGGTGGCCACCTCGTCAGAGATACAGGCAATGCAGCGCCTGTTGGACGTGGACATGAAGGCCGGATCTCTCGGGCTGTCGACAGGTCTGGAATATGATCCCGGCATTTACTCAAACCACGACGAAGTGGTGGCACTGGCCCGAACGGCCGCAGCCGACGGGGGCCGCTATATCAGCCATATGCGTAGCGAAGACACGGGTTTCGACGCGGCGCTTGATGAGTTGCTCGACATAGGCGCAAAGACGGGTATCCCGGTCCAGATTTCCCACCTCAAGCTGGGAATCGTCGATCGCTGGGGCGACGCCAAGACCGTGCTGGCCAAACTCGACGCCGCGCGTGCGCGCGGCATCAAGGTCACGGCCGACGTCTACCCCTACGAATATTGGCAGTCGACCCTGACGGTCTTGTTTCCCAAGCGCGATTTCACCGATCTTTCGGCAGCGCGCTTCGCCCTCACCCACCTCACAACGCCTGAGGGCATGCGGCTTGGCGTCTACGCGCCCGACCCGTCATTGGTGGGGCACACGATCGCCGAGATCTCGGCGCAGCGACACGAGGAACCGGCCGCCACCTATCTCTGGCTGATCCAGACCGCTGAGGCCTGGAGATCGGCCCACCCCGGCATAGAACCTGTCGAAGCAGTGATCGGCACCGCGATGGCCCCGGAAGATGTCGCTGACTTCATCGCCTGGCCTTACAGCAATCTATGTTCGGACGGGATGATCGTTTCGCGCCATCCGCGCGGCGCCGGCGCCTTTGCCAAGATGCTGCGGGTTTACGTTCGAGAGCAGCACCGGCTCACCTTGACCGAGGCGATCCGCAAGATGACCTCGCTGGCGGCGGAGAATGTGGGCCTGAAGGGACGCGGCCTGATCCGTCCGGGCTACAAGGCCGATCTGGTGCTGTTCGATCCCGATCAGATCGCAGACCGGGCCACGGTGGAGACTCCGGGCGCCCTGGCTGTCGGTGTTTCCGATGTGATGGTGAATGGTGTGCTGGTGTATCGCAAGGCTCAGCCGACCGGCAACTATCCCGGAGAGTTTATCAAGCGGGAGGGGCAATGATGCAGAGGCGATCCTTTCTGGCGGGGGTGACGGGGCTCACTGCGCTCACGGCGGTGCGGGCCGCTGCCGCCCCGGTTCTCACTGCCAACAATTCTGGCCTGACCCTCGAACAGGCCAGGCGCCGGAACGGCTGGATTGAAATCGACGCCGATGCGTTCGAGGCCAATATCGACACTGTTAATAGCTTGCTCGGTCAGGTGCGCCTTTGCGCCGTCATGAAGGCGGATGCCTATGGCAACGGTATCGCGCTTTTGATGCCATCCATCATTAAGAAGCAGATCAGCGATGTCGCCATCACGTCCAATGATGAGGCGCGGGTTGCCCGCGAACTCGGCTATCAGGGCCGTCTGATCCGGGTCCGCACGGCAACACCTGACGAAATGGAGGATGGACTGCCCTTCGCCATTGAAGAGTTGATCGGCAATCCTGATTCCGCCGCCTTCCTACAGGCCCTGGCGAAAAAGCAGACCAGGCCAACCAGCCTGCCGGTACATCTGGCGCTGAACAGCGGTGGTATGTCACGAAACGGCGTTGAGCTTTCCACGGACTATGGCCAGAAGGATGCACGGACCATCACCTCATGCGACAAACTTCGGATAGCGGGCGCCATGACCCACTATCCCAGTGAGGACGCTGCCGACATTCTTGGTCAGTTGCAACATTATCATGCTGATCTCGCCTGGCTGAACGCTCAGGGCGTGAAATCCGGCAAGCTGATACGCCACACGGCGAACAGCTTTGCGACTCTGGAGCACCGGGACACATGGCTGGACATGGTGCGCGTCGGCGGGCTTCTCTACGGCGATCCCGGTTCTGTAAAGACAAATGCCTACCTCCCCACCATGACGATCAAGTCACGGGTTGCCGCGATCAACCATTATCCGGCAGGCCAGACGGTCAACTATGACCGCACCTATCGGCTGGAACGGGAAAGCTGGCTCGCCAATATTCCGCTCGGTTATTCGGACGGCTACCGGCGCGGTTTCAGCCATGCCAACAGGGCCGAATTTCCTGCCGAAGGCCGGAACCACACCGAGGTGCTGATCGGCGGCCGGCGCTTCCCCGTGGTTGGACGGGTGACAATGAACACCATGATGGTCGATGTGACCGACAGACCGAATGCGCTGCATCTGGACGATGAGGTCGTGCTCTTCGGCGCGCAAGGCCACGAGCGCATCACCCAGGCTGAATTCGAAGCCAACGGTTCGGCCTATGGCCCTGAGATGCTGGGCATATTGGGCGCCGCCCTGCCCCGTGTGCTTAAACCAAGTGCGCTTGCCAAAGACGACACACGACCTGCCACTTGATAAACTGAGATTTAGCCTTGTCCACGCAGGCTTGGTGCCGCGTTTGTTATGACGCGTCACATAGCTGTAACAGGCGCGGCCTACAAATTCCTTTTTGTATCAAAGGAAGTCCATGTCCCGTTTGATGATCGCGCTGCTGGGCGCTTCCCTGATGGCCATGACGGCCCACGCTGAAGAGCGCCAATGGCTGGCCGGCGATCACCACGTCCACAGCCGCTATTCCGGCCGCTACAAAGACGGCGTCTACACACTGGGCACCGATGGCATCTATCCCATGGCCAGGAATGCCGAGATGGCGCGCACCTATGGCCTGTCATGGATGGCGGCGATCGATCACGGCGGCCTTAACCTGTCCAAGCAGCGCTTCGAACAGGCCTGGCCGGAACTGGCGGCGGCACGGGTCTCCGTGCCTGAGGTCATCCAGTTCTACGGCATGGAACTGGACACACCCGGTGGTGACCATGCCAGCCTAATCATGCCGCTGGACAACCGCGAGCGCGAGACCTTACGCCATCTGGAGAGCGCCTACGCCAAGGACGAGGTCGATGATCCCGCGCGCGACACCACGGCGAAGATGCTCGACATGTTGCACGAGATGCGCACCCTGACGCCCGAAGCGCTGGTGATCGCCAACCATCCGTCGCGTTCCGCCAATGGACTGACCGACTATAACGGCCATACACCGGCTGAATTGCGTGCCTGGAACGATACGGCGCCAGAGATCGCCGTCGGCATGGAAGGCGCACCCGGCCATCAGGGCACATCGCTCAAACCGGGTGTCACGCAGGAAACCCTGCGCAAACGCGGCTACTACGTCAAATCACCGACCTTCGGCGGCTTCGATGCCATGACCGCCACAGTCGGTGGCGTCTGGGACGGTCTGCTGGGCGAAGGCCGACGCTTCTGGATCACCGCCTCGTCGGATTCGCACCGCAATATCGCCGATGGCGGCGAAGATTTCTGGCCCGGTCAATACGCCAAGACCTGGGTTCTGGCACGCCGCACGCCCCAGGATATTTTGGACGGTCTGCGGCATGGCCGGGTTTTCCTCACCACCGGCGATCTGGTCAGCGAACTGGATATGGACGTCTCCGGCGCCGATATCGGCGGCACGGCCAAGGTCAAGCCTAGCCAGACAGTAACGGTGAAGGTCCGCCTGCGCGATCCGGCCGGTAGCAACGCCAATGGTGATAAGGCGGCCCTGAAGCGCATCGACCTGATCATGGGCGATATCACCGGGAAGCCCGCTGACAGCCATCCGACCACCCGCGTGGTCAGGCGTTTTACGTCTGCCGACTGGCAACAGAACGGCGAGATCATCACGCTTAGCTACAGCTTCACGGCCAGCAGAAGCGTTTATATCCGCCTGCGCGGTACCTCGACCGACGAACTGGAACCAAAGGAAGATCCGATCGGCGAAAACCCGTGGCCCGACCTGTGGGTCTACGCCAATCCGGTGTTTATAGAGGTGAAATAGACCTTCAGACGGCGGATCGCCTCTTCGATCTCCGGCGTCGAGACCGCAAAGCTGAAGCGGATGAAGCGGCGGCCCTCGTCCGGATCGAAATCGACGCCG
This sequence comes from Asticcacaulis sp. MM231, assembly GCF_964186625.1. NCBI lineage: Bacteria > Pseudomonadati > Pseudomonadota > Alphaproteobacteria > Caulobacterales > Caulobacteraceae > Asticcacaulis > Asticcacaulis sp. MM231. The sequence continues at coordinate 2,153,064 of NZ_OZ075108.1, forward strand.
GGCGCGGTGGCCACGCCCGTTTCCAGCAGCAAGCGCTTGCAGAATTCCAGACTGTCATCGGTCAGGCGAGCAATGCTGGCATAGACGTAAAATGCGCCATCAGGCGGCGCGATAGTGGTCAGGCCCATCGCCGGCAGGGCCGCCAGCAACAACTCGCGGTTACGGGTATAGACGGCGACATGCCCCTGCAGTTCGTCATGGCTATCGAGCGCCGCCACACCGGCGTGCTGGCTGAGCGAGGGCGCGGTCAGGAACAGGTTGCCGACAAAGGCGCGGGCACGATGCACATGGTCTTTCGGCACCAGCAGCCAGCCCAACCGCCAGCCCACCATGCTGAAATATTTGGAGAAACTGTTGACCACCAGCGCTTCGGGCGCGTATTCGAGCATGGAATGCGCCGGTCCGACATAGCTCAGACCGTGGTAAATCTCATCGGAGATGATACGGATGCCGCGTGCACGGCAGACTTCGGCGATCGCCGCCAGTTCACCCGCCGGCAAAATAGTGCCTGTTGGGTTGGCCGGACTGGCTATGATTACGCCATCCGGCGCCGGATCGAGCACGGCGAGGCTTTCGGCGGTAAGCTGAAACCGCATGGCGGCATCGCACGGGATTTCCACCGGCTCCAGATGCAGCGCCTTGAGTGAGTTGCGGTAGGCGACATAGCCCGGACGCGCCAAGGCGACGCGCTCGCCGGGTGAGAAACTCGAAATCAGCGCCAGCACCAGCGCCGGCGACGCGCCGCAGGTCAGGATGAACTGTTCGGGCTCGACGCTGACGCCGTAGGTATCAAGATAATGCCGCACCAGCCGCTGCTTTAGCTCCGGGCTTTCCCAGTAGCCGAGACCGTCGGTGTCGAGCACCTCATGCGCCACCTTGATGGCGGCCTGCGGCGCGCCGGTCGAGGGCTGGCCGAATTCCATATGAATGATCGAGCGGCCTTCGGCCTTCAGGCTGTGGGCCAGACGGCTGATCTCGATGGCGCGGAACGGGTCGATGTCACTTTGCATCCGTACTGATTAGGCCAAGTGTTCACGCATCACCAGACAAAAAAACTCCTCCTGTCGCCAGGAGGAGTTTCTTTCAATCAGATTCTAAATCTTAGAACTGCAGGTTCGCTCCGACAAAGACGGTGCGTCCGCTGGTGGTGGAATTCCACAGGCGACGGGCGCCGGCTTCGCCATAACCGTTGTTGAAGCTGTTATACTGCTCTTCGCGCTCGTCCGTCAGGTTGATCGCGTCGATGGTCAGGCGGATCTTCGGCGTGACCTGATAGAAGGCGGCGGCGTCGATATACTGGGTCGAGTTGAAACCTCCGCTGTCGATCGTGTAGTCCGAGCGGAAGTTCGACGATACGCGCGCGCCCCATGTCGAGGTTTCATAATAGAGCGTTACGTTATGGTTGACGTCAGACATGCCATAGATCGGGCTCTTGACGTTCTTGTTGTTGACCACGTTCATCGTCTCGGAGTCGATGAAGGTGGCATTGGCCACAACGCCTAAATTGTTGAACGGCGCCGGCAGGAAGAAGAATTCGGTCTGGGCGCTGAGTTCCAGGCCATTCAGCTTGGCGCTATTCAGGTTGACGGAGCGGACATACTCATCGACATTGGTCGAGGCCGTAACCCCCTCATAAAGACCTTCCTGCAAGCCCGTGCTGGCATAGGACACGTCATAATCGGTGCGGCTGACAACCAAACCGTCGATGCTTTTGTGGAACACACCCGCCGTCAGCATACCAACGCGACCGAAGTACCACTCACCCGACAGGTCGAACTCGTCCGAGGTGTAGGGGTTGAGGTTCGGATTGCCGGTCGAAACCTTGACGTAACCGTTATCGACGGACACCGAGCCGTTCATGGCGTAGGCGGCCAGCGACGGACGATTGATGTTTTGCGCGGCAGCGGCACGGATCTGGAAGTTATCGCTTACTTCCAGAACAGCGTTGAAGGCCGGCAAAACGCCCGAATAGGTCTTGGTGGCCGTGGTCGGCGTGTTGATGCCCTTGACGGCCATGGTACCCGATGACGTCAGTTCGGTATCATAGCTGCGCGCACCAATATTGCCGCGCACCGGCTTACCGAACAGCGAAGCCTTCCAGTCGAGCTGGATATAGCCAGCAGTCGTATCTTCCTTGACTTCATAGATGGCTTTCGGCGCGCCGAGCGTGCGCGTAACGTTGTAATGCGCCAGCGCCTTATCCCAATCGACGATCAGCCACGACTGATCATCATGCTGATTGAAGACCTTGTAGTAATCAGTGACGTGATCATCGACCGTGCCCTTTTCCCACTCGGTCTTCAGAAGGTCGTCCGTGGCCTGCTGGTAGCCCGAATTAATGAAGCCGCGGAAGGATGCACCTGCCTTCAGGGTCAGGTTGTCATTGAAGGCATAGGCGCCGTTAAGCTCGGCGTTTTCCAGTTCTGTCGTCTGGTAAGTGGCCGAGAAGTCGATTTCGTGGGCGCGGTAGTTGTTCGGGTCGGTCGTGTCCCACTTGTAGGTATTGTGCGCTTCATAAGGGCTGACGCGATAATCGGTGATTAGGCCACCGAACGCTTCGGTATAGAACTTGTCCGAGATGGGGATATCGTAGTCGGAGGTTTCCTTGCCGATATGACCTTCTATGGTCAGTTTGTCGGTCGGCTTCCACTCACCGGTCAGCACCACCTGATTAAAGGTGTTTTCGGTTTCCTGACGGCGGGTTTCGGTGGCGAAGACGGTGTTGTTGACATCGGCATAGATGACCGAATTGTTCTTATCATACTGGATCGACACCAGGCTCGGCGGGGCGAAATCCGAGGCCTTCTTACCGGAATGCGCCATCGACGTGCCGAGGATGGTCGAGCCGACCGAACCACGCGTCGCCAGATGGTTTTCACTACGGTCATTGGTGAACTTGCCGTAGAGCGCATCGAGCGTCAGGGTCAGGCTCTCGACTGGACGCCATTGCAGGGCCGTGGTCAGGCCGAGGCGCTCCTGATCGGAACCCCAGACCGACAGACGGTTGCCGCGCTGGAAGATCAGTTCGCCATTCATCGCCTTGGCCTGATCGGCCGCGCTTAGATTGGCGACGTTGGCGGCTGTGGCTTTCTGGGTGCCGGCGCCATAGGTGTTATAGCCCTGCTCTTCGGTCTTGCGCTTGCCGTAGGCGAGCGAAACGAGGACGCCGAACTTGTCATCCCAGTTATAGGAATACATGCCGGCGACGCGCGGTTGGAAATCCTTGGTGGCCGAGTTGGTGCCGCCTTGCAGCGAGAAGGCCGCCTTCTGGCCCCTGTAGTTGAAAGGCTTAGACGTATAGAGGCCGACTGTGCCCGCCATACCGCCTTCGTCCTGCTCGGCCGAGAACGACTTGTTGACGTCAACGCGGCTGAACAGATCAGAGGCGAAGATGTTGAAATCGAAAGCGCGATCGCGCGAGGTCTGGCCGCGGCTGTCCATCGGCGAGTCGACATTCCCCAGCACTTCCATGCCGTTCAGTTGCACGCGGGTGAAATCAGGACCGAGACCGCGCAAGGACACGCGGCGGCCTTCGCCGCCTTCACGGTTGATCGCCACGCCCGGCAGGCGTTGCAGCGATTCCGCCAGGTTCAGATCAGGGAACTTGGCCATGTCTTCCGCAACGATGCTGTCGGCGGTGATGTTGAACTCTTTCTTGAGTTTGCGCGCCATGCCAAGCGACTTGCGGAAGCCGCGCACCACGACTTCCTGGATGACCTCATCGGCGGGAGCCGAGACGGCGGTTTCAGTCTCCTGCGCCTGGGTGGCGGTGGTCAGCATGGACAGGCTCATGGCGCCGAGGGCCACGCCCGTCAGAAGCCATTTGTTATGATTTGACATAGATTGAACTCCAAAAAGCCGCCAAGGGGAGGTTTGGCGGGATGGAGCGCGGTTAGGTGTCGTTTGTGAAACCTGCTTGGCAGTTTTGTAACGGTTTCACGACCGTAAAGGCTTTTATAGCTACCGGCAACACTTTGACTTTATAAGTCGGCATAACGGCCACAAGTTACCGTTCATATCGCCTTTGTCATAACGTCACGATCAAGTGCTATGGCGGATCATCATCGTGCCGGAGTTCTCATGCGCCACCCTCTTTTCTTGCTTCTTGGTCTCATGGCTCAATCCGCCGTGGCGCAGCCTCTGGAGTTCGCAGCCCCCAAAGGCCTGCACATGAACGATCTGCAAGTGGTCGGGACGCACAACAGCTACAAGGTAGCTATCCCCGCACTCGAACTGGCGATGATCCGTGCCAAATCCGAGGATGGCGCCAAATCGCTCGATTACGGACACCTGCCACTGGCGCAACAGCTTAATCTCGGCATGCGCCAACTCGAAATCGACTTCCTTTATGACCCCGAAGGTGGCCGTTACGCCCACCCGCTTCTGCCGCAAAAGAGCGGTGCGGCCTATGATGCCACCGGCATGGATAAGCCGGGCTTCAAGGTTCTCCATATGCCCGACGTCGATGTGCGCAGCCATTGCGCCACCTTCATCCTCTGCCTGACGCAGATCCGCGACTGGTCGGATGATCACCCGGATCATGTGCCGATCCTGATCATGATGAACGCTAAGGACGGCAAGGCCAGCACGGACGGCGGCGTCACGCCCCTGCCCTATGACGCCGCCGCCTTCGATGCGCTTGATGCGGAAATCCGTTCGGTTTTCGGTCCTGACAAGCTGATCACGCCCGATGATGTACGTGGCACGGCCAAAACCCTGCGCGGCGGTGTTCTGGCCGGCGGTTGGCCCACGCTGCAAGCAGCGCGCGGCAAGGTCTTCTTCGCGCTCGATGAAGGCCCGGCCAAGGTGGCAGTCTATATGCGGGGCCATGCCTCGCTCGAAGGGCTACCGATCTTCGTCAACGCCATCAGCGAGGAGGCCGATCACGCCGCTTACCTCACGCTCAATGATCCGGTGAAACAGTTCGACCGCATTCAGGCCGACGTCAGGGCCGGCTTTATCGTCCGCACGCGCGCTGACAATTCCACCACCGAGGCCCGCAGCAACGACCATACCCGCTTTGAAAAGGCGCTGGCCTCGGGCGCGCAGTATATCTCAACCGACTACCCGACCCCGCGCACCGACTTCAGCCCCTACACCATCGCCTTGCCAGCCGATGCCCCGGCCAGACGCAATCCGCTGCGCTAAGTTCACGCGGTTACGCTTGCTTTTCAAAAGCCGCTCCACGTAAAACAGGGCATGGCCTCCAAAACCACGCTCAACGCCAAAAACCTTGAAGCGCTCGGCGCCGCTCACCTTGCCGAGCTTCTGATGGATATCAGCGAGGGCAATGCCAATGCCAAACGGCGGCTGCGCCTCGAACTGGCCGGCAGCGAAAGCCCTGGCAAGCTGACCAACGAGATCCGCAAACGTCTGATGGCCATAGGCGCAGCCACCGCCAATGTCGGCTGGCGCAGCCTGAAAGGCTTTCGCGGTGACCTAAACACGCAGCGCCGGTTGATTTCCGAGCAGGTGCAGACCGCCTCGCCCCAGGACGCCGCCGAGTTGATGTGGCAGTTTATCGCTCTGGGCGATGCAGTGATCGAGCGCACCAGCGATGCCTCAGGTGGCGTGGTCGAGATATTCCAGGAGGCCTGCCAGAATATAGGCACCATTGTTTCTGGCGATAAGGCCGATATCGAAAGCCTGCTGCATCAGATCGCGTTGTCCCAGATAAACAACACCTACGGCCAGAACGATCAGATCATTGCCCTGCTGGCGCCGAACCTTGACCGCGACCAACTCATGCAACTGCGCGACAGGATCATGACGGCAGCCAGGGAGCCCTTAGCGACGTCCACCGCAAAACCAAGAACGGCCAAGCGCTGGCGCAAGCGTGTGCTGGCCGCGTCGGAAAGCCTGCGCAAACGGACACGCGCCGAATCCGTGCGTGTTGCCCTGCTGGCTATCGCCGACGCGGCGGGCGATGTCGACGCCTTCATCGCCCTAATGAGCGATGCCTATGTGCCAGCTACTGCCGCGCAGATTGCTAACCGTCTGCTGAAAGCCGAACGTCCGCACGACGCGCTCAAAGCGTTAGATGGCGCACGACAAGGTCGCGGTCTGCCGCCGGCCGAATGGATAGAAGCACGTCTGCAAACCCTGGAGGTGCTGGACTACAAAGATGAGGCGCAAGTCTTGCGGCTGGAGCAATTCCGCCAGACGCTCGACAGCGGTTACCTGCGCGCCTACCTGAAACGCCTGCCCGATTTCGATGATATCGAAGCTGAGGATGAAGCGCTTGACGGGGCGAAGGCGTTCCCTGACGCCAATGCCGCGCTTGATCTGCTGGTGCGCTGGCCCTCGCTGGAACGCGCGGCGCAACTCGTGATCAATCGCCTATCCGAGATAGACGGTAACAGCGCAGAAGCCGTGACCTTTGCCGCCGACCGTTTGTCGTCACGCTATCCGCTGGCCGCCCTGCTGCTGCACCGGCAGATCGTCGAAGCCAGTCTGATATCGTTCAGCGAACCGGCCCACACCGCCGCCGGCCTCACCTATCTGGAGGCTGAAAGCCTGGCGCGTCATGTCGATGATTTCGGACGTTTTGATACGCACGAGACATGGTTGAAAAAACTCGGCAACCTCTATGGACGTCGCACCGCTTTCTGGAAAGCACTGCCCTGACAACCTTTTAATAGGAAGCTGAATAAAACAGGTCAGCTAGTCTTACTGCGTCATAAAGTGGCATTCTCAGGTATTGTTGGCTTGGTGCAACATGGACATCGCTGCAGGGTTCGACTGAGGGCGACTGTCAAACATCGTCGGATGGTCGCAATCGAATCCCTGACGTGGCGTTCCGGCCTGATTGGGGGATCCACGGGGTCGATAACCTTGGGGAAGGTCAAGCTTTTTGAGGTTCTTGGCAATGTTCGGCCCTGAGGGGGGAATGGCCTCCCGTCGGGAGATTAGGAAGGCGTAGGCGGCGATACAGAGACTTGCATGATGATGGAAGCCTCTCCACCCTCGACCCTCGTAATGGCCAAGGCCTAGTTCCTGCTTGAGTTCCTGATAATCTCGCTCAATTCGCCACCGCAATTTGGCGGTGCTGACGAGATCTTCGAGTGACGTGTCTGCTGGCAAGGTAGCAAGCCAGTATTTGAGCGGCGCTTCATCGCCTTCAGGCCATTCGATCAGCAGCCATTCCTCAGGGCGGGGTTCTGTCAGCTTATGGTCGCGGGAGGCCGGGTGCAGCCAAAGCGCGGTAAAGCGTGAACTCAGGTCCACATTCGTACCTTCTCGCCAGCAGACCGTTTTCCAAACCTCGGGCGGCAGCTCCCGTGCCAGCGCCTTTGCCGAGATGGGCGCGTGGTCGGGATTACGTTGCAGCAACGACGGTGGTCGTCCCCGGCCACTCCAAGGTTTTGGAGGCAAAGGAGCTTGCCCTGGACGCCAGACACTGAGTGTCGGCTGTACACCCAAGACATAGGTGAGGCCAAGCGTGGTCAGGCCAGCGCGGAAGGTGCCATCCGCTCCGTAGCCAGCGTCAGCCAATACCACCCCAGGCGCAACACCGGCGGCCTTAGCGGTGCGGACCTGATCAAGTGCGATAGTCGGCTTTGTTTGGAAGCCTATCTCCTCAGGGACCTTCACTTTACGCCGCCGCTCTGGATCATCGCACCAGGTCTCAGGCAAATAAAGCCGATAGGCGATCGGTAGGCTGGCCGCAGCGTTCGCAACCGACAGGCTGACGGCGACCTGGCAGTTATCCTGTTTGCCGAGCTGACCACAATATTGCCGCGCTACGCCAACTGAGTGCCTCCCCTTCTTGGGAAAGCCGGTGTCGTCGATGATCCAGGCCTTGATCGGTCCATGCTGCTCGATCTGCGGAAGCACCCTCTCGCGAACCCGCGCCAAAAGCGCCTCGTCTGACCACGGTGCCTGCCCAACAAAATGCAACAAAGATTGGTGTTTCGCCGAAACCCGCGAAGGCGAAGTCACAGCGGCCAGGGGCTCTACGCTCTTGCGATCAACAGGCAGCATCAGACCAAGGCAGTAATCCTTCAACGGCTCCGCGCGATCGGCATGGCCGATCACATCAACCAGACTATGGACATAATCCAAAAACGATGCTTCACTTAATCGCGTGCTAAGGTCACTCATCCAGCCTCTCCTGAAAACTATGAATCGACGAGGCTAGCACATTTCCCCAAAACGCGAATCCCCCCCAATTTTGTGACTCAGTAAGACTAGGAGCACGTCCGAGTAATCAGCCTTTTTGAGGTTTTTGGTCGACAGTTGTGTGTCTTGGTGATTTACTCATTTCCTATGAGCACCAAGACATTCCGGCCCTGGCTAGTTGACCAACTTCAGCTTCTTCCACCTTCTGTGGACGAATTCGTTCCCGCAGGTCACCTGTCTCACTTTATCCGAGACATGGTTAGGGAAGATCTTGATTTGTCTTCTATTTTGGATGTTTACAGCGAGGATCGCGGTTATCCACCTTATGATCCTCGCATGATGACGGCCCTGCTACTTTATGGTTATAGCCGGGGTATTTATTCGTCTCGTCGCCTGGCAAGGTCGTGTGATGAGCGGTTAGATTTTATGGCGGTTACTGCGATGAACCGTCCTGACCATCGGACGATCTCCGATTTTCGCAAACGTCACTTGAGCGCGTTGTCCGGCCTATTCCTGCAGGTGTTGACGCTATGCCGTAAGGCTGGTCTTGTTGCCTTAAACCATGTGTCTGTGGACGGTACGAAGATGAAGGCCAATGCGTCAAAAAATAAGGCTATGAGCTACGGTCGGATGAAGACCGCCGAGGTTGACCTGGAAGCTGAGGTTGCGCGTTGGCTTAAGTCCGCAGAAGCTGCAGATGCCGCTGAAGATGCAGAGTTTGGTGACAAGCGTGGCGATGAAACGCCAGACTGGATGACTTCGAAGGAAAAGAGGCTGGCGAAAATCAAGGAGGCACGAGCCGCCCTTGAGGCCGAGGCCAAAGCAAAGTCTGAGAACAAAAAGGCTGAAGCGGCAAAGTCCGGAAAAGACCCGGAAGATCCAGACGGCCCACCAGCATCATCCGGGAAGAAGCGTGGACCCAAGCCGAAAACGCCCGAAGGTATGCCATCCGATAAGACACAACGGAACTTCACTGACCCTGATAGCAAAATCATGCTGGGACGTGATGGATTTATCCAAGGCTATAATGCCCAGGTGGCCGTGGACGCCAGGGCTCAGATCATATTGGCGCATGACTTAAACAACTGCGCCGCCGACTGCACCCAGTTGGTGCCTATGGTTGACGCCATTATTGCCAATACTGGCAAGGCTCCAGACGAATTATCGGCTGATGCAGGCTATTGCTCCGAAGCCAATATAGCGGCCATGGAAAATCGGAAAATAGACGCCTTTATTGCAACCGGACGTCAAAAGCATAACAGCCCGGCTGCGGATGGCGGCCGGGCCAAAACGCCCAAAACGGAAGAGATGCGCAAACGATTGCGCGAAGGCGGCTATGAAAGTCCATACCGTTTACGAAAGCAGACGGTAGAACCTGTGTTTGGCCAGATCAAACACGCCAGAGGCTTTCGTCAGTTTCTAATGCGAGGCATAGAAAACGTATCCGCCGAATGGGCAATGATCTGTACCGTTCACAACATCCTGAAGCTCGCCAAGGCAACCTAAAGACAAAACACCTTCTGAACAGACTGGCAGCAACGAAAAAATGGCCGGGCCCGATATTGCCGAACCAAATCAAAAAATACCTAACCCCAAAACTGGTTACTCGGACGGGCTCCTAGTGTTGCGGAATCAACGGATGGATTCCCTTGATCTTGCAAATATGCGAGTTTGTGTCGATGGACATGGACAAAAGGCTGTTGCTGTCGCCTGAGGCTCGGGTGCGGTTGGAAGGTTGGGTGGCGGACCGGAACACGCCGCAGAAGCTTGTTTGGCGTGCGCGGATCGTGCTGATGTGGGCGGACGCGGCGAGTTTGGCGTCGATTGTGCGGACGCTGGGCAAGACCAAGAAGACGGCCTACCGCTGGCGCGATCGTTATCTTGAGCAGGGTGTCGATGGGCTTGGGCGCGACGCGACCCGGCCTGGCCGTAAGACGCCGTTGAGCGCCGAAGTCATTGCGCGTGTGGTCGAGATGACGCTGCGACAGAAGCCACCGGCTGCCACGCAATGGAGCGCGCGCACGCTTGCCAAGGCGGTGGGTCTGAGCCACACCAGCGTACAGCGCATTTGGAGCGCGCATGGGCTCAAGCCCCATTTGACCAAGACGTTCAAACTGTCGAACGACAAGCAGTTCGTCGAGAAGGTGACGGACGTCGTCGGTCTCTATCTTGATCCGCCGGACCGGGCACTGGTGTTCTCGGTCGATGAGAAGTCACAGATCCAGGCGCTGGACCGCACCCAACCGGGCCTGCCAATGAAGAAGGGGCGGGCGGGAACGATGACCCACGACTATAAGCGGCATGGCACGACGACACTGTTCGCCGCCCTCGATGTCGCCACCGGCAGGGTGATCGGCGAATGCATGAAACGTCATCGGCACCAGGAATGGCTCAAATTCCTTCGACTCATCGACCGCAGCACGCCCAAGGGCTTCGACCTGCACCTGATCGCCGACAACTATGCCACCCATAAGCATCCGGCGGTCAAAGCATGGCTGGCCAAACATCCTCGCTTCCACATGCATTTCACCCCCACTTCGGCGTCCTGGCTCAATCAGGTCGAACGCTTTTTCGGCTTGATAACAGGCGATCGCATCCGCTGCGGCGTGTTCAAGAGTGTCGCCGAACTCGAAGGCGCAATTCAAGACTATCTCGATCATCACAACGCCGATCCAAAGCCCTTCGTTTGGACCAAATCCGCTACAGACATTCTTGAAAAGGTCGCCAGGGGGCGACAGGCGTTAGAGTCACAACACTAGGTCAGGTAATTCAGAATAGCAGAATTGGCTGGGGAACTAGGACTCGAACCTAGAATGACGGTACCAAAAACCGGAGTGTTACCATTACACCATTCCCCAGCATCTAGCTGGTCCCGCGAAGCAAAGTATGTCGTCGCGAGAGGCGTGGAGATAGCGCAAGGTTTTACGCAAAGCAATCCCCTGCAACAACTTTTTCGCCGAGACATGCCTCTGTTTGCCCTTTTTATGTGAACAAATTCAAAATCCGTTGCGCCTTACAGGTTTGCGACAGAAGGCCGCAACGCTCTGACGCATTGGCGATTGGCGCTTTCTGTAAAATGTGATACGTGCGCGCCATGTTTGAGACCGCGAAAAACCCTGACAGCGACACGACCTTCGTCATTGCCGCCTTTTATCATTTCTTCGACTTCCCGCACTTCGAAGCCATGCGCGAACCTTTGTTCGAGCGCCTGAGCGCGCTTGGCATCAAAGGTTCGCTGCTGATCACCGCCGAGGGGGTCAACTCCACCATGGCAGGTACACGCGAGGCCATCGACACCTTTCTAGACTATCTGCAAAACGACCTGATCGGCGCCAAAATCATCTGGAAGGAATCCTACGCTGCCTACCAGCCCTTTGGTAAGGTGCGCGTGCGGCTGAAAAAGGAAACCATCGGCTTGGGCGAACCGGTTTCGATGAAAAAATTCGGTCAGTACGTGGCACCGCGGGATTGGAACGACCTGATCAGCCGTGACGACGTGGTGATTATCGATACGCGCAATGATTATGAGGTCAATCTGGGCACGTTCAAGAAGGCTATCGATCCCAACATCCCCAATTTCAAGCACCTGCCGCAATGGACACGCGACAATGCCGAGGCGCTGAAAGGCAAGAAGGTCGCCACCTTCTGCACCGGCGGCATCCGCTGCGAGAAATATACCTCATGGCTGATCGATCAGGGCATCGAGGACGTTTATCATCTGCAAGGCGGCATCCTGCAATATTTCGAAGATGTGCCCATAGAGCAATCGCTTTGGGATGGCGAATGTTTTGTTTTTGACGAGCGCATTGCCGTCGATCACCAACTTCAGCCCTCACAAACCGCAGTCTTGTGCCTGCATTGCGACCACGCCCTGACGGCCGACGACCAGCAACAGCCGAGCTACATCAAGGGCCAGTCCTGTCCTCACTGTCAGGGTGACTCGCAACATGCACACGATCGTCCGGCAACACGCAAACATCCCGGCCGTACCAAGTTCTAGCCAATCACGTATCTCTCCCTACATAAGGGATGCAGGACAGTCACAAGGGCCCTTCCGCACACGAGTATGACAGCGACTTCATTTGACCTGCGGGCATTAAAGTTTATGCTGCAAGGTTGAATAGATACGGGGGGCTTTGGGTTACGCATGAAACAGTTCTTTATCACGCTGGCGGCGGTCGTTACGGCCCTCGCCCTTGTCTTTGTCGCCTTGCCGATAGGCCTTATCGCCTGGGTGGTGGCTGCCTCGAAGCCCACGGTGCCGAACGCCGTCGTGCTGTCGCTGGATTTGCGTCAGAAGATGACCGACCAAAGCCAAAACTCGCCCCTCTCCTTCATCACCGGCAGCGGCCTGTCCACGCTCGATGTCGTCACCACCCTGCATCACGCTGCTGACGATGCCAAGGTCAAGGGCGTGTTCATTCGCCTGCCAGAAGGCGGCATGTCGCCATCGGCTGCCGAAGAAATCCGTAACGCCATCATCTACGTCCGCCGCGCCAACAAGCCGGTGATTGCCCACAGCCAGGGCCTTTACCCTGACACCATGGTCGTGGCCTCCTACATGCTCGGCGCCTCTTCGGGCAATCTATGGATGCAGCCGCACAGTTCCTTCCAGGTCACCGGTATCTCGACTTCGACCATGTTCCTCAAGCGCGCCTTCGACAAATATGGCATCAAGGCGGAATATGAGCAGCGCTACGAATTCAAGAACGCGGTCAACCCTTATCTTTACAGCGATTATACCCCAGCCCACCGCGAAGCCACCCTGGGCTGGATGGGCAGCATCTACAAGTCGATGATCGGCTATGTAGCGGCTGATCGCCGCGCCGACGCTGGCAAGTTGCAAACGACGCTGGAAGCCGGCCCCTACGCCGCCGAGCAAGCGCTTAAGCTGGGTCTGGTCGACAAGCTCGGTCAGGTTCAGGAAGCCGAGGATGCAGCGCTCAAGGGTGCAGGGGATGGTGCCAAGATCATGGATATCTCCGATTATGAGCGCACGATTTCGCCCTCCTACAGTGGCGATGTTATCGCGGTGATCGATGGCGAAGGCGCGATCGTGACCGGCCGCGCCGGCAGCGGCAACAGCCTGACCAGCCGCGAATCTAATATGGTCTCGGACGAGATCGCCGGCGCCTTCTACAAGGCCGCCAAGGACAAGAGCGTAAAGGCTATCGTGTTCCGGGTGTCGTCGCCCGGCGGCTCGGATACGGCATCAGAACAGATTTCGCAGGCCATGCAGGCCGCCAAGGCCGCCGGCAAGCCGGTCGTCGTCTCCATGGGCGAATACGCCGCCTCGGGGGGCTATTGGGTATCGGCCGGCGCCTCGTCCATCGTAGCCAATCCAAGCACCCTCACCGGCTCGATTGGCGTCTTTGGCGGTAAGTTCGCCATCGGCGATGCCCTGGGCCGCTTTGGCATCGATAGCCGCGACATCTCGGTCGGTGGCGATTACAGCCAAGCCTTCAGCCAGTCACAAAACTTCAGCTCGACGCAGCGCGCGGCAATCTCCGGCTGGATCGACGAGATCTATAACGGTTTCGTCACGCACGTCGCCACCGGCCGTAAACTGCCCGAAGCTACGGTGCGCGAAATCGCCAAGGGCCGCGTCTGGACCGGCGAACAGGCGCTGGGGCTGAAACTGGTCGATAAACTCGGCGGTTTCTACGACGCCGTTGATGTTGCCAAAGGGCTGGCCAAGATCGACAGCAAGGCGGACTTCCGTTTGGTGAACTATGGCACGCAGCCAGGTCTTTTCGGCGCCACGCGTGACAGCGTTCACGCCGGCATAAGCGGCCTCAAGGCTCTGTCGTTCCTCGGCTGGGCCATGAGCGATCCGAAGGCCGAAGCCGTCATGTCGCAAATCTCCGACCAGCGCCTGCGCGAACAAGGCGCCACCATCCTTGCACCGGAGCCTTACCAGCCTACGATACGGTAAGCCCCCGCTCAAAGAGCATAATAAAAGCGCCCTGGCATTAGCCACGGGCGCTTTTACTATGATTGTCTCTTCTAGGCCGTGTGGACGAATTTTTGTCGGTATATATTTTTAGGATTGAACGAACCCGCTGAGGCGGGAGAGGAGTGCGTGTTGGCTGTGATGCCCTCCTGATGGGAAGGTTTGGTTGCTGAGACCAACCCCTGATCAGGAGACCACCCGATGTCTTATAACACCACTACAGTTGAACACTGGCGACCCAGAACGATCTGTCGCACAAACTTGAAATACCCTCTTGGCAAGATCGATTGCCAAAACACAAATCTCAGACATGGCTACCTCCTCGGTTTGATGGAGCACCAGAATGACATCAATATCATCCGACGCCTACCGGAGGGGTGAACCGCCCCGGGTTTGCCGGAGGCCCTAACTCAATAGTAGGATAGGGCTATGACAAACAAAACGACGAATAAATTTTCCCCCGAGGTCCGCGAACGCTCTGTGCGGATGGTTCTGGATCATGAAGCCGATTACCCTTCCCGATGGACGGCGATCCTGTCGGTGGCTCAGAAGATCGGCTGTGCGCCGGGCACTTTGAACGACTGGATCAAGAAGACCGAGGTCGATAGCGGCAAGCGCGCCGGCGTCCCGACTGATCTGTCTGAGAAGATGAAGGCCCTGGAGCGCGAGAACCGGGAGCTGCGGCAGGCCAACGAGATATTGCGCAAGGCCAGCGCTTATTTCGCCCAAGCGGAGCTCGACCGTAAGCGTAAATGCGTCCCCATGTTGCGGTTTTTGAGATTTGTGGGTCGGTTTTTACGCCGCGTCTGGCTTGAAGTTCCAGGGCGTGAGTTCGTCGATGCGTGAGACGGGCCAGTCGTTGGCGATACGCTCGAGCGTCTGTGTCATCCAGGCCTGAGGATTGACGCCATTCATCTTGGCGGTTTGGATAAGGGAGGCGATCGTCGCCCAAGTGCGCCCGCCACCGTCAGAACCGGCGAAGAGGGCATTTTTCCGTGTGATGGTCATCGCCCGTCCATTCTGCCCATATAGGCGAAGAAGTTGAAGTCCATTATCGTTGGCATCCCTATTTTCGCAATAGGGTCAACGTACGGCGCATCGAGAAACGTGCGAACGGACTGTTCTTAAAAATTCTCGGCCCGGTTGGGACGGTCGTTTCCATTCCGGGCCGGATGATCGATCCTATAGCATGCGCGGACATGAGGCTTGGTGCGCCGCAAGTTGACCTCGTAGCATTGTCCGACTTGAAGCGGCTGGTCAGCCAGGCGGCCATTGTCGCAAACTCCCCGCGCGAGAATGGAATCGCAAGGGAGGACGTCGATGAGACAGTACAAGGTACCCGCGCCGACCAAAGGCGCGCAAATGAGCCTGATATTCGAACCCCGCATGCTGGACGGGCTAAGCGCGGCAGAGCGGGCGAAGGCCCGATTGACCCTTGCGCGGATATTGATGCAAGCGGCCGGAGTGGCTGTCGAGGAGGCCGTCGATGACCGGCAATGACCTCATCCCCGCTTCGCTTCTAATGCGCAAGGCGGTCGTCTACGTCCGCCAGTCGACGCAGTCCCAAGTCATGACGAACCTGGAGAGCCAGCGACGGCAGTATGATCTCGTCGATATTGCGCGGCGCCATGGCTTCGCCGACATTGAAGTGGTCGACGATGACCTCGGTCGGTCTGCCAGTGGGACGGTGGCGCGCCCAGGCTTTGATCGCCTGGTCGCTTTGTTGTGTGCCGGCAAGGTTGGTGCTGTCCTTTGCCTGGATGCATCCAGGCTCGCCAGGAATGGGCGCGACTGGCACCATTTGCTCGAGCTATGTGGGCTCGTCGAGGCCCGTGTCATCGATCATGATGGCACCTACAATCCATGCCTGCCCAACGATCGCCTTCTTCTCGGCATGAAGGGCAGCATCAGCGAGTTCGAGTTGGGCGTTCTTAAGACGCGGATGCTCGATGCCGCCAGATCCAAAGCCCACCGAGGTGAGCTGCGTCTGTCGGTACCCTTCGGCTATATCTGGCACCGTGAGGCAGGTCTGGGCTTCGACCCTGACCGTCGCCTTCAAGAGGTCATCAGGATTATCTTTGCAAGGTTCAAGGAGCTTGGCAGCGCCAGGCAGGTCTTGTTGTCGATGACGGTTGACCAGATTCACTTCCCACGCCCCTCGGACGAGGGACGCATGACGAACTGCGTCTGGCTGCCGATCCGCTATCGCAATGTGATCGGAGTGCTTAAAAATCCATTCTACGCAGGCGTCTATGTCTATGGAAAAAGTGAGAAGCGCGTGTCGATTGTCGAGGGACGTGCCCGCAAGAGCTACGGCCATGGCAAACCGGAGGGAACTTGGGAGGTGATGATCAAGGATCATCACGAAGGCTATATCGCCTGGGACGACTATGAGCGGAATCAAAAGCAGTTGGCGCTCAACAACTACGGTCGCGCAGGAGGCGTAAAATCTGGCCGTGGCGGAAGGGCGCTGCTGTCAGGCATAATTACGTGTGGACAATGTGGGCGGAGACTCAGCGTCGCCTATACCGGGAACCCGATGAGCCGCCCAGTTTATCGCTGCGACAAACCTAATTTGATGATGGGATTGCAGCGATGTATGACCTTCGGAGGACTAAGAGTGGATGCGGCGGTTGCATCTGAACTGCTGCGTGCGGTAGAACCTTTAGCGATCGAAGCCGCGTTTGAGGCCGAGCGGATGCACCGGGAACGACAGGAAGAGCAGCGCCAGGTCCTGGATCTTGAGCTCCAGCAAGCGCGGTACGAGGCGAAGATTGCTGAACGGCGATATGCCGCCTGCGATCCCGACAACCGCCTGATCGCTGCCCAACTCGAGAAGAACTGGGAAGGCGCACTGCGCCGTCTGCGCGATATCGAAGGGCGGCAACCCGTTGATAAGCCGTCTGTCATAGAAGTCGATCCCAGCGCCTTTGCCAACATGGCCGAGAACCTGGCCGCAGCCTGGAATGCGCCCGACGTGACTATGCGCGCGCGTCAGCAGCTCTTGAGGGCTTTGATCGCAGACATTATCGTCGATGTTGATGACGCTGTACGTGATGTCGTGCTCACGATCCACTGGCGAGGAGGTCAGCACTCCGAACTGCGCGTCCGAAAGCCCAAAAGCGGTGAGCATGGTTGTGCAACCGCTGACGACGCTTTGGCCGTGATGCGCAGCATGGCTGGCCGCTGGTCTGACGAGCATATCGCCGCGTCGCTCAATCGGATGGGGCTGCCGACCGGTCAGGGCAAAACCTGGACGGCCCACCGTGTCTCTTCCGTTCGCCGCGTAAGGGGAATCCACGCCTACCGATCCGCAGATAAGGATGGTGAGTGGCTGACCATGGCGGAAGCCGCGAAGGCTTTAAGCGTAACCAGCCACGTGATCCGGCGTCTCATCAAGCACGGGATCCTGGCGGCGGAGCAAGTTGTTCCCGGAGCGCCACATCAGATCCGCAGCTCTGACCTGGCCTCGGACGCGGTTAAAGCGGCGTTGGCCCGGAAGACCGCCCCGTGTCGCACCACGGACCCGGACACGCTTCCAATGTTTACAAACACTTGAAGAAAGAATGCACAATGAATCCCTCATCGTCTGAGGCCTTATGGCGCGTTCGACGATATTGGAGTCGAGTTCTATACGCCCGTCATAAAGGAACCTCTCCAGAACCTCGCGGCGTCTCAGAGCGTATTTAATCGCCACTGCCATTGATGATTTTTGAGAGAGCTGGGGTAGGGTCTTTTCCCAGAGCTTGAAGAGATCATCGACGACGGCCTCACTGTGTGCCAGACGGTATGCGGCCCGGACCTCGGGTGACTGGCCACGAACCTCGTCTTCGTGGCGCCAAAGCGCCGCCATGATTTCAACCGTCTGGGTGGCTACGGCCGAGCTTTTATTGGCATGCAGGTCGTAAAACTTTCTGCGGACATGCGCCCAGCACCCGGCAAGCCGGATGCCAGCATTGACGTCTGGCGCCTTTTCAAGCTGTTTATAGGCCGTATAGCCATCGACCTGCAGAACGCCATTGAAGCTGGCAAGGTGGCGCTTTGGCCGGTCGCCGGAGCGACCGTCCTCGAACTGGTAGACGACGATCGGCGGGTCACCTCTGCCGAAGGGGCGGTCGTCTTTCACATAGGCCCAGAGATAGTTGTGTAACACCTTCCCGTTTCCGGGTGACAGGGTCGGCAGAACCGTCTCATCGGCGAACAAACGCTCAGCCTTGAGAAGCTGCTTCATCATATAAGCGTGCAAGGTGGTCAGCTCGAAGCCCACAACTCCCATCCAACTGGCCATCACCTGCCGGCTGACCTCGATGTCTTGCCGGGCGAAGATCGCTTCTTGGCGATAGAGCGGCAGACCATCAGCGTACTTGGCGACAGCGATATGTGCCAACAGGCCCTCGGTTGGCAGACCGGCCTCTACAATATGGTTCGGTGCCCTGGCCTGAAGGACCCCATCGATTGTCTTGTCCTTATAGGCATACCGAGGCCGGACAGTGACGATAACCCGGTAGGTCACCGGCAGCACGTCCAGGCGTTCGCTCCGGTCTTCACCGATGCGAACCTTCATCTTGCCCGCGTGCTCTGCCGGTTCCTCCGGCTCAATGACGACCTCGACGCGCTCAAGGTGCGCCGGCAGGCTTTTACGGGGACGTGAAGGCGATGCGGAGGATTTTGCCCGCCCCTTGCGGATTTCGGCCTCAAGCGCACCAACGCCGGTGGACACCTCTTCAAACAGAAGGACGAGTTGTTCGTCATCTTTCGCAGGCGGCGTCTGTAGAGACTCGGATTTGCGCGAGAAGCGACCACGGTTGAAGATTTTGAGTATGTCGTTAAGGCGATCCAGACGTTGATTGAGGGCGTCTTCACGCCCCTTCAAGACGCTTACCTCCGCTTCCAGCGCTTCTACCCGAGCGGCCTTTTGGGCCATTTCCAGAGCGAACGCCATTAGCGCCGCTGGATCTTTCGGGAGGATAATCGTGGGGTCCGACATGAACAGTTTATACCACGCAAACCCCTTATTTGCATGGCTTTTCTTTGCATTATGCGCCTATTTTCTCACCCCGTAAGGCTCGGGCGTACCACCCTTTCCGGATGAACCCGCTTCCAGTCAAGCCCATCGACGAGGGCTTGCGCTTGAGCCTGGTTTAAGCGGATCCGGGCCTGGCCTACCCTTGGCCAGCAAAACCCTCCCGTCTCCAAACGCTTTGAGACCAGGCAAACCCCTGTGCCATCAAACCAGACCATCCGCAGCCGGTCAGCCCGTTTAGAGCGGAAGACGTAAACAGTCCCATTGAAGGGGTCGAGCCCCGCATCCCGAACCAGCCCCAGTAGCCCATCCATACCTTTACGGAAGTCAATCGGCTGGGCCGACAGCAATACCTTGACGCCGGTCGGGATCATGCTGCGCGCACCGCGCGTATCACTAGGCTCAGGGACTGCTCATCGATAGGGCCTTTGCAACGCACGACCAGGCCGCTAACTTCAATCTCAATAGAGCCAATCTCGTCACGTAGGGGGCGGTGGGATCCACTATCCGGGTTGCCCTCACTAACCAGCCCTCGTTCCCGGCAGAACCGACGCCATCCAAACAACTGCGACGGCGAGATGCCAATCTCACGCGCAAGCGCCGACGCGTTTACCCCTGGCATCATAGATCGCGACGCCATCTCGGCTTTGAAGTCTTCAGGCCAGTCTCTCCGAACCCGACCGACGACACCGCTGGCAACAAGTTCCACAAATTGACTATTTCTAGTCGCACGCATAGGCGTAGCCATAGAAGTTCATATCCCCGTTTATAAAACAGGGCATTTTCGAACTTTTTAGGCCTAAAGAAAACACGGGGAGCAGCTTACGCTTACGAAAATCCGAGGGCTGTGGCCTATTATTACAGCCCCGACCGCAAGGGCGCGCATCCGGCCGACCATCTCGCCGACTTTACCGGTGTTATGCATGCCGACGGATATGGCGGGTACAAAAAGTTATATGGCAATCAGATCATTGAGGCTGCCTGCATGGCGCATGTGCGTCGCAAGTTCCATGACGTCATCAAGCTGAAGGCATCACCTCTGGCTGAGGAGGCCTTAACGCGGATCGGTGCGCTCTACGATATCGAGGAGCGGATCCGTGGCATGACGGCGGATGAACGCCGCACATTACGCCAGCAGCACGCCAAGCCTCTGCTTGCGGATCTGAAGGTCTGGATCAGAGATATGCTGTCGACAATTCCTCAGAAACAAAAGCTGGCTGAGGCCATGCGCTATGCCCTGTCCAGGTGGGACGCCCTCAGCGTCTACATCGATGATGGTCGCGTCGAGATCGACAACAACATCGCTGAGCGGGCAATCCGTCCTATTGGAATCGGCAAAAAAAAAATTGGCTCTTCGCCGGGTCCGACAACGGTGGCGAGCGCATCGCCAATGTCTTGACCATTATCGAAACCGCCAAGATGCACGGCCTTAATCCGGAGATCTATCTGACGGACGTCCTGGCACGGATCAAGGATTACCCCGAGGAAAACCTTCACGAATTGCTGCCCTGGAACTATAAGCCACGTGTCAAATCTATCTCCTAAACTTCGGCGCCTGGACGAAAAGCTAGGCAAGCTTGATGCTCTGCTTCTGTCCGAACTGGACGGATTACTGGCCGGGGTTATTGTCTCGCCGGATTTTATCCCTCCCAGTGAATGGTTGCCTTGCATTTGGGATGGCGGCCCCCACACATCAGGCCCAGTGTTCAAAAATGATGCGGATATCCAGGAGACAATAAATCTGGTTATGTATCACTATAACCAGATCATCGCTGATCTGGAAAAGGGCCGTTATGTGCCAATCTTCGATGGCTTCGAGGATGATGACGACTTTATCATGTGGGAGAGATGGGCCTGCGGATTTATGACAGCCATCAGATTACGGCCGAAATCCTGGCAGACCTACGTACACAGCCGAGACGAGGATATCTCCACGGCCGCGGCCATCCTTATGACCCTTGGAAACATTGCAGACGAAGGCGATAATATCGAAAATCCAGCCCTGGCCCACCTCGATGATGAAGCGCCTGACCTGATTCCTTCGGCAGTGCTTGCCCTTCACGGCGCACGCATGAAATCTCAAGAAAACCCATTTGCTAAGCCGCAACAGGCCCACGCTTCGAAGGTGGGCCGAAACGAACCCTGTCCATGCGGGTCAGGTAAAAAATACAAAAAATGCTGCGGACTCAATTAAATGGCATGATAGTCAGCGTCGCGAGATTGTCTCTCTGGCGTTTTCGCCTGGTTCGAGCGTGGCAGAGGTTGCCCGGCAGTTCGATGTGGCGACAAGCCTGATTTACAGATGGCGGGATCAGTTTCTGGCGGCCAGCAGCGGCGTTTCTTTCAGTCCCGCTATACTTGCGGATGGGCCGGCGGGCGCTGGGTCAGAGTCAGGCGCGGGTTTGATAACAGTCGACTTCAAAATCGGCGCTCGTGTGAGCATTGGCGCTGGGGCTTCTCTTGAACTGGTCTCGGCGATCATGAAGAGCTTGCGATGATCCCCATCGGTTCGGGCGCTAAAATCTGGATTGCCACAGGTCACTTCGATATGAGGA
The DNA here is from genome assembly GCF_964186625.1 of Asticcacaulis sp. MM231. NCBI lineage: Bacteria > Pseudomonadati > Pseudomonadota > Alphaproteobacteria > Caulobacterales > Caulobacteraceae > Asticcacaulis > Asticcacaulis sp. MM231. Next base: position 2,174,716 of record NZ_OZ075108.1, read on the forward strand.
AAGGCATGACTGGACTGTCCTTGTTGGTCCAGGAACATCTTCACCGACAGCCCTTCGCCGGCGATGTCTATGTCTTCCGGGGGCGTAGTGGTCGGTTGATTAAGGCGATCTGGCATGATGGGGTTGGGCTGTCGCTTTATACCAAAAGACTGGACCATGGACGCTTCATCTGGCCTTCAACCGTTGACGGCGCGATCCAGCTGACGAGCGGTCAGATGTCTTTTTTGCTCGAAGGTATTGAGTGGAGAAATCCCCAACATAGCTGGCGACCGACCAGCGCCGGCTAGGATTTAAGGTCACAGCATGTTGAATCAAATATAGCGAAAACCCTATACAGGGAAAGGGATTTATGATTCATTCCTGTATATGGATCACGCCCTGGACGCCTTGCCGGATGATGTCGCTGCCCTACGGGCGGAGCTGGTATTAGCGCGCTCAGAACGGCTGGCAGCTGAAGAGGCCCTAAGGCATAAATCGGCGTCTCACAGCACCCTTGCGGCGGAATACGCTGTGGCTCAGGCCAAGGCAGCTGAGGATATGGCGATAATCGCCCACCAGAAGCTTGTCATCGAGAAGCTTCAGAGGCAAATCCATGGCCAGACATCTGAACGATCGGCCCGCCTGACCGATCAGCTTGAAATGACCTTTGAAGAGCTTGAGGCCACAGCGACGGAAGCCGAGCTGTTGGCGGAGATGGCGGTCTCAAAAGCGACGCATGTGGCTGGCTTTACGCGCAGCCGGCCTCATACCCGTTTAAACTTCCCAGAACACCTGCCTCGCGAACGCGTCGTTGTGCCTGGACCAACCGTCTGCGACTGCTGTGGCAGCGATCGTCTGCGCAAGCTCAGCGAAGATGTCACGAAGACGCTCGAATCTATTCCGCGCACGTGGAAGGTCATTGAAACCGTACGCGAGAAGTTCTCATGCCGGGATTGCGAGAAAATCAGCCAGGCGCCATCGCCGTTCCATACCATTCCACGGGGGTGGGCCGGCCCCAGCCTTATAGCCATGATCCTGTTCGAGAAGTTCGGTCAGCACCAACCTCTCAATCGTCAGATTGAGCGCTATGCGCTGGAAGGGGTACCGATCAGCCTGTCAACGGTCGCTGATCTGGTTGGCGCCAGCTGTCTGGCGCTGGCGCCTCTGATCCGACTGGTTGAGGCGCACACCTTCAAGGCCGAGCGTTTACACGGCGATGACACCACAGTGCCTGTTCTGGCAGAGGGGAAGACGATTACGGGCCGAATATGGGGCTATGTAAAAGACGACAAGCCCTTCGGGGGCACGTCGCCACCATCGGCCATGTTCTATTATTCCCGCGATCGCGGTGGAGAACATCCTCAAGCGCATCTGATTAAATTTAAAGGTCTGTTCCAGGCCGACGCCTACTCCGGGTATGGTGAAATTTATAAACCGGGGCGAAGTCCCGGGCCCATTTTAGAAGCTGCCTGCTGGGCGCATGCGAGGAGGCCCTTCTTCATCATGGCCGACGTCGAACAGAATGCACGCCGTAAGGCCGAAGGTAAGAAGCCGTCCGTCCTGTCGCCTGTTGCCATGGAAATGGTGCGCCGGATCGATGCCCTCTTCGAGATCGAGCGTGGCATCAATGGCAAAAGTCCTGAAGAGCGCCTTGCTGTACGCCAAACTCTAAGTAAACCCATCATCGACGATCTGGAGCCCTGGATGCAAGATCAGAAAGCCAAGCTGCCTAACGGGCATGACCTGCGCAAAGCCTTGAATTACATGCTCAGCCGCTGGCACGCCTTCACACTCTTCCTGACGGATGGTCGGGTCTGTCTGTCGAACAATGCTGCCGAACGAGCGTTAAGAGGCATAGCTTTGGGCCGTCGAAACTGGACCTTCTGTGGGTCAGATCGCGGAGGCCAAAGGGCTGCGGCCATGTACAGTCTGATTGTTACCGCCAAGATGAACAAAATCGATCCGCAGATCTGGCTTGCTGATATCCTCGCGCGTATTGCAGAGCATCCCGCTCGACGTCTTGATGAGCTGCTCCCCTGGAACTGGCAGCCCTCAACCCAAAACAAAACTCAGGCGGCCTGATGGCATATCGCGACAGTCATTTTTTTACGCTTAAATATGTCGCCCGGCAGCTCGAGGAAGACGAAGATCTTCTACGCGAAGTAACGATAGAAATGTTCTCTGAAGACGGGTGCTTTACCGTTTACGACGATTACCCAGCCGATGAAACAAAGGAGTCGATTACTGTTTTTAACACAGATGGGATCGACTACCTGATCGAGGCTCTGAAAGACAATCGGGAGCATTACGTCGAGCAACGTAAGAAAACTGAACTGTTCTACAAAAAGAAATAATCATACCCCCTGTGGCCTTGGGCGAATGGGTACATATCAGCTTCCAGACATATAAAAACGGCGGAAGGTTTTCTTCCGCCGTTCTTATTAAATTGAGCGCGAAAGCTTAACCTTAGTAGTTCAGGTCAAAGCCCAGACGCACGTAACGTGGGGTGTTATAGGCGGTGGGCTGACCATATGGGAAGCTACGCACACCCGGCCCTGTTGTCTCATAAGTAACACGACGAGTAACGATACTATGGATATCAAACAGATTGAATATATCTGCGCGGAGAACCAGCTTTCCTCCCAAAGCAAGACCCTCCGGAACAGTATATCGGAACGCCACATCTACGTTCTTAGTCCAATCACTCTTGTTTCCCTTGCCCAACGGCGAAGGTTCACCATTGCAGAAGTGAGAGTAAGGGCCGTACGAACCAGCATATGGATCTGTCGGGTGAACACCCAAACATGAGAAGTGCAACGGAGATTCGATCTGGATATTCGCACCAACAATGAAGTCTGGGGTAATAGCATAAGAGCCCCAAATCTTAAATTGATGAGTACGATCGTTTCCAAGCAGGCCAGTACCGTAATCTTCAAAGCCCGGAGAATCGTAAGCGATCGTAGCACCGGCATCTGTTTGAACGCCGTTACCCACATCGGACTTAACCGTACCCTCATAATTGCCGTAAGAACGAGACCAAGTATACGAGCCCTGAACCCCCCACTTACCGTCGAAGGCTCGCTTGAAGTCGAATACAACAGCATCATACTCACGAGTAGGCTCATGGTAATGACCCAATTGATCCGCTGTCAGCGTAATGGTCTGTGAAGCAAGCCCAGCAACTGGTTGCTTGAGATTAATCGTCACATCGTGGTCCCCCACGTTCCACACATAGTAGCTGGCTGCGCCCGCATAAGCCGAGCTATCGAGGCCAAGATCATCCAAGTAAGAGATAATAGCATCATTAAAGTCTAAATCTTCCGATACGCGCTTCAACTCCCGATGAGTATAAGTCAGACCCAAAGTCCATAAATCGTTCACACGATAAGTAGTACCAAGGATATACTCATCCTCTTGTGTAGCCTTAAGATCAAGCGAGGTCTTGGACGTAGCACCTTCCTGCTCACCGTTTCCATGGATGTTACAAGCTTCAACACCAGCAGCTGCAGAACCCAAAGCAGGAGCATTCTGTATTGTCGAGACGGGACATGCCGCATTAAAGCCTGTATCGGCCCAGACAAATGGCGTGCCAATAGAGGACGGAAGCCCAGTCGTCGGATCAATCACCCAACCGCCGGCAGGCGCGCTAAAGTATTCTTCGAAATACAAATCCTTGCCACGATAGCCAAGGTTCATTGCCGGAGGGATAAAGTTGGCACCAAACGAACCAAAGATCTTCCACTTACCTTCGCCAGTCGGATCATATGAGAAGCCCAAGCGCGGCGCCACATTGCCTGTCAGACTCAGATACTCTTCTCCGGACAAGTTGTTTTGTTTGAAATCATCAGAACGCAAACCTATTTGCAGGTTTAGATTGGAAGTGACATCCCACAAATCCTGAATATAGAAAGCAGAGTTCTCCGCGCTGACATTACCACCAAGATTTTCATAGATAACGTGCAGCAGAACTTCCGGATTATCTTCATCCGGTGAAGTCGTGTAATCATAACGAACAGGTTCCGCACCAGTGAGGCGCGTCAACTTCGTCATAGAATTTTCTTCGTGATCATAGCCCGCACGCACATGGTGACGGCCCCACAAATCAAAGCGGAAATCGCTATCGAGACGGTAGAACTTACGTTCCGTTGCGTCTGTAGTATAAGAACCGCTCGGCTGGCCCTTTGAAAGGACGTTAGTGCCGGATTGTGTGTCAATTACATAATAAGCGGTGATATCCTCGGGAAGAACATTGTTACGATCCTTCATGTCACCGATGGCAGCGGAGACAGTGAACCAATCCGTTACCTTACCATTATAATTAAAGACCCAGCTTTTTCCGCCGAGTTCATTAATTGAGCCAGGCAGGGCATCGCCAATTTTCATGGCATGATTGGTGGGGTTCAAAGCAAAGTCAGCCCCAGCCTGACCAGCACTGGCGGGAAATATGACACTTTGTCCAGGATTACGTGTTACGCCGCCAACCGTAGTTGCTTCGGTAAGCTTGTCCGTGAAACCATTGATGGAGGAAATGTCTTCATTGGTCGTGTCGAAATAGGTGAACGCAAAATGTTGCGTTGGCGTAATGTAACCATCCAACTTCAGACCTAGGAATGGATCTTTATTCTTAACCGTAGTGTATGTGCCAGCACGATAGGCAGCAGTTTTCGTGTAAAGATCGTTGACTTGGTATAATCCGTAGGCAAAAAGGTGATCCTTAATGATCGGGCCTCCCGCTTCAATGCCTAAAGAATTTGCCTGTGCTTCCGAAAACTCTCCACGGTTAGCATATGTATCTTTCTGCTCTTCACGAAGGTCGGCCGGTTGATAATTACCGTGAACTGCAAAAGTAAACTGGTTGGTACCAGACTTAGTGGTTGCATTAACAACGCCGCCCGTAGCACGACCAAATTCTGCGGAATAACCGCCGGTTTTCACTTCAATCGTCTTGTAGAAATCAAAAGGCACCGAAGCTGAACCTACGTAGGTATCAGGATTGGTAATATTGAGACCATCAATGTAGTAGGCGTTTTCAGCGACCGAACCACCACCAAAAGATGCGACGTTACCAAAACCGGGATTACCCTTAGTCACAGTTGGGGCGAGCAATGTAACAGCAGTCAGATTACGGGCAATCGGTTGTTGCGACGTAAGAGTTTCCAGATCAACGGTCAAACCAGTTGTCGTTTTGGTGAAGTCTTGACGTAAGCGCTTCCCCTTAACAACAACAGTTTGTACGTCAACACCAACCTGTTGCAATGCAAAGCTATAGCGTACTTCTTGGGAAATAACGACCGAAACGGTATCGGAATAATCGGTATAACCATTTGCACTTACAGCAACATTATATTCGCCGGCGGGCAAACCCGAGGCATGAAATGTACCATCGGTAGCAGTTGTCAAAGTACGAGCTTGCCCCTGGCCAACCGAGGTCAGTGTAACGGTCGCGCCCGAAACAGGCTTACCCGTGCTGTCGGTAACCGTACCCACCAAAGCGCCAGACGTATAATCCTGGGCTTGAGCCACCGCCGGCAGCATTGTGGCGACGGTGGCCACTAGGGCGCCGCCAGCCATGGTCGACAATGCTGCACCGCAGATCGTCGTCGTGGCCAACAGGCCAGATCGCAAAGATAGTTTTTTCACTTGTTTCTCCGGGTTACATGAGGGTGTAGGCGCACCCACCGCAGTTTCCAGCATTACACGCTGTTAATGAAGTTAAAGACCGGTGTCGCAAATCCGTCAATCGCACGACACATTTTTGTCTATATCATTTGAAACCTGTTCCAATTAAGTCACAGAAGAAACCTTACCTTACGTCAGGAAGCATCGCTCATAGGGTGAATTTTACCGCCCCAAATTTAAAAAAAACGGCGAGCTGTTATTTATAATAATAATTTAAATTCAAATAGTTAAATGCAATTCCGTTATGAATTAGCTAAAAACATAGTACAAAATATTTGCTCAGCTTAGCGGAATATCGAAAAAACATTGCCAAAATGATTTTGTGGAACATTTCACAATTGTGACCTCTATAGCTCCAATTAAGGCCCTTTAGCGGCTGATCCATATTCCCGTTTGCACCGATGGCGCCGCTTCGGGCGCGCAACTGGCCACAAGGACATGTATCAAAGCAAGACTGAGAAATGCTGCGACAATGCGCTGCGAACGTTTTGAAATATAAAGGATAAGTTTGCTGCGCATAGCCGGCTCCGGGCCTCGTTGAGACCTTCACACAGCAAAAGGTGCGCCATTAAGGAATCAGGCGCCCGCGCCCGGCAGAACCGGCATAGCCTTGATCTTCTGGACGATTTCGGTCACGCGCTGGCAATTTGCGCCGAGATCAGGGGCATTGTAACGACTTACCGAACGAACATCGACGCTGGTTGGGTCAATACGGATCACCATATCGTATTTGAAGCCGTAGAATTTGTCCTGGTAGGTGGCCTCAACGCGCCACGGCGAGGTGCCCCAGACGCGGTAACCACTGGCCTTGAGCATGGCGACGACCGCATCCACCTGACCTTCTATGATCGGATGATCGCGGATTGTTTTCGCCGCCGGACAGGTGGCTTCGTTGATAGCCGCGATCGTCTTTCCACCCCAGTCCAGAGATTCATTACGCGGCACGCGTGGCAAATCCTCGACAGGCGGCGCATCGGCACCGCGGATGCTCATCATCCGCTCAGAGAAACCAAGGGGTCTGTCCCAGTTCGTCGCCACGTCATTGATGGGCGGATGATCTTTTAGCGCCTTGTGATAAAACGCGAAACCACCCCACAATCCACCAGATATCACAACGGCGGCAAACGCCCAGGGCGCACAGCGGGTGGGGCACATAAACAGCGATATCAGCAAAGAGACCGCGGACACGACCAGCGACGCCAGCACCATGCGCGGACCTATGCCCAAGGTCAGGGTCTTGAAGCCCAAATCCATGCTGACATAGCCCAGATTTGTGACCATCATGACACCCATCAGGAAAAGGGCCGTGATGACCGCCACCATGAAGGCCAGATGCGCGAAGGCAAAACCCTTCTTTTTCTTCCGTGAGGACGACTGGGCAGGCACGTCCGCTTCGAGATTATCTTGTGGCACCCTGTGGGCTCCCGTTCGTCCAGATTATAGTTGCGCCAGATTATAGTTGCGATTGTCAGAGCTTAAACCGATGCGTAACCGCGTCACGGATTTACCTTCAATAGGCGAAATTCATCACGCCATAGCGATAGTCTTTATCGCCGTTCGATATAAATCCCTAGTCAGTAAAGCTTAAATACGGGCGGCCTTCAAGGCGCATCCGCATTTTCGATGCGCCATGAAATTTGAGACGGATCAACGGCTTGTTGTTGTATCGCAATGTCACTTGTGGCATCGGAAACATCACCTTTTCGCAAGCCCACACGTTCAGCCCTCACCGAGGCAGGCAGATCCAGCCAAAGCCCCGAAAAAGCGACATGTTCTATTCGCGCAATTTCCGCGCAACGCTCGCGCGACCAGGCTTCCCGGAAGGTGGCGTCGAGGATGACAGACTGTCCTGACCGTAAAACATGCTGCGCCAGATCGAACATGTGCTCATAAACGCGAAGGCTTTCTTCAGGCGCGTAGGCAGCGCCAGGCAGGGCATCATGGGCCAGACAGCCCCACAAACGTTTACGGATTTCGTCGCTGCGCAGGATCACGGCGCCGGGCGCCCGGCCGGTTGGCGGCGCATCGCTGCGGGCGCGCGTGCTTTTTCCGGAGCCTGAAAGACCGCCCACGGCCCGCGACTCGGCCGTCTTTAGCTTTAGAAAGGCCTGAGCAGCCTGCAGGTAGGCGCGCGCCTTATCCATATTATCGCCATCTTCACCACCAGAATTCGCATGGACATGGCAGCGCACAGCGGCGCGCATAGACATATAAAGCGGCAAAAGCTCCAGGCCAGCATATACCTGCGCCGGGTCGTACTCCCTCCGCGCCAACTCTTCAAGCCAGATGTTCATGACCTGATTGGCAGCGGCGTGATGCCCCCTCACCCACAGATCCATGAGCAGAAAGGCCAGATCGTAAAGCACATCTATCTGGCTGAGACGATCATTGAATTCGATACAATCGAAGAGAACCGGCTTATTATGTTCGATCAGAATATTGCCAAGATGCAGATCGCCATGACAGTGGCGGACATACCCGCTGTCGAAACGCTGCCGCACTTTCGTTTCCAGCTTCGCATAGGTTACCGATACCGCCTCATCATAGGCATCAACGAGATCGGCTCCAAGTCGCTGCCTGAAAATTTTGATGTTTTGACGATTTGAGTCGAGAACATAGGCCGTATTGCTTGCATGTTGGATATCACGGCACACGACGGCATCAGCATGAAAACGCGCCACAAGCTGACCGAGGTCATGCATCTGACCGGCATCCGGCGTCCAGCCGAGTTCGGCGGCCTGCTCGCTCAACACGCCATTCGTATCGAAGCGGCGCATCACCAACACGCTTTCGCCAGCAATATCCTCAACTCCCAGATAGATATCGGCCGCCATCCGCTGATTGAAACTGAATTCGCGCAACAGGGCCGCGCGGCGTTTTTCTGGCGTGGTAAAATCAAGGAAGCCGTAATCCACGCTTTTCTTGATCTTATAAGCCTTGTCCCCCTTGAGAATGATGTTCGCGCATGAGGTTTCGATGACGCGATCAGCGCCTTCCCTGAGGCGAAGCAGAACATGGCTCAACGACACGTGGCACTTTCAGATAATAAAAGGGTAAAAACACGGGCCATTACGGATATAAGCGGGCGCTTGTCCAGCCCTCTGTAACAGCGTCGCGTTTGAACTGAACACGATCATGCAGGCGGAAGGGCATGTCACGCCAGAATTCTATGCTAAGCGGGGCGATACGGAAACCCGTCCAGTGCGGTGGACGCTCTATCTTGCCCAGTCCGAATTTCAGAGCGTATTCCGCGACGCTTTTCTCCAGCGCGAACCGACTTTCCAGCGGGCGTGACTGATCGGATGCCCAGGCGCCGATCTGGCTCTGGCGGGCACGGCTGTGGAAGTAGGCGTCCGCTTCGGCATCCGACACGCGGGTCACCTCGCCGCGGATACGCACCTGACGACGCAAGGATTTCCAGTGGAACAGCAACGCGGCCTTATGGCTTTGCGTCAACTGTTGACCTTTAGCACTCTGCGTATTGGTGTAGAAAACAAAGCCTGCTTCATCGAAATCCTTGAGAAGCACCATACGCACGTCCGGTAACCCGTCATGATCAACTGTGGCCACCGCCATGGCGTTGGGATCGTTCGGTTCTTTCGCCCCGGCATCTTTCAGCCATTGACCAAACAGGGCAAAGGGTTCGGAGGCCGCGATCTCAGCCTCATGCGCCGCGTGAGCCTCGGCATAGTCGGCGGCAGAAGGGCTCGGCGGAATAAGCGAATCGGTCATGGGAGCTTTAAGACTTTGAAAAGGATAATGGCGCATTAATGATATATGCGGCACTTGAGAAAAAGCGCCGTCTCCACCAGTTTCAGAATGGACTTCGGGGGCCAGAACTTCAAGATGGCGGCGTTAAAAAGTAAGTCCTGCGACGATTTGAACCGTGCAGATGCCCTGAACGAGCTCGGTCTTAAAGACTGCGCGCTCGATGAAGATATCCGCAGCGCGTTTCGCCAGCGCCTCAAACAGGCCCATCCCGACATCCATGGTGGCACAGATTGCCGCCTGCGCCGCCTGATCCTGGCGCGCGACCTGTTGATGTCAGAGGCTAAGACTATCTCTGAACCGGCTGATAACGCAATAAATTTCCATGCCGACAATACGCTGGGTGACGGTGCCACGCCACTGACCATTACGCTCGCACAGGCCCTTTACGGCGGTACCGTTACAGCGGACGTGCCGGCTCTGGAATTTTCACACGCCGACGAGCTCCTGACCTCCTTGACACAGACCAAAACGTTAAGCGTCACCCTGCCCTGCGGGCTGCGCAACGGAGTCAAGCTATGCTTGCCTTGCGAAGGCGCAGCACGCCACGAGATGTATTTCGAGATCAACATTGAAACCGACGACCATTGCCGGGTCTGGGGCGATGATATCTGGATGACCGCCACACTCGACCGCCGTTTACTGCAATATGGCGGCAAGACCCTGATTGAGACACCGCACGGCCTGCAGGACATACATTTAGACCGTGACGTGCCACATGGCGCCAGCCTTTGCCTCAAGGGCAAGGGCCTGCCGGCTACCGGCACAGCTCCCGCCGGCAATCTCTATATTCGGCTGGAAGCGCAACCGGATGTCGTGCGCCCCGTTACACATATCCTGAGCGAATTTCGCCAGCGCTGGGCGTCATAAATGACTGTAAACTTCGATACTGTCAGTCCTTCACTGGGTATCCGTGACAATGCTTTCGGCGATCCGGTGGGTAAGGCTATTCCGGATTGGAAAGGCTGTCAGCGTCTGCCGGATGTGGAATTGACCGGTCGCACCTGCCGCCTTGCACCCTATGATGAAACCTACGCTCACGGCCTGTTTGAAGCCTATGCACAGGACGAGGGCCACATGTGGAGCTACCTGCCCTACGGCCCTTTCGACAGCCCTCACAGCGTCAATGTCAGCATTCAAAAGCACCAAAATAACAGAGACTTCCATACTTTTGTTATTTTAAAAGATGAGCAGCCGGTCGGACACGCCAGCTTTATGCGCTATGACCTGGCGAATGGCAGCGTCGAGATCGGCGGCGTCACCTACTCACCCGCTTTACAGCGCAGCACCGCCGCAACCGAGGCCATGTACCTGATGATGAAGCACGCCTTCTCGCACGGCTACCGCCGCTACGAATGGAAGTGCAACCAGCTCAACATGCCCTCCAGTCTGGCTGCCTTGCGACTGGGCTTCAGTTTCGAGGGGGTCTTCCGCAATCATCAGGTGGCGCGCGAAGGCCGGCGCGATACGGCCTGGTATTCGGTTATTGTCGAGGAATGGCCACAGGTCCGTGCACGGCTGGAGTCCTGGTTATCACCTGAAAATTTCAGCGTTGATGGCAGGCAGAAAAAGGCCCTGCGCGATATCCCGATAGGTTAGCTTCCCGCCGCCGATGCGGCTTTTGCGGGTCGGGTCAGCAGCGGTGACTTTTTCTATCATGCCGTTTTCACGCGCCACCAGAGTAGGCACCAGAATTTGGCTGGTGACATTGGTCGCCGTGCGCATCATATCGAGGATACGGTCAATAGCGGCCAGAATTGCGATCCCTTCCAGCGGCAAACCGGCGGTGGAGAGGGTCACAGTCAGCATGACGGTCGCAACGCCCGGAACGCCGGCGGTAGCCAGCGAGCCCAGCACGGACGCTAAAGCGATCAGCAGATAGTGCTGAGGTGTCAGGGCAATGTGGAAATAATTGGCAATGAAGATAGAAGAGATCGCCGGATAGATGGCGCCGCAGCCATCCATTTTCATATTGGCGCCCAGAGGCAGGGCAAAACCGGCATAGGATTTCGGTAATTTGAGATTATCGACCGCCGCAGCCAGTGACACAGGCAACGTGCCGATGGACGAGCACGTGAAGAAGGCGGTCTGCTGCGCGGTGAATATGCCTTTGTAGAAACCCGACACACGCAGGCCATGCAGCTTGAGCAGGGTTGGGTAGACGATCAGGATTTCGACAAAGCAACCGAGATAAATCAGGCCGATATAGGGGATGAGGGGTTTGAGCGCCTCAAGACCATAGGAGGCCACGACCGACCCGATCAGGCCGAAAACACCGATCGGCGTCAATTGAATGATCCAGCGTGTCAGCTTGAACATGACCTGAGAGCCCTGTTCAACAATTTCCGCCAAGGCTTTGGTTTTCTGACCTAAAGTACTAAGCGCGGCCCCCGCGAGAATGGCGAAGAAGACAACGCTGAGCACCTTGCCCTCGGCGAAGCTCTTGAAAATATTGGACGGCACAATCCCGGTGATCACATCGATCGGTGCAGGGATCGGATCGTGCGCCTCCACGGTCAGCGGCAATCCCGCCAGACCGGCACCCGGCTGGAAATAGATGCCGATGGCCAGGCCAACCGACACCGCGATGGCCGAGGTGATCATGAACCAGACGATCGTCTGGGCGCCGAGCTTGAACGCCCTGCCCCCCGTCCCTTCCTCGCCATGTCCCAGGCGCGCGATCGAGGCCGCGATGGTGAAAAAGACCAGCGGCACGACCAGCATCTTGATGGCGCGGATGAAGGTATCCCCTATCGGCGTCAACACAGGCAAGGCCGCCTTGCCCCAATAGAGGGCGACACCGACTCCGAGCGTGAAGGCGATGAGCGTTTTCAGCCAGAACGGTATTTTACCGAGCCACGTCATGGGGATGCTTTCGTGTGTAACCAATTGCCTGCTATATGAGCCCCAGTTGCTCCGTTTGCACACTAAAAAAATTGCGGCCTGAGTTAAACAGCGCTAAACGCTGTGCCATATCCACTCGGTAAAACTTCATGTCGCACAATACCTTCGGTCATCTCTTCCGTGTCACCACCTGGGGCGAAAGCCACGGACCGGCCCTTGGCTGCGTCATCGATGGCTGCCCGCCGGGCATCGCCCTGTCCGAAGCGGATATCCAATGGGCCATGGATCGTCGCAAACCGGGCGGTTCGCGTTTCGTCACCCAGCGCCGCGAAGCCGACGAGGCGAAGATTCTTTCCGGCGTCTTTGAAGGCGTCACAACCGGCACGCCAATCTCGATCCTGATCGAAAATACCGACCAGCGCTCGAAGGACTACGGCGACATCGCCCAACAGTTTCGCCCTGGCCACGCCGATTACACCTACTTCGCCAAATACGGCGTGCGCGATTATCGCGGCGGCGGACGCTCCAGCGCCCGTGAAACCGCCGCACGCGTCGCGGCCGGCGCCGTGGCGCTGAAAGTGTTGCAGGTCCTGATCGGCGAAGAGGTCAAGGTGCGCGGCGCCCTCGTCCAGCTTGGTACGCACAAGGCCGCGAGAGGCAACTGGGACTGGGAAGAGGTCGGCAATAACCCTTTCTTCTGCCCTGATCCGGCGTCGGTCACGCTGTGGGAAACCTATCTCGACGGCATCCGGAAGGCCGGCTCATCCATTGGCGCCGTGGTAGAGGTTCAGGCCGAAGGCATTCCCGCCGGCTGGGGCGCACCAATCTATGGCAAGCTTGATTCCGAACTGGCCTCGGCGCTGATGACCATCAACGCCTGCAAGGGTGTCGAGATCGGTGAAGGCTTCGGAGCCGCCGAGCTTTCCGGCGAGGATAATGCCGATGAAATGCGCATGGGCCCTGATGGACCGGAATTCAAATCCAACCATGCCGGCGGTATCCTCGGCGGTATCTCGACGGGCCAGACGGTCGTGGCGCGTATGGCGCTGAAGCCAACCTCTTCGATCCTCAACAAGCGCGAGAGCATCGACATCAGGGGCAACGAGGTCGAACTGCTGACCAAGGGCCGTCATGATCCGTGCGTCGGTATCCGCGCCGTGCCGGTGGCCGAAGCCATGATGGCGTGCGTCTTGCTCGATGCCTTCCTGCGCCATCGTGGCCAGACGGGCGGAGGTCCGCACCACGTCGGCTAGGATTGCTGCACGGCTGTAATGCCACAGCCCAAAAACCGGCCATTTCACAGCGTATCGAGCCTGAAAGGTCGCGCATCCGGCGCGCCTGAACGGATTGACGACATGCTGAAAAACACAATCGCCCCTCTGGCTCTGGGCCTGCTGATGGCCGCCACCGCCGCGTGTTCGCAACAACCGCCAGAAGGCGGCCCGCCTCCTGGCGATGGCCCTGGTGGTCCGCCGAAAGCTGAAAGCATCATCACCAGAACTCGATACAGACAAGGACGGCGCCATCAGCAAGTCCGAGGTGAGCGCCGATAAGCGCCTGGCTGAACACTTCGACCAGGCCGATGCCGATCACGACGGCAAGGTGAACGCGACAGAATTGAAAGCCTTCTTCGCCACAATGAAGCCACCTGAGCGTCCGTAAACGAGTTTGGACATAAGCCGGAGGCTGGCGCTTCCGGCTTTTTTATGCGCGTAATTCTCCTGATCGAACGCCTATTGTAATTAATACAGTTACACTTATATAGGTCTCACGTTAGAGAGGGAGAGTTTCTCATGATTGACAAAAGACCATACAACACGCTCGGCGGCGCCGATCACGGCTGGCTGAAGGCCAAGCACCATTTTTCCTTCGCCAACTATTACGATCCGGCCAAGATGGGCTGGGGCTCTTTGCGCGTCTGGAATGACGACGAGATCAAGGCACAAACCGGTTTCCCGCCGCATCCGCACGACAATATGGAAATCATCACCTATGTCCGCGAAGGCGCGATAACCCACGAGGATTTGCTTGGCAACAAAGGCCGCACCGAAGCGGGCGATGTGCAGGTAATGTCGGCCGGCACGGGTATTCGGCATTCGGAATACAATCTGGAAAGCGAAACCACCAAGATCTTCCAGATCTGGGTCATGCCGGCGTCGCGTGGCGAAGCACCAAGCTGGGGCGCCAAGCCCTTTCCCAAGGGCGACCGCGCCGGCAAGTTCGTGACGCTGGCCACCGGCTTTGATGAAGACGGCGACGCGCTCAAGATTCGCTCACCGGCCCGCCTGCTGGGCGCCACCCTGCTCAAGGACCAGTCCGAGAGCTACACACCGCTGGCCACCAAACCCGCCACGACGCGCCACCTGTACCTGGTCGTCGCCAAGGGTAAGGTCAGCGTCAATGGTGTTGAACTGAACGAGCGCGATGGCGCGGCGATCAAGGACGAGTCCTCGCTCGATATTCGCGCGCTCGAAGATGCCGAAGTCGTTTTGCTCGACGCAGCCTGATGATTAAGGGGGTTTGGGGCCGCGAGCCTCAAGCCCCTTTTATTTAAGCCCGACCAGCTTGTGGGTCTGGACGCTCATGCGCCATTGTGGATGCTTCAGGCAATAGTCGATCACCGCCTGCGTATTGGCGGCCTGCCTGTCGGAATCCATCGGTTGCAGATAATAGCGCTCGAAATCGAACGCCAGAAACTCGGCCGGATCGACCTCGGCCTGCGGCCACACCAGCTTCAATTCCTGCCCAAAGGTTTGATGCAGGCGATTATCGGCTTTCGGACTGACACAGATCCAGTCGATGCCTTCCGGCGCCTTGATCGTACCATTGGTCTCTACGGCGATGAAATAGCCCGCCGCCTTGACCGCTTCTATCAAGGCCGGGTCCAATTGCAGCAGAGGTTCGCCACCGGTAAAGACCACGGCCTTTTGAGACGGGTCAGCCGTGCCCCACACCGCATCCAGCGCCGTCACGACATCGGCCGGCTTCGGAAATTTGCCGCCATTTTCGCCATCGATGCCGACAAAATCGGTGTCACAGAAGGTACAGGCGGCCATGGCGCGATCCTGCTCACGCCCGCTCCACAGGTTGCAACCGGCAAAGCGCGCGAACACGTTCACGCGACCGGCCTGCCCGCCTTCGCCTTGCAGGGTGAGGAAGATTTCCTTGAAACTGTACATTAGCGCTCGGCCGGTTGGGCGTTTTCGATGAAATGCTCAAAGCCGGTCTTGCGCAACTGGCAGGCCGGACATTCTCCACACCCATAGCCCCACGGATGGCGTTCACCGCGCTCGCCCTTGTAGCAGGTCGTGGTTTCTTCAAGAATCAGATCGACCAGCGACTGGCCACCCAGTTCGAGCGACAGCGCCCAGGTCTGCGCCTTGTCGATCCACATCAGCGGCGTGTGAATCTCGAACGGCCGCTCGACACCGAGTTGCAATACGGTTTGCATGGCTTGCAGCGTTTCGTTGCGGCAATCGGGATAACCGGAAAAATCAGTTTCGCACATGCCGCCGACCAGATGATCCAGCCCACGCCGATCAGCCACGGCCGCCGCGTAAACGAAGAACACCAGATTGCGTCCCGGCACGAACGACGACGGCAGGCCGCGTTCGGTCATCACAATCTCGGTTTCGCGCGTCAGTGATGATTCGGCGACAGCGCCAAAGCCGCGCAAATCGCAGACATGATCCTCTCCCAGACGGGTGGCGGCGAGCGGGAAAACCTCACGGAATTTTTCCAGCACCGTGGTGCGCGTCGTCATCTCGATGGCATGGCGCTGGCCATAATCGAACCCGATGGTTTCCACGCGCTCGAAATGCGTCAGCGCCCAGGCCAAACAGACGCTGGAATCCTGCCCGCCCGAAAACAGGACGAGCGCGGATTTGGCGGCGGGGACATGATCCAGGGACGCGGACATGGAAACGGGCTTTCAAAGTGAACGGGAGGTTCTCATCTAAAACGCTCCTTTGCCTGAATTTGCAAGTATTTTTGGTGCGGCGCGGCATGGGTTTCTTTTGACGTCCACGTTAAGTTGGCAGAGAATGGCCGTGTTTTCCAATCCGGGTTACCCCATGAACCAACCGCCCTTTTCCGACATGTTCGGCGCCATTATAGACAATACCCCCTATATGAAGGCCATCGGCGCCTACTATGTCGGCAAGTCAGAGGATGGCATCACCATGGCCTTGCCATGGCGCGCGGATCTGGTTGGCGATCCAGAAACACGCGTCATCGCCTCTGGCGTGGTGACCGCCCTGCTCGACAATTGTTGCGGCATGGCGGTTTGGGATAAGGTCAATGAATTCAAACCGGTGGCCACGCTCGACCTGCGCATCGACTATATGCGTCCGGCCTGGCCTGATCAGGAATTGAGGGTCACGGCCAAGTGCTACAAGCTGACGCGCTCGGTCGGCTTCGTGCGCGCCTTCGCCTATGAGGTGACGCCCGAGGATCCCGTGGCCGCGGCACAATCGGCCTTCGTTGTCTCCTCGCCCGTGCCCAAACCCAATAGCGGAGTTGCCTGATGGAGAAGCCCCCGATTGAGAAGCCGAGGAGCGAAAAGATAACCGGAGCTGGCGCCCATGCGCGACGTGATCCGGTGCTCCTGTTACAAAACATCCCCTTTGCCGGCTTTCTTGGCGTCCGTCTGGAACTGGCCGGCGATGAACTTACCGGCCACCTGCCCTTTTCACCGCACCTGATCGGCAACCCGATGCTGCCCGCCCTGCATGGTGGGGTTATCGGCGCCTTCATGGAAATAACCGCCATGGCGCAACTCGGATGGCATGCTAATTTCGAGCATATGCCCAAGCCGATCGATGTCACCGTGCAGTATCTGCGCTCCGGCAAACCGGTCGATACCTATGCGCGCGCAGTGGTCAATCGCGTGGGACGCACCGTCGCCAATGTCGAAGTATCGGCCTGGCAGGAGTCAAGACATCATCCCATCGCCACTCTTCAGGCGCACTTTTTGACCGGATAAAATACACTTTAGGAAAATTCTCCCATTAATAGCGTTTAATTCACGCGCAATTTTTGATTGCATGCACCTCTATAGAGGTCGCAGCGTTGTTGGCGATGACTCGTTTTGTATTTTAACCTGAGGGGTTCGCACCATGTCCAAAGAGAGAAAAATAAGCATAGCCAAAGCCTTAACGGCTCAGCTTCATGCGACGGAAGAGGCCATCGATACAGCGCTTGCCGAAGCGGCAAACCTGATCGAGGCCTATGTCACCTCACGACGCACCATCCGTATATCAACGATCGTCGGCAACGATGTCCATTACAATACCTTGCAGGCGATGATGTCCCTGAGCACGGCCCAGCGCCATATGACGGCCGCGCACGCCGACCTGACCAAGGTTCAGCATCAGGTTGGCCTCGGTGCCGTAGACATCGTGCCGGTCGATGACAAGCCATCCCCAAAACCGACCGGCGCCATGCCCGCTCGTGAGAATGAGACCGCTTAAATTTGAGTCTTGCGGCTTGGCTATACGGATCAAGTCTGGCCTTATAGGACAGACCCGCTGAGAGGTATCCATGCTGCAATCACTCCCCGCTCAATTCGGTGCGGCGTTCGGACTGTTGACCTGCGTTGCGGCCCTGATCCTCGGGGGCTGGCGCGAACGATCCGCCGCCGCGCTTTATCTTCTCGCTGTTGCTGCCAACTATGGGCTGGGCCTTTTGGTACTCGATATGACGACGCAACGCCTTCTGTTTTCGGATACGCTATGCCTGATCGGTTTCTTTTGCCTGTGCTGGAAGGCGCCACATCCCTGGCCATTGTGGGCTGCGGGATTGCAATTGCTGGCCGTTATGACCGAAGTGTCCGTACTGTTCATGAGCACACACACCTTGCGCTGGACACTGCTGACCGTTGTGGCCCTTTCTGGCTACGGCGTACTTTTGGTTTTGTGGATCGGAACGTTTGCGGCCGCACGCCGCCGTTTCCGCGTCCGATCACAAAGCGTGGCAGAATCCAGAGAATGAAGCCGACAAATAGGCTCATTTTCCTATTAATAGATTTATTTTCCTTTCAAATCACTGTAATTCCTAAATGTCACCGGCCACATACGGCCTGAATGATCTGTTGGCGCTCCTAATGCCCCTTTCGCATAGCCACATCTGGGCCGCTATAGATGCCTTGGCCAACCGCCTCAGCACCACCCCCTCGGGTCTGGCGCGTATGGCGGGGCTTGATCCGACCAGTTTCAACAAATCCAAACGCGCGTCGCCGGAAAATCCGCCACGCCCGCGCTGGCCCTCGACAGAGAGCCTGGCCAAGTTGCTGGAAGCCACCGGCATCAAATTCTCGGAATTCGCCCTGATGGCTGAAGGCCGCGCCGAAGGTCAGGGTATTCCGCTGATCGGTTTCGCCCAGGCCGGCAGCGCAGGCTTCTTCGATGATTCGGGCTTTCCCCTGGGACAGGGCTGGGACGAGATCACCTTTCCCGGTGCGCATTCCGGACTGTATGCGCTGGAAATATCGGGCGGTTCGATGGAACCGCTTTATCGTGACGGTGACCGCATCCTGGTTGATCCGCACAACAGCCAGAACCTTCGCAAAGGCGATCGCGTCGTGGTCAAGACCAGCGATGGCGAGGTCATGGCCAAGGAACTGGTGCGCTATTCGGCCCGCACCATAGAATTGCGTTCGCTCAATCCGGATTTCCCCGATCGTTCGCTTGATCGGCTGGACGTAGCGTGGGTCGCGCGCATTGTCTGGGCCAGTCAGTAGCTGAAGAGTTATGGGGTTTGAACCAACTCGCCATTGATGCCCTGCTCCAGCAAGGTGATCGTCCGTTCCAGTCCGAAGATAGCCACGAATGAGCCAAAGCGCGGCCCCTGGCTTTGCCCCAAAAGCACTTCATACAAAGCCTGAAACCATGCGCGTAAAGGCTCGAACTCACGCGCTTTTCCGACTTCGAAGACGAGATTTTGCAGCACCTCGGCATCGCGCGTATCCGTCGGCAGCGCCTTGAATTTTGCCGCAAGTTCGATCATAGCCGCCTTTTCCTTGTCGTCCGGCAGGCGGAAGGTCTTGGTCGGCTTCACGAAGTCTTCAAAATAGTTCAGTGCATAGCCGGCAAGACGGTCCAGCACAGGCTCGCTTTCCGGCGTGGCGCCGGGAATATAGGCGCGCAGGAAGCCCCAAAGGGTTTCCTTATCCTGCGCATTGGCCACCGACACCAGATTGAGCATCAGACCGAAGGTGACTGGCGGGCTCTTGATGGAGGTTTCACCACGCAGCACGAACCACACCGGGTTCTCGATCTGCTTGGCCTCTTCCTGCTTCGGGAAGGCGTCGAGTTGCTGGAAGAACTCATCTGTCGCGCGCGGGATCACATCGAAATACAGTTTCTTGGCTGATTTCGGCGACTGGAACATGTAATAGGCCAAGGACTTCGGCGCGCCATAACGCAGCCAGTCCTCCATGGTCAGGCCATTGCCCTTCGACTTGGAAATCTTTTGCCCGGCCTCATCGAGGAACAGTTCGTAGTTGAACCCTTCCGGCGGCGTGCCTCCCAGCACCTTGCAGACCTGAGATGAAACCTTAACTGAATCGATCAAGTCCTTGCCAGCCATCTCATAATCGACGCCGAGCGCGGCCCAGCGCATGGCCCAGTCAGGCTTCCATTGCATCTTGACGTGACCGCCAGTGACCGGCAGTTCAAAACGCTCGCCATTCTCCTCAAACACAATCGTGCCCCTGGCAACATCACGCTCCAAGGTTGGCACCTGCAACACAAAACCGGTCTTCGGGGAGATCGGCAGGAAGGGTGAATAGGTCGCCCGGCGGTCCGGCCCAAGCGTCGGCAGCATGACCTTTTGAATATCGTCAAAACGCGCCAGCGCGGTCAGCAGGGTCTGATCGAACATGCCGCTCTTGTAGCATTCGGTCGACGACAAAAACTCGTAGGTGAAACCGAAACTGTCGAGGAAAGCCTTAAGGCGGGCATTGTTATGCGCCCCAAAGCTTGGATATTCCCCGAAAGGATCGCGCACCACGGTCAGTGGCTTGTACAGGTCTTCGCGAAGGACATCAGCGTTGGGGATACCTTCCGGCACCTTGCGCAGGCCGTCCATATCATCCGAAAAACAAATCAGGCGCGTCGGCCAGGCCTTGCCGGTCATGGCCTCGAAGGCTTGGCGCACCATGGTCGTGCGCGCCACCTCGCCGAAGGTACCTATGTGCGGCAAACCAGACGGCCCATAGCCGGTTTCGAAAATCACCGCGCGGCCAAGGCCTTCAAACGCCGCCAGCGCATCATCCGTCTTGCCGGCTTCGATCAGGCCAAGCGCCCGTTTCTGATCCTCATGTCCTGCAATGCGCGATTTGATCAGACGGGCAATCAGATTGCGAGCCTGTTCAAAGGGCCAAGCGCGGCCGGCGTAAGCAGAGGTGGTCAGAGACGACATGATGGGGATAAAGCCTTTCCAGTGTTGGAGGAAAGGCTTTACGGCCCGACAGGCGACAGGTCAATCTTAAAGGCGCTTGTCAAAGTCGCTCCAGGCCTATCACTGCCTTGTCGCCCAACCAAACCTTATCAAATTCAGTCAGAGACGCCTGACTGGCACCGCTTTGGCCCGCCTTTGCCTCGGCCTGAGCGCGTCCCCACAGGGCATAGGCGTTGCCGGGCCGCACCTTCAGCGCCCGATCAAACGCCGTTTGCGCACCCGTCGCATCGCCCAACGCCAGCAAGGTGCGCCCCAGCGCGATATCAGCCGGTTCCGACCACAAGGGCGGTTCGGTGTAATCGAATGCCCCCTCAAGCTCGGCCGCTGCGCGGAAGTGCCCCGCTGCCAGATCATAACGTCCCGACGCCAGATCAACTCGTCCCTGCGCCATCTCTAAGATACGTTGCGCGAAACTCTGCCAATCCTTGGAGGTCAGCGCCTCACGCGCCTTCTTCAAGGCCACCACCTCACGCCGCGCCCCCGTCAGATCGCCCTTGCGCGCCAAGGCTTCCGCCCGCACGGCACGCCATGTCAGTGTAGCGATTTTCAAACGTTTATCCGGCGCTGGCAAGGCCAGTACAGCTTCCGGCGTCTGGAACTGACCGCGCGCCTGTATCGCCAGCGCCAGGTTGCTTTCGCTCCATTCCGACTTGAGCGCCTTCTCAACCGTGGTGCCTTTTTCTAGCTGGGCAGCAATACGCAGAGCCGTGGTGCTATCCCCCACCTGTTGCGCCGCCGACATGACGAAACGCGCATGGTGGAAATAATAGCCGTACCATGCCGGGTCTTCCCCCATGGTGCGCGCCACGCCTTCATCAATGTTGATCGCACGCTCGTTTATGATGATGGAATCCTTGAAACGACCGAGCGGATAATAGGTATGGCTAGGCATATGGACCAGATGCGCCGAATTGGGTGCCAGGCCGCCGAGTTTATCGGCATAGATTTCGGCACGTCTGGGGTTATCCGAATTTTCCGTCAGGTGGATATAGAGGTGGATCGCTTCCGGCTGTGTCGGATTGCGCGCCAGCACCGTCTCGACCAGGTGCATGGCCTTGCCACCCCAGCGCAGGGCGACATGCCCGCCCTTCTCCCAATAATCCCAAGGCCGCGCTGTCATCGCTGCCTCAGCCGCCAAAATCATGATTACATCGTCATCGGGCCAGCGATTAGAAGCCTCGATCATGGCGTTGGCATAGGCCTCGGCATGGACGCCGGCCTGATCCTTGGGCGGATTTGCAGCATAGCGTATCTCCAGGGCCTCCAGCAGCGCGCGGTCGCGTTCCGGCAGATTTTTATGAGAAGCCAGCGTCTCCGCCACCCGCTTGCGCGCAGCGGTCGCATCCTTTGCCGACAACTCTCCACTGTTGATATTGGGGCCATAGGCATAGGCATCGCCCCAGGCGCACATCGCGCAATCCGGATCAAGTTTGAGCGCGGCCGCAAAGCTGAACCATGCCTTTTCGTATTCAAAGCCGTACAGCATGGCCAGTCCCTGATCCATATAGCGCTGAACATCGGGATTGGACGAAGTAACGGGATATTGGACCGATGCCAGCCCGCTGATCAGCGGAATCGGCTTGGGCGCCTCCGGATCGGCCGGCGCGTCGCTCAACGGCTTGCCGCACATGCTGGCAGCCACAAGCGACGGATCGAGTGTCGCAGTCTTGGTCGGACCGCTGGCGCAACCGAACACACCCATCAGGCTTAGGCAGGCCGTTGCAATCATCAATTGGCTGCGCAGCGTCATTGAAACCCCCGTTTTC
This sequence comes from Asticcacaulis sp. MM231, assembly GCF_964186625.1. Taxonomy (NCBI): domain Bacteria; kingdom Pseudomonadati; phylum Pseudomonadota; class Alphaproteobacteria; order Caulobacterales; family Caulobacteraceae; genus Asticcacaulis; species Asticcacaulis sp. MM231. The sequence continues at coordinate 2,197,212 of NZ_OZ075108.1, forward strand.
CCAATGACTACACCACTTGCCGGCCGAGTCAATGAAACCAGCCAGCGCTTCACCTAACGTAAACAAATGAGTTGACGATCTTTCTAAATCGACATAATCTTTACGTTGACGTCAATGTAAAGCTTTGACATACTCCACCTGCAACGAGAAAAAACGGCCATGGAAACGATTCACAAAGACCGCACCTATTCGATCCGACAGCTCTCGAAAGAGTTTGATGTCACCGCCCGCGCCCTGCGTTTTTACGAGGACAAGGGCCTGATCTCACCGGAACGCAAAGGGCAGACCCGCCTCTATTCCGCCCGTGACCGCGCCCGCCTGCAACTGATCCTGCGCGGTAAGCGCCTGGGCTTCTCGCTCATCGAAATCCACGAAATTCTCGACCTCTATACGCCGAAAGATCATGGCACCGCCCAGATGCGCGCCACCCTGGCCAAGTATCGCGGCCAGATCGAAACCCTGAAGCGCCAGCGCGAGGATATCGAAGCGGCGATCAAGGACATGGCCGAGGGGTGCGTCTGGCTCGAAGATCAGATTCACCAGCACGAAGCGGAAGCTTCAAACTAATCAAAACTCTATTTCGAACATCTCAACAGGGATAACAAGAAAATGGCCTATCAAGCTCCGGTACGCGACTATCAGTTCCTCTTTGAAAACGTCTTCAAGACCGATCAGTACAGCAACCTGAAAGGCTTTGCCGACGCCGACAGCGCCACGGTCATGGCCATTCTGGAAGAAGCGGCCAAGTTCACCGAAGAGGTAGTCCACCCGATCAATATTACGGGCGACAAGGAAGGCTGCGTTCTCAACCCCGACAAGACGGTCACCGCGCCCAAGGGGTACAAGGAAGCCTATAAGGCGCTGACCGAGGCGGGCTGGACGGCGCTGTCCGGCGATCCGCAATATGGCGGCCAGGGCCTGCCGCACTTCGTCAACACCGCCTTTTCCGAAATGCTTTCCGGCGCCTCGTCGGCCTTCGGCATGTATCCCGGCCTGACCGAAGGCGCCATCTCCGCCCTCACCGCCGGCGGCACGCAAGAACAAAAAGACCTGTATCTGCCCAAGCTGATCAGCGGCGAATGGTCCGGCACCATGAACCTGACCGAACCGCACTGCGGCACCGATCTCAGCCTGCTGCGCACCAAGGCCGTGCCGAATGGCGACGGCAGCTACAGAATTACCGGCCAGAAGATCTGGATCTCTGCCGGCGAGCACGATTTCACCAGCAATATCTGCCATCTGGTTCTGGCCCGCCTCGAAGGCGCACCGGCCGGCGTCAAGGGCATCTCGTTGTTCCTGGTGCCGAAGTTTATACCCGATGCCGCCGGCAATCCGGGAGAACGCAATAAACTCGAATGCGCCGGCCTTGAGCACAAGATGGGCATCCACGGCAATTCGACCTGCGTCATGATGTACGATGAAGCCAAGGGCTTCCTGCTCGGTCAGGAAAACGAAGGCCTCAAGATCATGTTCTACATGATGAACAATGCGCGCTTTGGTGTCGGCCTTCAGGGCCTCGCCATAGGTCACGCCGCCCTCGTGGCTGCCAATCAGTTCGCGAAAGACCGCTTGCAGGGCCGCGCCCTCACAGGCCCGAAGAACCCGACGGGGCCAGCGGACAGCATCCTGGTTCACCCCGATGTGCGACGCATGCTGCTGGAAAGCCGCGCCCTGATCGAAGGCGGCCGCGCCTTCCTGACTTGGGTATCCCTGCTATCCGATCTGGCAAAGGTGGCAGAAGATGAGGCCAGTCGCGAGAAGGCCAGCAATTCTGTAAGCCTGTTGATCCCTGTGATTAAGGCCTATCTGACCGAGAAGGGCCTGAAGGTGACGCAGGACGCCATGCAGGTGCACGGTGGGTCAGGCTTCACCGAGCACTTCCCGGCCTCGCAATATATGCGCGATGTCCGCATCACCCTGATCTATGAAGGCACCAACGGCGTGCAGGCGCTCGATCTGGTCGGCCGCAAGCTGCCGTCCAAGGGGGGGCGCGCCCTGCAGGCCTTCCTTGCTGAAATCGACGCCTACATAGCCGCTGAAGAAGCTGGTTCGATCGTTCCCGCCTATATCAAGGCTCTGAAAGACACCAAGGCCAAGCTGTTTGATGGCACGATGTGGCTGATGCAGAACGGCATGGGCAATCCGGATGCCGCTGCGGCTGGCTCGATGGATTACCTGCACCTCTTCGGCCTGACCTGCACCGCCTATATGTGGGCGCGCATGGCCAAGGAAGCGCAGGCCGAGGTTTCCGCCGGCTCGACCGATCCCTTCTTCGATACCAAGCTCAAGGTCGGCCGCGTCTTCCTGGAGCGCATCCTGCCCGACGCCGATGCACACCTGATCAAGATGAAAGCCGGTTCGGAAGGCTTGATGGACCTGGCCGACGATCAGTTCTAAACGATTAAGCCGGTCCTCTTGGGGCCGGCTTTTTTGTTTCTCCGGTTAATTGCTCTTGTCACAATCCCGTCCTAAGCTTTCGCTTTAACCTGGGGCATGACGTTGATCCGGAAACTGCTGACAGGCCTTGGTGCCGTGCTGATCGCAGGCCTTGCTGGCGTGCTTATCTGGCTGTTCGTGGCGCCGCCCGAACTTTTCCGCGTCGCCGATGGCTACGCCGCCAAGATAGTCTGTTCCAATGTCTTTCTGGCGGGGCGTGACCCTCAAGCCGTGCTGGCTGATGACGTGCAAGCCCCCGGTAATCCGGCGCTCAAGCTCGTAAAGGTCAAGGTCGATACTGAGGCGCGCTCCGTTACGGCGCGCTTCCTCGGTCTGTTCGCGCCATCCGGTGCGCTCTACCGCGAAGGCCTCGGTTGCGCCAGCGTGCCCGATCGGAACTGGACGGCGGCCCGGAGCGTCCATCTGGCCGCAACACCCGTGATCTCACATGAAACGAACGCGCTTTGGCCGGATGGTAGCCGCGTCGAAACCGCGCCATCGCCCTTGATCGCCAAAATTCTGGCCGATCCACAGCTGACCGGCCCAGGTATGCGCGCCGTGCTGATCATCAAGGATGGCCGTATCATCGCCGAGACCTATGGCAAAGGCTTTACACCACAAACCCGCCTGCTCGGCTGGTCGATGACCAAGACAGTCAATGCCGCCCTGATCGGCCGCCTCGTTCAGGCTGGCAAGCTTAGCCTCGATGACACGGCGCTATTGCCGCAATGGAGCGATGCACGCAGAGACATCACCCTGCGCGATCTGGCGGCGATGAAAAGCGGACTGGCCTTCAATGAGGACTATGGCGATGTGTCGGACGTATCGCGCATGTTGTACGGCCAGCCTGATATGGCCGCTTTTGCCGCCGCCATGCCCCTGACCGCAAAACCCGGCACGGCCTATAGCTATTCGACCGGTACCAGTTTCATTCTGGCGCGTATCTGGATGAACAAACTCGGCGCCCAGGCGCTGCCTTACCCCCGTGAAGCCCTGTTCGGCCCTCTGGGCATGACGAGCGCGGTGCTGGAGACCGATGAACACGGCACGTTCGCCGCAGGTTCCTATCTCTACGCCACGCCGCGCGACTGGGCGCGCTTCGGCCAGTTTCTGTTGCAGAACGGTGTATGGGAGGGCCAGCGCCTGTTGCCGGAGAACTTTGTCGGGCTAATGCGAACCTCGAACGGCTCGGACGAGGGCTATGCGCAGATGCAGACCTGGCTGAAAGGTCCCGGCGAAAGCGACACTGGCCATTCGGCAGGCCTGCCGGCGGATACCTTCTGGCTGCGCGGCCATGACGGCCAGAGCCTCACAATCATGCCGTCGCACCGCCTGATCGTACTGCGCATGGGCCTGACGCCGTGGGACACCGGTTATAGGCCGGAACCGCTGGTTAAGGCTGTGGTTGAAGCCAGCAAGTAAGGCGAGGAGGCCCGGCGAACGTTACATTCGCGAACTAAAGTGCCTCCTCGACCTCATAAGCTTAAATGTTTTCCAGCACGTATTCGGCCGAGGAAACACGGAACTCGCCGCCTTCTTCAACGAACAGCTTATTGATCGTGCCATCCTTGATCACGGTGGCGTAGCGTTGCGAACGCGGCCCCATACCGAAGCCCGATGCGTCGAGCGTCAAGCCCATGGCCTTGGCGAAGTCGCCATTGCCATCAGCCAGCAAGACCACCTCATCGGTGATACCCTGATCCTTGGCCCAGGCCTTCATGACGAAATAATCGTTGACCGAGGTGCAGGCAACGACATCGACACCCTTGGCCTTGAAGTCGGCAACATGATCCTTGAAGCCCGGCAGGTGGCGCGCGCTGCAGGTCGGGGTGAAAGCGCCTGGTACGGCGAACAGAACCACCGTCTTATCGGCGAAGAAGTCCTTGGAGGCGACAGGCGTGGGGCCTGCCTCGTCGACCACGGTCAGGTTGAGGTCGGGTAGTTTGTCACCGGCTTGCAGGGTCATGTGATATCTTTCTGTAAAGAGCAGGTTCGTCGCTGTTAGATGGAGCGCCATCAAAATGCGATACGGATGGCTAGGCGCTTTCGTGCGATTTGGCAACCGCGACAGCCGCGCCTATATGGGGTAATATTGAATCTAATTTCAGCGCCTTCAAAGGAGCAGATATGATAACGACCATTGAAGACGGCCTGCTACCGGCTCACGTCTCCTACCAGGGCCAGTTGCTGATCGCCATGCCGAGCCTGGCCGATCAGCCCTTCGATCACAGCGTCATCTATCTTTGCCAGCATGACGAACAGCACGCCATGGGGCTGATTCTCAACCAACCGATCAGCGGCCTGAACTTCAGCAAGATGATGAAGGAACTCGGCATCGAGAGCGGCAACCGCCGGCTTGCGACGCAAAAGATCTATCGCGGCGGCCCGGTGCAGAATGATCGTGGGTTCGTGCTGCACAGCCTCGATTACCAGATCGACGACATCACCCTCGACCTTGGCGGTCCCTTCATCAGCCGTCCCGATGGTGAGGAACAGGGGGTCGGCCTCACCGCTTCGCGCGATATTCTGGTCGATCTGTCCGGTGGCGCCGGCCCGGCCCGCAGCCTGATTGCGCTGGGCTATGCCGGATGGGGGCCAGGCCAGTTGGAAAGCGAACTGAGTCAGAACGCCTGGCTCGTAGCGCCGGCCAGTCAGGAACTGCTGTTCGGCAGCGACCCCGATCATCTGTGGGCGCGCGCACTGGGAAGTATGGGTATAGAGCCTGTACACCTGTCAGGCTTTGCCGGCACAGCTTAGAGACCTATTGAGGCCACAAGAAAGGCTTCGGCTTCATTATTTTTCAAGGCCTTGGCAAAGCCATAGCCCTGCCCTAACCCGCAGCCAAGGCCATGCAGCCGCGCCGCCACCGTGGCGTCCTCGACCCCTTCGGCGACCACATCCAGACCAAAATCACGGCCGAGCGTCAGAATAGCGCGCACGATCTTTTCTGACGACGCGTCGCTTGTCAGCGTGCTGACAAACGAACGGTCGATCTTCAGCGTGTCGAACGGCAGCTTGGCAAGATAGCTCAAGGAGGAGAAGCCGGTGCCGAAATCATCAAGCGCGATACCCGCGCCGGCATCGCGCAGCGCTTCCAGCACCCGCGCCGTGGCATCCGGATCGCGCATGACGTCGCTCTCGGTCACTTCCAGCTTGAGGCATTTGGCCGGCAACCCGGCATCGCGGATCAGGCGTGACACGTCCTCGACCAGATGCAGGCGCTCGATTTCCGGCGCCGACAGATTGACGCTGATAAAGAAACCTTCCGGCAGATCATAGGCAGCCCGCCATTTGGTCAGGCATTTCACCGTGGCGCTGAGAATTATGGTGCCTAGATCGGTCATCATGCCGAGATCACGCGCTGCGGTCAGGAAATGATCGGGGGGGATGACGCCGCGCTTGGGGTGCTCCCAGCGCGCTAAGGCTTCAAAACCCGCGATAACGCCGGTTTCCAGATTGACGATCGGCTGATACCAGGCGTGAATTTCGCCGCTGATAAAGGCCTTGCGCAGTTCGGCTTCAAGCGCCAGTCGCGTCAGGCCATCGCTTTCCAGATCGCGTTTATACGACGCGACGGCACCTATGCCCTTGGACTTGGCCGCTTCGACCGCCATTTCAGCGCGGCGCAGTAGCTCGGCGCTGGCCAAGGCCGCCTCGCCGCCTTCCACCGACACGGCGCCCATGGAAAAGGTCGGGTGAATGTCGAAGCCGGCCACTACGATCGTGCGCTCCAGCGCATTACGCATCCGCTCCGAAACCCTCGGAAAGCCGCGCTGGGTCAGGACAGCAAACTCATCCTCGCCCAGCCGGGCCAGCACGGATGTCTCACCAAAGGCATCGCGCAGACGCTGCGCCAGGATACCGAGCACCAGATCAGCGCGTTCATGGCCCAACGCCTCATTGAGGCGACGGAAACGGTTGAGATCGCCCACCACCAGATCGTAATCGCCTTCGCGCATCAGGAAGGTGCGGGCCGCCGCCAGAAAGCCTTGCCGGCTATGCAGCCCCGTCAATTGATCGCTGTGCGCATCATGCAGGCCCAGATCGCTGCCGGCCGTAGCCGAACGGCTTACACGGCGCATATCACGGCTCAATTCAGTGAGTGTACCGAGCAGCAGATGTCGCGCCACCTTGCGCCCCTTAAAATAGACCAGGCGCAGGTCTTTGAGGCGCAGCATGCATTGCACCTGATCATCGCCCGGAAGATCGGCAGCCGTATGCACTTCCTGTGCCCGTAGCGCCATCTCAAGACGCTCGATCTCGCCGCTGGCGAACACAGGCGTTATGTCTTCCAGCGTCAAGCGGCCACTCAGCAGCGCCAAATCCAGGTTGCGCAGGTCGCCCTTGAACTCAAAATGACCGTGCGACAGATCATAGGACCACAGAAGCGTATCGGCGCTGCGCAGGGCATTGGTTTGCGTTTGTGGATCTTCGAGCGTGGGCAGCACTCCATCTTTCGCGGCGCTTAGCACTTCGTGCCCGGTCCTGCCCGCAGGTCCGCCCATTTTCCAGCCGAAGAGATTGATGTCAGACATGAGGACTCAGAAACAGGCTAAAGGTCAGGCGTGAACCTAGATCATAACCGCTTAATTCGGCTAAGATTCGGTAAAAAACTAGAGGCAATCGGTTTAAGTCTTGCGACCTCAGGCCGCAAGTAGCCCCAGCGCATCGCCCATCGAGCGCGGCCCCAGCAGCGCGCTGGCGCAGGTCTTCTGCGCCGTTATGGCCGAGCCGACGCGCTCCAGATCATCGAGGCTGACACGCTCGATATCAGCGGCCACTTCATCCAGCGTGAAAACCTTCTCAAACGTCGAAAGCTGGCTGGAGAAGGTGCCGGAGCGCGAGGCAGCGCCTTCATGGTTGAGGAACAAAGAGGTCATGAACTGCGCCTTGGCGCGCTCCAGTTCCTCTCTTAATGGATTAGCCGAAAGTTCCGCCATAACCTTCTGTATCAGTTTGACAAGTGGCTCGACATCCTTGGCAGCACAACCGGCATAGACGCCAAAAACGCCTCCGTCACGATAGGGCGTGGTGTAGGCGTCGATGCTGTAGGCCAGCCCCCTCGCCTCGCGCGCCTCCTGAAACAGGCGCGAGGCCATGCCGCCGCCAAGGATTTCGCTGAACAGACGTAAAGGAATGATGTCGGGGCTCAGTCGGCTGATGGCGTCAAAGCCGAGCGTGATATTGGCCTGCTCGATCTTGCGCTTCTGCACCGCCTTGTTGGGCGTGAAGCGCAATTGCGTCGGCTTGCCAAACCCGGCATGGGGCGCGACATTATCGATATGGGCCCTGGTGGCGGCATAGACCTCATCGGGGGTGACGCCGCCGGATACACAGATAACGATCTGATGCGGGGCGTAAAGCGTATTGGCGAAAGCGCGCAAGGTCGCCGGCACTGCTGGTTTCAGGCTCTGCTTGGTGCCGAGAATGGGCCGCCCCAGCGACTGGCCGGTGAACATGGCCGATTGAAGCAGGTCAAAGACATGATCATCGGGCGTATCGTAAGCTTCGAGAATCTCCTGCTCGACCACCTTTTTCTCGCGCGTCAGTTCTTCGCCATCGAGCGCGGAGCGGAACATCAAGTCGGTGACGATCTCCAGCGCCAGCGGCATCAGCGAATTAAGACCGCGTACTTCAAAGCGCGTATGCTCGTAACCGGTGGAGGCATTGATAGTGCCGCCCTTATGCTCGATCGCCTCAGCCAGCTCGCGGGCATTGCGGCCGCCGGCGCCCTTGAAAACCATGTGCTCCAGCAGGTGCGCCCAGCCCGATTGCGCCTCGGTCTCAAACCGCGCGCCGCCATAGATCAGGGCGCTGAGCGCGAAGGTCTTGAGGCCGGGCATGGGATCGACCAGCAAACGCAGGCCATTGTCAAAGGTATAGAGCTTCTGGCCGTCAAGGATGTTCAAGGTTTGGCTTTCTTGTAGCGCTGGTAGATGACACTGCCGAAGACACCCAGCAAAGCCCAGCCAAGGCCGAACCACGTCAGGGCGTATTCAAAGTGCCGATTGGGCAGAGGCGCGGTCAGGCGCCCCTGTTGCAGACCGGCTATATCGGCCTTTGTGGCGGCAAGATCAAGGACAAGGAAATAATCTCCGCGCAACGGCATTTTCAATGCCTGCCCCATGTCCTGCGCCGAACGCCAGTACCAGTCATTTTCAGCGGTGCGATTGACCGGGGTGACCATGCCCGGCTTTTCAAACGGACGGACACGACCAACGGGCGTCAGGGAAAGCGGCATTATGAGGGGCAGCTTTTGTGTCGCAAACCCCAGATCGACCAGCATGGCTTGCGGCGCCAGCGGACACGCGGTCAGTACGCGGTAACCAGGTGTGCCGCCGACTTCGGAATGCATGTAGATCAGGCGGTCAGGCTGGATGTCACAAACCGGCAGGCTGGCCGAGCGCCAGTCCGGCTTGACCTGCGCCAGCAACGTTTCCGCCGGCACGGGCGGGGCGGACTCGCTACGCGCCATATCGGCGATCAGGTCCTCTTTCCATTTCAGGCGTTCCAGTTGCCAGATGCCCAGACCATTCAGCAGAGTGAAGGCGATCACAACGGCCACCAGCATACCGCGCGGCACGGCCTGCCAGATATCAGCGACGCGCATCAGTCGCGCACCTTGTTACGAAGCTGCGAGGCGATCATCAGGCTCTTGAGCACCGGCATCAACACGAGGCTTGTCACCACGGCCACGGCCGGCCAGATGAGCAGGTGCGTGGTAATCGACCAACCGGGATACAGGAAAAAGGTGGTCAGAAGACCCGCACACGCCAGGAAACCGGCGATCAAAATGACAAAGACGACGGGGCCGTCACCGGTATCCGCCGCCTTAAAATTTTGCCCGCAGACGGCGCAAGAGTTCGCCACCTTAAGGTAAGACTTATAGAGCTTGCCTTGTGTGCAGACCGGGCACTTGCCAAGGGCGGCAGCGGCAAAGCTCACCTTGCCGCCTTCTGGATCAGCCATTAATGCGAACCGCCGAAGATGACGTAGATGAAGGCGAAGAGGAAGAGCCACACCACGTCCACGAAGTGCCAGTACCAGGCAGCCGCCTCGAAACCGAAGTGCTTTTTGGGTGTGAAGTCGCCATTGATGGCCCGCAGCAGGCACACGATCAGGAAGATGGTGCCAATCAGGACGTGGAAGCCGTGGAAGCCGGTGGCCATGAAGAAGGCCGAACCGTAGAGATTGGCAGCGCCGGTAGCACCTTCAGCATCCGGGAAGAGGAAGAAATGGAAGTTATGCTCATGCAGCACTTCCATATATTCGAAGCCCTGAACCAGGGTAAACAGCGCGCCGAGAATGACGGTCAGGAGCAGGCCCTGAATGGCGCCCTTGCGGTCGCCTTGCTGGAGCGCATGGTGCGCCCAGGTGACCGTGGTGCCGGAGGTCAGCAGCAGCAGGGTGTTGACCAGCGGCAGATGCCAGGCATCGAGTGTCTCGACGCCTTCCGGTGGCCAGGTCGACCAGGCAGCGCGGACCTCCTCAAGGGCCGACATATCGCCCGAGCGCTGGCCATGGAACAGGGACATTTCAAAGAATATCCAGAAGAACGATACGAAGAACATCACTTCGGAGGCAATGAACATGATCATGCCGTAGCGCAGGCCAATCTGAACGACCGGCGTATGATCGCCCGCCTTCGATTCCTTGATGACATCACGCCACCAGAAAACCATGGTGAGGATGATCAGCGCCAGGCCGGTCAGCATCAGCCACCATTCGCCCTTGGCGATGCCGAAGAGACCGCGCATTCCGACGACCATGCCGAGCGCCCAAACAACCGCCGAAGCCGAGCCCATAAGGGGCCAGGGGCTCGGATTGATGATATGATAATCGTGTTTAACGCCGTGATGGGCCATTTCGTTCAACTCACCGTTCTTATCGCGCCCTTAAAAGGCGGCCGTTTTGTTTATCAGGCATAACCTAGATTTTTATTTATGCCAGTTCATAGTTAAACACAATGCAAAGACCATCTTCAAGATGCGGTTTTTGCATTTGCTTTCGGGTCTTTTGACTCAAAGAAAGTATAGGACAGGGTCACATCACCGACACTTTGCGTATCAGTGTTGGTCATCAGTTTGGGATCGAGGAAGTAAACCACCGGAATTTTGAGTGATTCCCCGGCTTGCAGCGTCATATCCTGAAAGCAAAAACACTGCGTTTTCATGAAATATGGCCCCATGGTATCGGGCAGGACATTATAGGTGGCGCGCGCAGTTATCGGGTGATTGGCATTGTTTTTGACGGTGAAATAGATCAACGCCGTCTTGCCGACACGCGTATCAACGTACTTTTTTTCCGGCCTGAAGGACCACGGCACGCCGTTGGTGTTGGTATCGAAGCGTACCCGCACGATGCTGTTGCTGTCGGTATGGATACCGGCAAGCGTGGCCTTGGCCTTACGCGCCGTACCATTAAAGCCGGTCGCATTGCAGAAGGCGCGATAGAGCGGCACCGACGCGTAGGCCAGTCCGCCCATGAAAACGAGCGCCCCCACCAGCGACAACGCCACGCGTGCGTTTTTGGATATGCCTTTTAGGGGGGGCTTTTCGGCGCGTTTCACGCTTATTGGCTCTTCGATGCCGACATAGCGGCCTTGGACTCAGCGCGGCTCACCGCATCCTTATGAATGCCCTGTGACATGCGTGCCATCGACACAAAGAAAACCAGGACGACGAAAGCGGCCAGCGCCAATCCGATATAGAGATTGCGCTTCTTCTGCGCCGCCACATAGGCCTCTTTGCCGGAGATTTCGGGGCCGGAAATTTCGGGAGCGTTTTCGGTCATGACATCAATCCGGTAATGGCGTGTTCTACCAGGAGTGTGGCGAACAGGGCCGTAAGGTAAAGGATAGAAAATGCAAACAGGTTGCGCGCCGACAGAGCTTCCTTCTTAACATCATAGAGGCTCTCCTCACCACCTTCGGGGTGATCACCGGCACGCGACAAATAGACGCGCACCGCCAGATAGATGAAGAAGGCGCCGCCCAGAATGGACACCGCAGCATAGACCAGACCGCCCATCTTGAAAGCTATCGGCAAACAGGCGACCGGCGCCATCACCAACGAATAGAGCAGGATTTGCAAACGGGTCGATTTGGCGCCTTTGGCCACCGGCATCATGGGTATGCCGGCATTGGCGTAATCTTCTGTCGTATAAAGTGCCAGCGCCCAGCTATGCGGCGGGGTCCACAGAAAGATGATGGCGAACAGTATCCAGGCCTCAAGGGGGGCATGACCGGTGGCAGCCGCCCAGCCGATCACCGGTGGAAAAGCACCGGCGGCACCACCGATAACGATATTCTGCGGGGTGCGACGCTTCAGAATCAGCGTGTAGAGCACGACATAATAGACAATGGTCAGGGCCAGCAGTCCGGCAGCAAGGCCATCCGGAAACGCCAGCCACATCAGGGCCACCGACAGGAAGGCCAGCACGCCGCCGAAAGCAAAGGCGTCGTTCTTGGTGATCCGCCCGGCCGCCACAGGGCGCAGACGGGTGCGGCGCATCAGGGCGTCAGTTTCCCCTTCGATGGCCATGTTGAGCGCGCCCGCCGCCCCTGCCCCGATGGCGATACAGAAAACAGCGACGGCACCGAGGAACCAGTTCATCTGACCATTGGCGATGATCATGCCGGTCAGGCCTGTGAAAACCACAAGCGACATCACCCGCGGCTTAAGCAGGTCAAAATAATCTCGCGGCGCGCCACGCATCGCTTTCGAAGCGTAGGCCGCCTCTAGATTGGCCGCCAGTTCCTCTCGGGTCAGGGTCGGTTGCTGTTTCACTTTGGGTTTGGAACTCAAGATAGTGCCTTCATGAACAAAGGGGATGAAGATCTTTTGAACCTTCATCCCCCGATGTAACTATTACGTCCGATCCGCTGTGGTGCGGCGAAAATGGCGGCCATTTTGCAGCCCACCACAGTTGGATCAGTGGTGCTCGTCTTCGTCCTTGATCACCGGCAATTCGGAGAACTGGTGATAAGGCGGCGGCGAAGACAGCGTCCACTCCAGAGTTGTGGCGCCTTCACCCCACGGATTGGCGACGCCCTTGCGGCGAACGATTAGAGCTTCGGCGAACATGATCAGGAAGATGATCACACCGACGCCGGTAATGGCGTAGCCGATCGACGACATCTGGTTCCAGTAGGTGAAACCGGTCGGGTAGTCGACATAGCGGCGCGGCATCCCTTGCAGACCGAGGAAGTGCTGCGGGAAGAAGATCAGGTTCACGCCAACGAACATCACCCAGAAATGCAGAAGACCGAGGAATTCGTTATACTTCACGCCGTACATCTTCTCAAACCAGTAGTAGAAGCCGGCAAAGATCGAGAACACGGCGCCGAGCGACAGCACATAGTGGAAGTGGGCAACGACGTAATAGGTATCCTGCAGCGAGTAGTCCACAGCGGCATTGGAGAGTACGACACCTGTGACACCACCGACCGTGAACAGGAAGATGAAGCCGATGGCCCAGACCATAGGCACCTTGAACTCAATCGAGCCGCCCCACATGGTAGCGATCCAGGAGAACACCTTCACGCCGGTGGGCACCGCGATGACCATGGTGGCCAGAACGAAATAAGCGCGCAGGTCGAAGCTTAAGCCCACAGTATACATGTGGTGCGCCCACACGATGAAGCCGACGAAGCCGATTGCCACCATGGCATAGGCCATGGCCAGATAACCGAAGACAGGCTTCTTGGAGAAGGTCGACACGATGTGTGAGATTATACCGAAGCCCGGCAGGATGAGGATATAGACTTCCGGGTGACCGAAGAACCAGAACAGGTGCTGGAACATGATAGGGTCGCCGCCGCCGGTCGGGTCGAAGAAGGCGGTGCCGAAGTTACGATCGGTCAGTAGCATGGTGATGGCGCCGGCCAGGACGGGCAACGACAGCAGAAGCAGGAAGGCGGTGACAAGCACCGACCACGCGAACAGCGGCATGCGGTGCAGGGTCATGCCCGGCGCGCGCATGTTGAAGATGGTGGTGATGAAGTTGATGGCGCCAAGGATTGACGAAGCTCCGGCCAGGTGGAAAGACAGGATGACAAGATCCATGGCCGGTCCGGGGGAACCGATTCTCGACGACATGGGCGGATACATGGTCCAGCCGCCGGCGAAGCCGTGTTCGCCACCGGGGCCCGACGGCGTAAAGATCGAGGTGCACAGCAGGATCCACGAAGCAATCAGCATCCAAAATGAGATGTTGTTCAGGCGTGGGAAAGCCATGTCGGGCGAACCAATCATGATCGGCACAAACCAGTTGCCGAAGCCACCGATCATGGCGGGCATGACCATGAAGAAAATCATGATAACGGCGTGAGCCGTGACGATCGAGTTATAGGCGTGCTTGGCATGGTCCGGATTCGACAGATCGAAGATGCCCATCGAGTTAAGCATCGATCCCTTGGCGAAAACCTGCAGGCCAGGTTCGAACAGTTCCCAGCGGATCAGGCCGGAGAAAGCGCCGCCGACGATGCCGGCGAATATGGCGAACAACAGATAGAGGGTGCCGATATCCTTGTGGTTGGTCGTGAAGACCCAACGGTCAAAGAAACCCGGCTTGTGATCGTGATCTGCGTCCGCATGATCATGAGAGGTGGCAGTGGAAGACATGATGGATATCTCTCTTACTGATCTTATGGCGCGACGGCTGCGGAGGCCGGTGTCACGGCGGGCGCGGCGGATGCGGAGGCGGTTGCAGGGGTAGCGGCGTCAGCAGCAGGCGCCGCGGCGGAAGCCGAGGCTTCGGCGCTGGCGGCAACGGCAGCGGAGGCAGCGGCCTCTTCAGCCGCCGCTGCGGAAGCGGCAGCTTCGGAAGCCAGCATGGCACGTGTTTTACCGCCCTGCTTGACGATGAAGGCGTCAAACTCGGCGTCGGAGACGACCTTGATTTCGATCGGCATGTAGGCATGGTCCTTGCCGCACAGTTCAGAGCACTGACCGTAATAGGTGCCGACCTTGTCAGCCTTGAACCACGTATTGTTCAGACGTCCCGGCACAGCATCGATCTTGAAGCCGAAAGCAGGGACGGTGAAGGAGTGAATGACATCAGCGGCGGTCGTCTGAACGTGGACGACGCGATTGACCGGCACCACCAGAACATTATCAACTTCGAGCAGATAAGGAATGCCGGCGGCCTTGGCGGTCTTCAGGTCCTTGGCGTCTTCACGCAGACGCGATTCGATATCGGTGACACCCAGTTCCGGATAATCGTAGGTCCAGAACCATTGATTGCCGGTGGCCTTCACGACGACATCAGGCTTTGGCATATTGTTATAATCGCGCAGCAGGCTGAGCGAATAGATGGCCACCACAACAAGAATCAAAACGGGCAAAACCGTCCAGACAATTTCAATCAGGGTGTTATGGGAGAATTTGGCAGGAACAGGATTGGCTTTTTTGTTGTAGCGGATAACGATCCAGGCCAGCAAAACGAGCACGAGCAGACAGATGAATGTGATGAGGGGGAACAGACCAAAATCATAGAAATTTTCGGTTTTGACCTTCAGGGCGCTGCCTGGCAATTGCCAGCCCATGGCCTTGTCGGTGGGCTGGCCAAGAATTTCCTTGATGTCCTCCGCAAAAGCCGATGCTGACATGGCCGCTGACAGAATCAGCGTCGAAACTGCTCCTGTAGCGGCTTTAAACAGCCCTCGTCCGAAAAGCCCTGTAGTGCCCATTCGAAGTACCCTCATTTATGTGTGGCCTCCAGTGCGCGCGCACGGTGACCTTATATTTGAAAATGCACAGGCTGTAGTGACTGTATCTATTTGCGAATTCGACGCAATTCGACCGTCTATTGATGCCCGTCCTGATCGTTTCCCTTAATGCCTTCACGGCAAAATGCAAAGAGCAAAAAGAACAATGCTCCTTTTTCACAAAGCCGGTAGCCAAAAAATCTCAACCGGCGGGCATATCCACACCCCAGATGCGGTCTTTTGTCGCATGCGGCATGGAAGCCCACCAGCCCTGCGCGTGAGTCGATCTGCGACTGAGTTGGGGTTTATTTGCGCGTTTGTGACACTTTGCCATGGCCATATCGCCTCTGCGTGCCTAAATAGAGGCCAGTCCCAGTTCAAAAGTGAAGATACTCATGGCCGATTCTCTTGATCTTACCGCTGCTGTTGCCGACTGGGGCGATTTCGATATTGCCGGCGCGCACAGTATTCTCGAAGTGGCGCTCAAAGGTGCTGACGATGGTGAGATATTCATCGAGAAGCGCGAATCCGAGGCGCTGCTGTTCGATGACGGCCGTTTGAAATCGAGTTCCTACGGCGCCGATCAGGGCTTTGGCTTTCGCGTTGTGGCCGGCGAGACCATAGGCTTCGCCAACAGTGCTGAACTGTCGCTCGACGCCATTCATCGCGCCGCCGAAGCCGCCGTGCTGGCCAAGAAGGGCAAGTCGTTCGACCTGAAAATGGCGACCGCCAATCCCGTTCGCTCCAACCAGTCCTACTATAAAGCGCATGACCCCCTGGCCGAAATGGCCTTCGCCGACAAGATCGCTCTGCTTCAGGCGATGGACGCCTATGCCCGCGACAGCCACAAAGGCGTGGCGCAGGTCTCGGCTTCGCTGGTCTGCGAAAAGCGCGCCATAACCATCCTGCGCAGCGACGGCGAGATCTATCATGATTACCGCCCGCTCGTTCGCCTCAATGTCAGCGTGTCGGTCGAGACCAACGGCCGGCGTGAAACAGCCTCTTCCGGCGGCGGCGGACGTATCTCCTGGTTCGACATCACGGCGCCGGAAAAATGGCAGGCGCAGATCGATGAGGCGCTGCGTCAGGCGCTTGTCAATCTTGACGCTGTAGCGGCGCCGGCTGGCGAAATGGACATCGTGCTTGGACCAGGCTGGCCCGGCGTACTGCTGCATGAAGCCGTCGGCCACGGTCTAGAAGGCGACTTCAACCGCAAGGGCACCTCCGCGTTTTCGGGCAAGATGGGCAAGCCGGTCGCGTCGAAGGGCGTCACGGTCGTCGATGATGGCACGATCCTTGATGCGCGCGGCTCGCTCAACATTGACGATGAAGGTACACCGACCGATTGCACGACACTGATCGAGGACGGCATCCTGGTCGGTTACATGCACGATCGCCTGTCCGCCCGTCAGATGGGCGCCAAAGCGACCGGCAACGGCCGCCGTCAATCCTATGCGCACCAGCCACTGCCGCGTATGACCAACACCTTCATGCGCGGAGGTAACGACAAGCTATCCGACATGATCGCCAATACGAAGAAGGGCCTTTATGCCGTCAATTTTGGCGGCGGCCAGGTCGATATCACCAACGGAAAGTTCGTCTTCCAGTGCACCGAAGCCTACATGATAGAGGACGGCAAGGTGACGTCTCCGGTCAAGGGCGCTTCGCTGATCGGTGACGGCCCCGCCGCCATGAGCCAGATCGACATGATCGGTGACGACTTCAAATTCGATCCCGGCGTCGGCACCTGTGGCAAGGCAGGTCAGAGCATCCCTGTGGGCATCGGTCAGCCCTCTCTGCGCATTCGCGGCCTGACGGTTGGCGGCACGTCTTAAGGCTGGATGCAGGGTTTTACATTAAATCTCTGTCATCTTGAGGTTGCCGCCATCTACGAAATTAATCGTAGATGACAACAGCAACCTATTGAATAAATTAATTTATGTTTTCCATATGCGTCACATTGCGACTTATTGTGGTTGAAATTGTTACAGCCATTTAACTTGCCATAATTGTGACCACATCTATGCCTGTCCCCAAGGAACGCCACCGTACACGCGTTTTCACCGGGGAAAGTCAATCTCATGCGCCTTCGTCTCACCACCGCGCTCGCCCCCATCCTGCTTGCGCTCGGCTGCCTGGGAAGCAATCCCGCCATGGCGCAGGACGGGGTTACACCGCCCACAGCCACCAGCGCCGGTCAGGTGCTCACCTATCAGCCCGCCTATTTCGCTGACTTTCAGGTCTCGACAGCCTTTGATATGGTTCTGCACGTTCCGGGCTTCGTCTTCTCTGGCGGCGAGGATGCCCGCGGCTTTTCCGGCACGGCCGGTAATGTGCTGATCGATGGCCAGCGCCCGACCACGAAGTCCGATCTCGGCAACACTCTATCCAACATCAATGCCGCCCAGGTCGATCACCTTGAGCTCGTCACAGGCGGCACGGCCGGCATCGACATGCATGGCCATCGCCAGATCGTCAATGTGGTGCGAAAGAAGGACGCCAAGCCAAACTTCTCGGTGCTCGGCATCTATCGCAATATGGACGGCCGCGCCAATGCCGGCGTCCTGCTCTTCACCTATAATGATAATAGCAACGGTAAAAGCACGGATATTACAGCGGATGTTTTCAACTTCTTCGACAATGGCGCTCAGAATAGCCGTCGCATCACGACCGACAGTTCCGGAGCTGATATTCTCAATATCCATCAGCACGCCGGCGGTACGGGCATCGAATCGCAGGCGTCGCATTCGCGTCCGCTGTGGGGCGGCAAGATCACCTTTAACGGCACCTATAACCCATCCGTCTACCGACAGAACACCACCTACATTTCAGGCAATTCCACCGGCCATGAGAATTTCATCGAAAAGGACACGCCGAGCGAGTTGGGCAGCCAGTATGAGCGCAAGCTCGGTCATGGCGTTGATCTCAACCTGAATGTGCTGATGCGTCACGAGCGGGTGCACGATATCGACATCTATACAGACGAGGACGGCACGGCCGATTATCGTGCGCTCAGCCTCACCGATGAGCGTATCCTGAATGGCCGCCTGCGATGGGAAAAGCGCGAGGGCCTGACGTTCGCCGTCGGCACCGAAAGCGTATTCAACAGTATGGACCGCGATTCCTCATTTGTGATGAACGCTTCCAGCCCGACCGTGCCGACCGACCACGTGCGCGTGCAGGAAGATCGCACGGAGACGTTTGCATCCGCCAACTGGAAAGCGACAAAGAAACTGAGCTTCGAGGTCGAACTGAAGGTCGAGGTCTCGACCATTTCTGTGCCGGCTGCCAATCGCGCGGATTCCTTCACCTATTACAAGCCGCGTTTCCAGGCCGTCTATGCCCTCACCGACAAGACCAAGATTAGCTGGAAAACCCTACGTCAGGTCGATCAGCTCAGTTTCAACGGCTTCGCCTCGTCGGTGGAATTGCAGACCAATCACGTCACGCTTGGCAACACCTCTCTGGTGCCGCAGAAGGACTGGCTGAACACGATCATCATCGAACATTCTTTCTGGGACAAAGGCGCCATCAGCCTGGCGCTGGAGCACTACGATTACGAGGATACAGCCGACTTTATCGCCGTCATCGATGATGGCGATATCTATACTGCCAACGGCAATATTGTTGCTTCGCAATGGGATAGCGTCCGTCTCAAGCTGGATACACCACTGGATCGTTTCCATGTGCGACATGGCACGCTGAGCCTCGAGTGGACCTATCGCAATTCGCGGGTGAAGGACCCGATCACTGGCAAGGAGCGTCATGTCTCCGGCGTTGAGCCGCATATCTATTCGGCCAGTTTCAGTCAGGAATTCCCGAAGTCCGGCACGAGTTGGGGCATTGATCTCGAAAGCGCCGGGAAGGATCGCAACTATCTGGCCAACGAACTGACCGACGCTTTCTTCGATCCGTGGACTCAGGTCTGGTTCCAGTACAAGACGCCGAAGAAGGTGACCTTCAAGATCATGGTGAAGAACCCGCTCAATCTGCGCTTTACACAGGACCGGGTGGTCTATGAGGGCCTGCGCGGGCTGTCGCCTGTGGCCTATACCCAGCACACGACCTCGAAGATTCCACCGATCCTGGAAGTCAGGCTCAAGAAGGACTTCTAATTTATGGGGCGTGGGGTCCGTGCCCCCACAAAGCCTTGCCTTATTCCAAAGAAAAATCCGGTTATAAAGACCTGGTTTTCTTTGGAAAGAGAGAAGACTTGGGGCCGCAGGCCCCAAACCCCATAACTAAGGAATTACTTATCCGCCAGGCCTTCCTCGACCGGCGCATCGGTATCGCTGGCCCCATGCGCCCAGCCCTTGATCAGGAAGGAGATCAGGAAGAAGGCGATGCCTAGACCGATACCCGTCCAGCCGATAGTATTGAAAGTCTTCAGCGAGGTCTGGAGCGCCGCACTGGCATCCAGAACCTTTCCACCGACGGTTTCCGTGCCCGCCATACCCGCGATCCAGCCAGCGAGGTACTGACCGCCGGACGTCCCCAGGAACCACACCGCCATCATGGTCGAAACCAGGGTGACCGGCGACAGCTTGGTCTGTTGCGAAAGCCCCACTGGCGACACAGCCAGTTCACCAAGCGTATGGATCAGATAGGTCAGCATCAGGAAGATCAGCGGCAGCTTGAAGGCGCCATCGGCCAGAGGCGAGGCCCACACCAGCACAAGGAAACCAAGTCCGGCACAGGTCAGACCGAAAGCGAACTTCTTGACCGGGTCCGGGTCCTGCTTGCGACGCGCCAGGAAAGAGAAGATGGCGGCGAAGATCGGCGCGAAAATCAGGATAAAGCCGGCATTGAAGCTCTGGGTGTTGGAGGCGGTGATACCCATTTCGATCCAGAAGTAATGCGCAGGCAGATTGGTCATCCCCGCCAATTGCTCGGTTGAAGCCAGCACGATGGGCCCAAGTCCACCACCTCCAGTACCTCCGCCACCAACAATGATCGGATGAGACAGAATATTGAGGTTGGTATTGCGCTCGGCGAACAGGCTCAAGGACGACCCCGCCTGCTCGAACAGCGACCAGAACACCACCGAAGCCAGGGTCAGTACCATGGCCAGGCCAAGGCGGTAGTTTTCCACCCGGTTAAACTTCGTCACCATCTGGAAGACGATGTAGATCATGATCAGGGTGAACGAAGCCAGCAGCACCAGACGCACATAGTCATTGTGCTGGATCAGCAGGAACACCACCGGGATGAAGATGATGCCGACAGCATAGATCAGCCATTCCTTCGACATCACGCCGCCGACCTTGGTTTTCACCGCCACCGGATCAGGCGCTTCCCCCTTGCCTTCCAGCCACTTGCGACCAAGCACAAACCATACAAGACCTGTAAGCATGCCTAGGCCCGCCAGTCCGAAACCGGCCCACCAGCCGTACTTGTTCCCCAGAAAGCCACACAGGATGGCCGCCCAGAACGAGCCCATATTGATGCCGAAATAATAGAGCTGGAAACCGGAATCGCGGCGCGGGTCGCGGTCCTTGTAAAGCTGGCCCACCAGCGACGAGATATTCGGCTTGAGGAACCCTACGCCCATAACGATCAGAGAGATCGACAGGAAGAAGGCGGTTTCCGCCCACGGCGTCATCTTTTTCACGCCGAACTCATAGGAGCCCTTGGGCATGACGGCGGGAATAGGCGCGTTCGCCGGCAGATCCTTGATTTCCAGACCGCCGTCCTTGGTCGGGGCATAATCATAAAGCTTGCCGTCCAGTTCGAGGCGGACCGTGCGCTCACCTTCGCGGCCCTTGGCGACGAACTCATACTGATGCCCGCCATAACTCAGGGTCTGCTGATTGGGCTGGCCTTCAAACGCCATACCGAAGTGGCCAAACACCAGCAAAAGGCCACCGAAGATGATGGCCTTGCGAGTTCCGATCCAACGGTCGGCTACCAGTCCGCCGACCAGCGGCAGCATGTAGACCAGCGTCGTATAGGAGCCGTATTGCGAATTGGCGCGGCTATCATCGAACAGGAAGTGCTGCGTCATGTAATATATCAGCAGCGCCCGCATCCCGTAATAGGAAAAGCGTTCCCACATCTCGGCAAAGAAGCACACAAACAGCCCCTTGGGCTGGTTGCGCATCTGCATAAGCACAGGGATAGCCGTAAGCGCTGTGATCAGCAGCCCGGCGAAAATTATGAAACTCATTCTGAAACTCGCAAAGGTCTTGGAACCAACCCTTCAAGGGTTGTGTCATTTGCAAGGAACAGAGCAGTTAATTTTTGGTTTTGCAAGCGGACTCGTCGCTGCACCTGCGAACAGTATACGATTTTAGCGCTTAAATTTAATAAGCTTCTTCTTCGTAGAGCTTACGGATATTGCCCTGCCACACGCCATTGAACTTTTCCAATAAACGATCGGCCGGGGTCAGGCCGCTGTCGGCAATCTCGAACAGTTCGCCAAGATAACCGCTTTCATCGACCATGCCGCCCGACAGCCGGTTGCGGCGCTTGAGGCCGGCCTTAGCGATCTCCAGCACGTCCATGGCCCAATCCTTGACCGGACGGCCGGCGATCTCGCCCTTGAGACCGGTTTTGGCTGCCATGGCGCGCAGGGTGTTATGGTCTTGCGTCGTCCAGCCCTTCACAAGCTCCCAGGCGGCTTCCAGGGAGGTCTGATCATACAGCAGACCGGCCCACAACGCCGGCAGCGCGCACAGACGGCTCCACGGCCCGCCATCGGCGCCGCGCATTTCGAGGTACTTTTTCAGGCGTACTTCCGGGAACAGGGTCGTCAGGTGATCGGCCCAGTCGTCCATGGTCGGCAACTGCCCCGGCAAACCCGGCAGTTCGCCCTTCATATAGGCTTTAAAATCCTGACCAGAGACATCGATATAATCGTCACGCTTGACGAAATACATCGGCACATCGAGCGCATATTTGGCATAGCGCTCAAAGCCGAAACCGTCCTGGAAAACGAAATCCAGCATACCTGTGCGATCCGGATCGGTGTCGGTCCAGACATTGGCGCGCGCCGACAGGAAACCGCTCGGCTTGCCTTCAATAAACGGTGAGTTGGCGAAAAGCGCCGTGGCGATCGGTTGCAAGGCCAGCGACACGCGGAACTTCAGCACCATATCGGCTTCGGATTCGTAGTCGAGATTGGCCTGCACCGTGCACGTGCGCAGCATCATATCCAACCCGAGGTTGCCCTTCTTCGGCATGTAGGCGCGCATAATCTTGTAACGGCCCTTGGGCATGACCGGCGTTTCCTCGCGCGTCCATAGCGGCGAGAAGCCGACACCCAGGAATCCGAGCCCCAGTTCCGACGCCACAGCCTTGACTTCTTCGAGGTGCTGACCGGTCTCATTACAGATATCGTGGATGGTTTCCAGCGGCGCACCGGAAAGCTCGAACTGACCACCCGGCTCCAGGGTCACCGAGGCGCCATCGCGCAGCAAGGCGATCAGCTTGCCATTTTCTTCGTAGGGCTTCCAGCCAAAGCGCTGCATGCCCTTGAGCATGGCTTCGATGCCATCGGGGCCTTCATAGGCCGGTCGGTGCAGGGTATCGAGGTGGAAGGCAAATTTCTCGTGCTCGGCGCCGATGCGCCACTTGTCGCGCGGCTTGCTGCCGGATTCAAAATAACCGACCAGTTCAGAAAAATTGCGCACAGGTTCTACATCTGAATTATAAGCCACGTGCCCTGCCCTCTGATAGGTCTGCATCAAGTTTGGCCTATATGGGCCGCCTTATCGTCACTGACAAGGCTACAGTTAGTTTTTTGCGACTCAATCGGCGAGAGCCTCCTCGCAACGGCTCGGACGGGCTTTGCCCTTGCCACCTTAGGCGGAGGTTACTTCCAGTCGCCAAGCGCGGCCTGATAGAGCGTAAGCGCGGAGATAGCTGCGGTATCGGCGCGCAGGATGCGCGGTCCCAGATTGACCGCATAGACGTCGTCACGGGCGCGCAAGGTTTGACGCTCCATATCATCAAATCCGCCTTCGGGGCCGATCAGGATGGCCGCACGCTTTTCACTCAATGTTGACAAAACTGCAAGCAAAGGTCTTGTGATACGTCTGTCGCCCTCGTGCGTGCTGTCTTCGTCGCCAAACAAAATGACATCGACATCGGGCTTGGCGAGGAAGCTTTCCAGCTTCACAGGCGGCAAAATCTCCGGCACATCGAGCCGCTCAGTCTGTTCGGCCGCTTCCTGCGCGATCAGTTTCAGGCGTTCCAGCTTGGTGTGATCGGCATTGGAGCGGCGGGTGATCAACAGTTGAATTTTGCCGACGCCCAGTTCTGTCGCCTTCTCGATGATGTATTCCAACGGCGTGCGCTTGATCAGCGCCACCGCCAAAACCGGCCCCTGCGCCTGGCCCTGTGTCTGCGTCTGTTCGGTCAGAGCAAGCGTCACATGACGCTTGCCGGCCTCGGCTATGCGCGCCGTCCACTCACCGTCGCGCCCGTTAAAGATAGCAATCTCGTCACCCACACCTTTGCGCATGACGGAGGTCAGATAGCGGCTCTGATCGCTGTTAAGCGCCAGAGATAAGCCTGCCACAAAGGCCGGCGTCGGTTCGGAAATATAGAGACGGATCATACAGCCGGTTTAGCGCTGAATAACCTTCGTGCCAAGATGAGCCGTGATAAAGCTGTCGACACTGTCGGTGTAGGCGCCAGGCAGTCCAAGCTGTGCGTTCACCTCGGCATGCTTCATATCCAGTTCCACCACCGGCGCCGACTGCCCCATCCCCTTCAATGCCTCGGCAAAATTATGGCTCTGGCCGCAGGAATTGTCCGACCGCTTCAAGGCGCAGACCAGCATCATCGGTACGGCCTCGGCCTTGAGCTGAGCGCGGGGCGACAGACGCGCCCAATAGGCGGGATCGCTGCCGAAGGCGTCGTCGTACAGATCGAGATGTTTACCCTTCATGACGGCGGCCACGTCATAGGCGGCGCTATCCAAGACGACGCTCGCCGCCCAGTCATGGCCGCCTGCCTGACGAACGCGAGACGGATCGGCCGACATGAGCGCCACCAGATGCGCGCCGGCGGAGTGCCCCATCAGGATCAGCTTAGCGGCATCGCCACCCCAGCTTGGCGCCTGCTTTTCTATGTAGGCGATAGCGGCGGCGACATCCTGCGCCTGCACATCCACCCCGGCATCAGGCAACATGCGGTAATCAATACTGATAAAGATATAGCCCTTGGGCAGCCAGTGCTTGATCTTGTTTTCGACCACGGCGGTCATGTTCTTGTCACCGACACGCCAGCCACCGCCGTGTACCATGACGATGACCGGGGCATGGTCCGGATTCGATGGCAGATAAACTTCCATGGATTGATCCGCATCGGTCCCGTAGACAGCCGACTTTCGCGTGGCGCCGGCGACGTACTGCCCCGGATCGATCGGCTGGGCAGCAGCGGATTTTTCTTTCATCCGCTGCATAAGACGCTTTCGGATGGGCTGGGCGTCGGCGGGCAAGGTTGCAGCACCTGCGGCCAGCAGGCAGGCAATGGCGGTGATCAGGCGTTTACAGCTCATGGCAGCGCTCACGAATGGGGTGTGGTATAACCGCCTGTAGCACCACCAAGCTGACGGGAAGATGAACGAAAAAGGCCTCTCCGTCACCGGAGAGGCCTTTCATCTTACTTCTTCTCGGCCAGGATATCATCGAGAAGCGCTGGCGTGCCTTCAATACGTTGCAGGACCGGGTAACGCAGGCCACCTGTATAATCAATCTTGATGACGCGATAGGTCTCGTCCATCTTGACGATCAACTCAATCGGCTTGCCGGACTTGGCAGCGGTGATCGCCAGCTTCAGGGCATCGCTGTCATAGGTTTTGCCATTGAGCGCCACGAGCGTGTCGCCCGGCGTCAGACCGGCCTTGAAGGCGGGGCTGCCCCATAGGACGCCGGCCAGAGTGTTGTCCTTGTTGTTGACCGAGAAACCGATGGAATAGCTGAGGTTGGTCACCTTTCCCAGGGTCTCGTTCCCCTTCCAAAGATCGCTCGGTGTCTCGGTATAGACAAGCTTGTAACCGCCACGCGTAATGCCGTCGAGCGGCGCACCGCCCTTATCGGCCTCGCCATGACCATCAACGCGCGTGAGCAGGAAGGTGGCCCAGTCATACGGGTAGACAGCGTTCAGCGTCTTGACCACGTCATCGAACGTGTAGGTCGCCTCGCCCCAGTCGCCGTTCTGGATGCCGAAGAAGCCCTTGGCGAAATTGTCGAGGGACTTCTTGCCGCCGGTCTTCTCGCGGATCAGCGTATCGGCATCGAGCCAGATCAGCAGACCTTCATTGTAGTAGTCTTCCGAACGCTGATAGGCACGCCAGTTCTGCGGCGCGCGGGCCGAGATCACCGGATCGTTGGTAGTGTCCTGCAAGGCGCGCCACGAACGGCCTGGCAGATTATCCAGGTTGGCCGCCGTCGCCGCCAGGTTTTGCAGCGCCAGTTCCTTGCTGTTCAGTCCCGAACGAGTTGCCAGAACCTGACCCCAGTATTGCGTCTGGCCTTCATAGACCCACAACAGGCTGTTGCGCATCGGCACCTGGAAGTTCGGCGTCCACAGATCGGCGCCGCGGCGGAACTTGCCGTTCCACGAGTGGGTGTATTCGTGCGCCAGCAGGTCGCGGCTGTAGCTGACCTTGGCTTCGGTCAGATACTTCTTTTCGACGCGGTTTTCCGAACTGCGATGATGCTCAAGACCGATGCCGCCGATCTGATCCGAAGCCGCCACAAGGAAATCGTAGTGGTCGTAATGATGCGCGCCGTAGAGCTTGTAGGCCTGCTGAACCAGCTTCTTGTGGACATCGATAAAGCCCGGCATGACGTCCAGTTGCTCTGGACTATCCGCCATCACATTGAGGCGCACTGGCGCAGGCCCCTCCGGATCGAGATCCCAGGTCTTGAAATAGCGGCCCGAGAAGATCGGCAAATTGATCAGGGTGTCATAATCGGTCGTCTTGAAGACCACCGTATCACCCGTCTTGCTGTCGGTCTCAAGCCCCGTGGCGTAACCCCAGCCTTCGGGGAATTTAACCGTCGCCTGCACCGGAATGCGCTGGGCGTAATACCCCGCCGGATAGAGGCTGGCGAAATTGAACTGAAGGTTCAGCATGTCGGGCGTCATGACCGCGCGACCGGCTGCCGCCGTGGTCGGCGCCAGATACTGGAATTCGACGTCCACCGCCGTCACGCCGGCCGGCACGTCGATATGGAAGGCCGTCACATTGATCTGATCACGCACCCAGGTGAGCGGTTTACCGTTGGCGGACACCAGAAGGCCGGCGATCTTGCTGATCTCCGAACGGTCAGAGTGCTTGCCCGGCAGCCATTCCGGCAGCATCAGGACCAGATCACCGGCTTTGCTGACCGGCACGGTTTCCTTGATACTGAAAATCTTGCGGTCAAGATCGGTGGCGTCAACCGTCACCTTTAGGACCCCCGGATAGGCGATATCCTGCGGGGGTGCGATCACCGGATCCGGCGGCGCCACGGTCTGAGCGCCCGCACCATAAGCTACCATGCCAGCCGACAAGGCGGCGCAAAGCGCTAGCGCGCTCGCAAAACCATAGGTTTTCATCAATTCTCTCACATAAAACGTCACACCCGGAGACAGTGAACCAAGCGCAGATCGTTACATTTGTAAAGACGATGTTCGCATGACAGACGCTTAAACATTCAAAAAAGCGGATCTAATGAAACAGATGAAGCAGGAAGATCAGGATTCCCAGCGCCGCCGGCAGCCAGGCCAGCACGACCGACAGGACCGTGCCCCAAATCCACATGCGCCAGCGGTAAGGTCGGGTGAGATCGGTTTTGCCATTGCTCCATAAAATTTCAGTCAGCCAGCCGATCGTGTAGGCCAAATTCGCCAGCACAAGGAAGATACCGGCCATAAAGACAAGGCCCAGAGGCTCCACAGGCATATTTCTGAGTGAGGTCTGTGACACCAGGAAAGCACCCAGCCAGAGGGAGCCGGCCAGAAACGGCACCAGAATGAGGTTATAGGTCACCCGCCGGAATTCCCACCACCCGACAGAGTTGAGGTTTTTCATCGACAGTATCTGCATGACCTACTCCGGCAGCGGAATGAATTCCTGATCGTCGCCTGGCACCTTCGGGAAGGCTATGCCGTCCTGCGATTGCCAATCTGCCTTGGCCTGCTCGATACGCTCAGGGCGGGATGACACAAAATTCCAGTAGATATGGCGTTCGGTCAGAGGCTCACCACCGATGATGACGAAGTGCGCCTCGTCCAGCGCCTTAATCTGCACGCTGGCGCCGGGCGTCAGCACGGCCATTTCATATTGCTCCAGCCGATGCCCGTCGATTTCGAGCGCACCGTCACAGGCATAGATGGCGCGTTCTTCTGCGCTCAGCGGCGCGTCGATCGCGCTGCCAGCCTGCGCTTTTATCTCGACATAAAGAGTTCTGGGCGAAGGTCTTGACCGGCGAGGTCAGGCCGAAGGCATGCCCCATCATCACACGCACCGTTGCACCCTGACTCTCAGTCTGCGGGATTTCGTCGGCATCATAATGAAAGAAAGCCGCGTCCATTTCCTCATCGGCTTCGGGCAGGGCCAGCCACAGTTGCAGCCCGTCGAGATGGCGCGTTTTGGCGATGGCACTGTCTTCCTCGCGTTCAGAATGGGTAATACCCTTACCGGCCACCATCAGGTTGACATCGCCCGGCACAATAACCGAGCGGGTGCCCAGCGAATCTCGATGCAGGATATTGCCCTTGAACAGATAAGTGACGGTGGCAAGATTGATATGCGGATGCGGCCGAACATTGATGCCGATGCCGGGCGCGAAATCGGCCGGTCCCATATGATCAAAGAAAATCCATGGCCCCACCATACGGCGCCTGGCTACCGGCAGGACACGACGCACCTTGAAGCCACCGAGATCCTTTTCACGGGCTGGAATGATGAGGCTGATCGTATCGGGAAGGGTGTCGCTCATGTTTCATCTCCAGTTTTTGGGCCAGTGTTCAAAACGGTCTCAAATCGCGTGACCGCCGCATGCCATACAAATTCCGACCAGAAGCGCGTCTGCGCTTGAGCGCCCATACGCTGCCGCAAGGCCTCATCACTTAGCAGCCGGCGCAGGCCAGCCGTCAAGGTGGCGACATCCTCGCCATCGACAATCAGGCCGGTCTCGCCGTCGATCACAGCGTCCCCCACACCTCCGTCCTTGCCGGCGATCGACGGGACGCCATAGGCGGCCGCTTCGAGAAAGACGAGGCCAAAGCCCTCGACCGAGCCATGCTCGCGCCGGTTCGGCAACACGAACACGCGTGCCTGCCGGATCAGTTCGGCCTTGCGGGCATCGGAAACATAGCCGTGGAAATGCATACGCCCCGTTACGCCAAGCTGCTCCGCCAGAGCAATCAGCCGGTCCTTGTCCTCGCCCTTGCCAACAATATCAAGCACGACCTGCGGGTAATCCGCCTGCAGCTCAGCCAGCGCCCGGATAATCTGGTCGATGCCCTTGCGAGGCTCCAGCCTGGCGATACACAACAGACGCTCACCTTGTGGCGCCGCCGCAACGGCCTCCCTCGCCTCCCCCGGCGCCATGATGCCCGGCAGAACCACCTCCACCGGCACAGAACCGGCAAACGCATGCGCCAGTCCGGCAGTAAAGCGAGAATTGGCGGCGACCACATCAGCCTTGGCCAAACTGCGGCGCAAACGCCCCGCCTTGATGGCACTATGCGTCAGATACTCATTGCCGTGCGCGATACAAACAATGCGCACCCCCTTCAGCTTAGACCTGTCAAGGAGTTCGAGACTTTTCCAACTGTCCGCCACAATGACCGTAACATCGCCCTGGCGCACGCGTCGCGCAATCGTCGCAGCGACCCGCAACTGCCTGATAATTCGGATGCCGCCGTAACGATGAATGGTGTAGCTGCGCGTGGCGTCAAATGCCTTTGCCGCGGAACGGCTGGTTTTGCGGCAGAACACCTCAATGGCATGGCCGCGCGCCGCGAAGGCGTCTGCCAATCCGGTCAGGTATTGCTGTGTTCCGCCGACATCGGGCAGGAAGCTTTGCGTAACAACAAGAATCATCGCCGTGTTTTACTCCGGCGCGCGCCCTTGTGCCGCTTCTTTTTGGCTTTTTTCTTAGTGACCACAGGCTTTTCCACCGTGTCAGCGACCGGTGCCACGGTTGTGGGCACCCCAGTTCCCACCAGTTCGACCTGAGTCTCCAGTGACACCTTACGTTCAGACACCTCGTCATGCGCAATCGCCTTGATGGTATAGACGCCCGGTGCATCCTGCGGCTCGAATTGCAGCATCACCACCTTGGTGCGGTTATCGAAGACGCTGCGACCATCGCCAACCGGACCACGTACAGCGGCCAGCGCCTTATAATCGCTGTCGGCATAGATCCTGGCATCTGGCCCAATCACCTGCAGATCATAGATGACCTCGCCATTGCCGTTGGCATCGGCCGTCAGTCCGGTAAAGACGAGCTTGATGGCAAGCACGGCACCGACCTCAGCGCGGCTGACCCGGTTGAGTTGGCGATTGCCGCCGCCGGGCTTATCGAATTCGACCAGTTCCTGTTGGGGAATGACAATCAGCATGGCGGAGAAATCGCCGTCATGATCAGGGAAACCATGCTGCGGCGTGTATTGGGTCGTCGTCGCCGTACCGGCGCAAACCGAGCCAGCGGCAAAAGCCAGTCCCAGCGCGATCAATCCTGATATAGCCGCCTTACGCATCTCAAATCCCCATCCGTCATAACTATGTCACGCGTGGACAAGGCAGACAAGACGCCAGTTCCGCGTTAGTGAAGCAGGCATAAGGCTGTTTTGGGGTTAAGCGATGCAACAAAGGGAACCGGTTAAATTCGGTGACGCTTTTAAATTCTGGCTCAAGCTCGGCCTGATCAGTTTCGGCGGTCCGGCGGGCCAGATCTCCATCATGTATCAGGAACTGGTTGAAAAGCGCCGGTGGATTTCCGAGAAACGCTTCCTGCACGCACTCAACTACTGCATGGTCCTGCCCGGCCCCGAAGCGCAGCAACTGGCGACCTATATCGGCTGGCTGATGCACAGGACATGGGGCGGAATTGTCGCGGGCGTTCTGTTTCTCCTGCCATCGCTTTTCCTGCTCATAGCTCTGTCCTGGGCCTATATGGCATTTGGCCACGTCACCTGGGTGGCCGGGCTTTTTTACGGTATCAAACCGGCCGTGACAGCGATCGTTCTGCAAGCCACGCATCGCATCGGTTCACGGGCGCTCAAACACCCGCTTATGTGGGGACTGGCCCTGACGGCCTTTGTGGCACTGGCCGTCTTCAACCTCCCGTTTCCGCTGATTATCCTGACCGCCGCCGTGATCGGCGCGATCGGTGGGAGATTGGCTCCGCAGATTTTCAGATCAACGGGTGGGCACAAGGTCTCCGATGCCGCCGCCTTACCAGCCCTGATCGATGATGATACGCCCACGCCCGCACATGCGCGCTTTCGCTGGACACGGCTGGCCATGGTCGTGACCAGCGGCGCGGTTCTGTGGGCCGTGCCTGTGACCACCTGCGGCCTCGCGCTTGGCTGGAGCCATCCGCTCACCCTGATGAGTTTCTTCTTCACCAAGGCAGCCTTTCTGACGTTTGGTGGCGCCTACGCAGTGCTGCCCTATGTCTGGCAAGGCGCCGTCACCACCTATGGCTGGGTCACACCACCTCAGATGATGGATGGCCTGGCGCTCGGCGAAACGACACCCGGCCCCTTGATTATGGTTGTGACCTTTGTCGGCTTTGTCGGCGGCTTTCAAAGCGGCATGTTTGGCTCGGATCATGCCGTGCTGGCCGGCGTAACCACCGCCCTCACTGTCACCTGGTTCACCTTTCTACCGTCGTTCATCTTCATTCTGGCCGGCGGTCCGTTTGTCGAAAGCACGCATAACAACCTGACCTTCACCGCGCCCCTGACTGCTATCACCGCCGCTGTCGTTGGTGTCATCGCCAATCTGGCGCTGTTCTTCGGTTATCATGTCCTGTGGCCGCAAGGCTTTACCGGCGCGTTTGACGGGAAGGCGCTTGTCATCGCCACTGTGGCCGCCATTGCCCTTTTGCGGTTCAAGGCCAATGTCATTCACGTCATTGTGGCCTGCGCGCTGACAGGCCTTGTCATCAAGCTGTTCCTGCCGATGCTTTAGAGCAAAAAAAAGTCCCTGCTCCGGGTGGGAACAGGGACATGAGGGCGGGAGTTCAGGCGGGTACGCTTTACAGATTTAGAGCGTGTTCCGATCTGATTGCATCAGAACAGCGCTCTAATTTTTTGTTTTTACGCGCTTTTTGATCCGAAAAGTGCGTCACACTTTTCGGAAAGCGCTCTAGCTGGCGCTTTCCGGTACGGCGCCCAGTTCACCGCTTTCGCGCGCCTTTTTGCCGTAAACCATCTCGAAGACCGGCGACGCCATGACCGTGGTGACAATGGCCATCAGAACCAGCATGGCGAACAGCGGCAGGCCGATAATGCCTTTTTGCAGGCCGATATTGATGATGATCAGTTCCATCAGACCGCGGGAATTCATGAGAGCGCCGATGCCCAGGGCAGTGCGGTTATCCTCGCCGCTAAGGCGGGCCGCGCCCCAGCAAGCGCCAAACTTGGCAAGCACCGAAGCAATCAGGATAGCGCCGGCCACCAGCAGCATGGGCAGGGAGTTGACCATGTCCATGCGGGTATTGAGGCCGGAATAGGTGAAGAACATCGGCAGCAGGACAATGACCGCGAACGGCTCGACCTTCTTTTTCAACTCTTCACACAGCGTGCCGCGTGGCATGGCCGTGCCAAGGATAAAGCCACCGAAGATGGCGTGGATGCCAACGGCGTCCATGATGAATGCCGAAAGAAAAAAGCAGATCATAACGATCGCCAGGACCGTATGGCTCATCTCACCCTTGGCCTCGACCATTCGACCGAGCGGCGCCAGTAGCTTGCGACCGACAAACACGATGAACAAGGCGAACAGCAATCCGCCGCCGATAGCCAGAACCGCTACGCCGGGGCCGCCGCCAAACGTGGCCAGCACGATGGCCAGTACGCACCAAGACACGGCGTCATCGAAAGCGCCGGCGGTGAGCGAAAGTGTGCCCAGTGACGAATTGGCCAGACCGCGCTCATTGATAATGCGCGCCAGCATGGGAAAGGCGGTCAGGGCGATACAGGCGCCAAAGAATAGTGTGGCGTTGAACTGGGAGATGCCCGCTGCAAACAGACCCGGCACGGACATCAGCCAGGGCGTCAGAAGGACGGCGAGCAGGAAAGGCGCCGCAATGCCGGCCAGCGACACGAACATGGCGCTCTTGCCTTTTTCGGCGAAGTGGTCGGCTCGGAAGGTGGTGCCGACAAGGAACATGTAAAGACCGACGCCAAACTGCGCGCCGGTGTAGAGTACGCTTTTCATTTCCTTGGGGAAGATGGCGCCCTGGATGTCCGGCAGGAACAGGCCGAAGAGCGATGGCCCGAGAATCACGCCGGCGATCATTTCACCAACCACCTGCGGCTGACCCAGAAATTTCTGACCGAGCCATCCTACGACGCGGCAGGTCACAATGATGACGGCCAGTTGCAGGAAGAAGTGGATCGAAAAGTCGCCCGGCGCATAGGCCTTAGTAACGCCATCGGGGCCGAGCGCGCCATGCGGAGATAGTACATTGGCGATTTCATGCAGACCGCTTTGCAGCAGGTCCTGCGGAACAAAATCCAGAATCATGAGTGGTTTCCCCGGGAATACAAAAAGTGTGTGATCAGCGTTATGGTGGCTGTTGCCCTTAGTGATTACAGATTATTTTGATCCGTCAAACAAAAACGCTATTCGCAAACCCTTTATTTTATTGAATAATTCACTGTTGCGCATTCATCACATCGTAGCAACATATCTACATTTTACAGAAAGCATCTGTAGCAATGTAAATTCGTATTGCGGCTAATACTGGCCTGACCTATCTTCGAGGCAACGCTATAACAGGGACGGACATGACAACCATCAGCAGCCGCGACTTCAATCAGGATGTCGGCAAGGCCAAGCGCCTCGCGCGCCAGGAACCCGTCTTCATCACCGATCGCGGCCGCCCTTCGCACGTCCTGATGAGTTTCGAGGCGTTTCGCCAGATCAGCGGCCAGACAGAAAGCATTATCGATCTGCTGGCCATGCCCGACACTAGCGATCTGGAACTAGACACCACGCCCTCCGACTCAAGTTGGGACCGCACGGAAGCGCTAGATGAAGTAGGCGGCTGATGTACCTGCTCGATACCCCCGTCATCAGCGAACTGCGCAAGGCCAAAACCGGCCGCTGCGACCCCGGAGTGGTACGCTGGGCCTCCGGCGTGGCGCGGCAAAATCTCTATATGTCGGCCATCAGCCTACTGGAGCTTGAAAACAGTGTTGGCAAAGCCGAGCGCAAGGATAAGGTTCAGGCCGCCCCTCTGCGGGTCTGGCTCGATGAGCAAGTGATGAATGCTTTTGACGGACGCATTCTGCCGGTCGATTCGGCTGTGGTCAAAAAACGCGCCGCACTTTCCCCGACCGATCCGAAAAGCGAACGCGACGCGCTGGTGGCCGCCACGGCGCAGGTTCATGGCCTGGTGCTGGTGACGCGCCAGACGACCGCCTTCAAATCGGCGCGGGTTAAGGTCTTTAACCCTTGGGGCTATACCCCCGAAGATGAACTGAACGATGATAATGCCGACTGGCAACAGGTTGCCAAGACCGGCCCGCTCTGGCTAAAGAACCTATTCTTGCGTTTCTAACAGACATTCCAGTTTAGCCGGACTAATCAATCTGCATTAGAATTATGCGTTTTAAACACTATTGACGCGCTTTGGTTTAAAACATACTCATTGAGTGTAGATTTTAAACGGCGCTTGAAGGGAGAGGCAACCATGCTATCCATGAAAGCCAAATATGCGTTAAAGGCGCTTATTCACATGGCACAGACTGACCGTCCGATGCTGCCCAGTAAACAGATTGCCGAGGCAGCGGACATACCGCAGAAATTCCTCGACAACATCCTGCAGGAATTGCGGCAGAACGGAATCGTCGATTCCAAACGCGGCATTTTCGGCGGCTATTTCCTGGCGAAGGACGCCAGAAACATCATCCTTGGCGATATTATTCGCATCATTGATGGCCCGCTTGCCCCGATACGCTGCGCCAGCCTGACGGCCTATCAGAAGTGCGATGACTGCCGCGACGAAGCGGCTTGTCAGTTGCGCCACCTGATGCTCGATGTGCGCAACGCCATGTCGGGCGTGCTTGATCAGCGATGTTTGCAGGATCTGGTTACAGATCCCTCCCTCACCGCCGCTTAAAGCCAAACCGCCACCTCCCCAATTTCATAGTTTTTCAAAGATGAGGATCACATGAGTGTGTCATCTACAGCCCCCGTGCGCGCTGATTTCAAGGAGCGCGACCTCACCGAAATCGAGCGCCAGATCCTGACCAGTCTCCAGCAAATCCGTTTCGGCTCGCTGGAAATCGTTATCCACGACTCGCGCGTGGTTCAGATTGAACGCAGCGAAAAACTGCGCTTCGACGCCAAAGGCAAAGCCCTCAACGAGAGCCTTTCCTGATCAATCTAGTACCTTAGCCTAACCGCATAACAGCCTATAAAAAAAACATAATCTCGCCGACTGGACCACCGATCGGCACGCACCCACACGGAGCACCTCCCATGCGTTTCACCAAGACCTCTCTCAGCCTCGGCGCGCTTGCCGCTTCTTTGGCAGCCCCCCTCGCCTTCATCCCCGCCATCGCCTCAGCACAGGACGCCCAGACCACCGAAGCCGCGCCGCTCACCTATGAAGAGCGCATCGCTCGCCTCGAACAGGAACTCGACACCTTAAAGCGCCAGCGCGAACTCGATCAGGAACTGGCGACATCGGCCGCCGCCAAGACACCCGTCGCCGTGCTTGATAAAAAAGGCCTGAAGTTCACCTCGGCCGACGGCAAGTATGAATTCGGCATCAATGCCCAGGTCAATATTGACGCCCATAGCTGGGGCGACGATGGCGGCAGCTTACAGGATGAAGTCGTCGCCCGCCTGATACGCCCGACCTTCACCGGCAAGGCCGGCAACGCCTCCTTCCGTTTCACGCCGGAACTGGGCGGGTCGTCCTCCGCGTCCGCTTCGATTGTTGACGCCTATATTGAATACAAGTTCGTTGACGCACTGCAATTCCGCGCCGGTAAGTTCAAGTCGCCGCTCGGCCTTGAACGCCTGCAGGCCGATGCCGATGTCATCTGGACCGAGCGCGGTCACTCAACCAACCTCGTGCCGAACCGTGACGTCGGTTATCAGGCGTTCGGCACCTTCTTCGACGGCGCCCTGGAATACCAGGTCGGCCTATTCAATGGCGCTACAGATGGCGTCAACCTGAACAACGACCTCGATAACCACAAGGATGTCGCTTACCGCGTCTTCGGCAGCCCCTTCGCCAATTCCAGCATCGTCTGGCTGCAAGGCCTCAGCATCGGCTATGCCGGCTCGGACGGTCAGCACATCGGCAACACCACCAATACCCAACTTGGCAGCTATCGCACGCCTGGCCAGCAAGTGTTCTTCAAATATGGCACCGGCGTCTATTCCAACGGCAAGGAAACCCGTTCCAACCCACAGGCCTCCTTCTATCTCAACAACTTCGGCATCCTGGCCGACTATGTGACGGTCAAGCAGGACGTCAAACTCGGCACCAAGGCCGCACAGCTTGAAAACAAAGCGCTCGACGTTTCAACCTCTTGGGTCATCACCGGTGAGAACGTCGGCTTCAAGGGTGGCGTCAAGCCGGCCAACGACTTCAACTGGAAGAAGGGCACCTGGGGCGCCGTCGAACTGACCGCCCGTTACGGCTACACCGAAATCGACAAGGACGCCTTCACCCTCGGCTTCGCATCGTTGACCTCTTCGGCTCAAAAAGCGACCTCCACCGGCTTCGGCGTCGGCTGGTACTGGAGCGAAAACCTGAAGCTGATCGCCGACTGGGATCAGACCGAATTCGAAGGCGGTGCTGTTGCCGGGGCGGATCGTCGCAAGGAGAACTTCGCCTCCGGCCGCATTCAGTTCCGCTACTAAGCTTATTGATCGCTTTTTTATTCGTCATACGGCAAGATGACCGGACTGGAGTTCGGTCAGCGCCTGAAACAAGGAACAGACACATGTCTTCCAATAAAGTTCAACGCAGAAGCTTTCTTACCGGCCTGATCGGCGGCGTCAGCCTGGCCGCCACCGGTGCGCTCTCCGTGGGTACGTCCGCCGTCGCCAAGACCCGCGAACTGCTCAACGTCTCCTACGACCCCACCCGCGAGTTCTACACCGTCTATAACGCTGCTTTCAGCAAGTACTGGAAGGCCAAGACCGGCGAAGACATCACTATCCGCCAGAGCCATGGTGGTTCCGGTGCCCAGGCACGCTCGGTCATCGATGGCGTTCCCGCCGATGTGGTGACCCTGGCGCTCGCTGCCGACATTGACTCGATCTCGCAAAAGGCTGGCATCCTGCCGGCCAACTGGCAGACCCGCTTCCCGAAAAACTCGACGCCCTATGCCTCGACCATCGTCTTCCTCGTGCGCAAAGGCAACCCGAAGAAGATCAAGGATTGGGACGATCTGATCCGTCTCGACGTTTCGGTTATCACACCGAATCCGAAAACCTCGGGCGGCGCGCGCTGGAACTATCTCGCCGCCTACGCCTACGCCAAAAAACGCTGGGGCACGGACGCTCTCGCCAAGGAATTCCTCGGCAACCTGTTCAAGCGCGTGCCGGTGCTCGATACCGGCGCCCGCGGCTCGACCGTCACTTTCGTCGAACGCGGCGTGGGCGATGTGCTGATCGCCTGGGAAAATGAGGCCTATCTAGCCGTCAATCAACTGGGCAAGGGCAAGTTCGACATCGTTTATCCGTCGATCTCGATCCTGGCTGAACCGCCGGTCGCCGTGGTTGACAAGAACGCCGCCAAGAAGGGCAATCTGGCTGCTGCCAAGGAATACCTGACCTATCTCTACAGCGATGAAGCACAAGAGATCATCGCAAAGAACTATTATCGTCCAAGCAATCCGGCGATCCTGGCCAAGTATGCCAGCACTTTCCCAAGTCTGCCGCTGGTCACCATCAATGATTTCGGCGGCTGGAAGAAGGTCCAGAAGGAACAGTTCGACTACGGCGGCATCTTCGATCAGATAACGAAGAAGTAAGCCATTGATGACCGCTGCCGGCGCCTAACGGTAGCGGTCATTGCCTTCCTTATCCAGCCCGGCCGGCGGCGAGGCAAAATCTTGCGCGCCGTTCCGGCCTTCCGGAATCTTCCCATGCAAAGACGCTCTTTTCTGACCACGGCTGTGGCCGGTGTGGCGCTGCTCGCCACCGGCGCCACGCGCGACGCACTGGCCGCGCCCAAACCGATCCAGCTTCTCAATGTATCCTACGATCCGACCCGCGAACTCTACACCGCCTACAACGCCGCCTTCAGCAAATACTGGAAGGCTAAAACCGGTCAGGACGTCACCGTCCGTCAGAGCCATGGCGGCTCCGGCGCTCAGGCCCGTTCTGTGATCGAAGGCAGCCCGGCCGATGTCGTTACCCTGGCGCTGTCGGACGATATAGACCAGATCGCAGCCAAGGCCGGGCTTTTGCCAGCCAACTGGCAGAGCCGCCTGCCGCTCAATTCTTCGCCCTATACCTCGACCATTGTTCTGCTGGTTCGCAAGGGCAATCCGAAGAATATCCGTGACTGGGGTGATCTCGCCCGTCCCGGCGTTGGCGTCATTACGCCTAACCCAAAGACCGGCGGCGGTGCGCGTTGGAACTATCTCGCCGCCTATGCCTGGGCGCTGAAGGCCTACAACAAGGACGAGGCCAAGGCGCGGGACTTCGTCAAGAAGGTTTATGACAACGTCAAGGTGCTGGATACCGGCGCTCGCGGTTCGACAACGACCTTCGTCGAACGCGGTATAGGTGATGTGCTGATCGCTTGGGAAAACGAAGCCCTGCTCACCCAGGCCAAGCTCGGCAAGGGCAAGTTCGAGATCATAGTGCCGTCCATATCCATCCTGGCCGAACCCTCGGTCGCGGTGGTCGACAAGAACGCCAACAAGCATGGCGCCCTTGCGGTTTCGCGCGAGTACCTCAACTATCTCTATAGCGCCGAAGGCCAGAACATCATTGGCAAGAACTTCTATCGGCCGAGTGATCCGACGGCGGCCGCCAAATATGCCAGCCAGTTCGCGAAAATCAACCTCGTCACCATCCGCGACTTCGGCGGGTGGAAAAAAGTCCAGTCCGTCCACTTCGCTTATGGCGGCATATTCGATCAGATAACAAAGCGATAACAAAAAGGCAGGTCACAGGTCACGAGACCGCGACTTGCCATAACCGCACCGTCTGCGCATAAAAAAGCTGACGGTCAGTTGCGTATCCACCCAAACACAAAGGCAACCCGATGACGGGACAACCCGACACCGCCGTACCTGATCCGACCATACCGGACCATTTCAAGGCGCCCCATCCGGCCACAGGCACCACCCGCGTCCTGCCCGGCTTCAAGATCACGCTTGGCGTCACGATCTTTTTCCTCAGCACCATTGTCATTATCCCGCTGGCGGCATTGATTGCCCGTCCGTGGGAACATGGCCTGGCAGGCTTCCTGTTCGTCCTGACCGACGAGCGCGTCATCCACGCCCTAGCCTTGAGCTTCTTCACTGCACTGGCCGCCGCCGTCGTCAATGTCTTTGCCGGCCTTGCCGTCGCCTGGGCCCTGACACGCTACAGTTTTCCCGGCCGACGCCTGCTTGACGCCCTGATCGACCTGCCCTTCGCCCTGCCCACCGCCGTCGCCGGCATCGCCCTGTCGAGCCTTTACGCCGCCAACGGCTGGGTCGGCAGCCTGCTGGAGCCGCACGGCATCAAGATCGCCTATACACCTATCGGCATCTTCCTGGCTCTCACCTTTATCGGTCTTCCGTTTGTGGTTCGCAGCGTCCAGCCGGTGCTGGCCGAATTTGAGGCCGAGGTCGAGGAAGCCGCTGAAACCCTGGGCGCCAACGTGGTCCAGACCGCTTTTCGCGTCATCCTGCCCGCCCTCATGCCCTCGCTCGTCACCGGCTTCTCGCTGGCCCTTGCGCGCGGCGTCGGCGAATATGGCAGCGTCATCTTCATCGCTGGCAATATGCCCTATGTCTCCGAAATCGCCCCCCTGCTGATCGTCATCAAGCTGCAGGAATATGACTATGCCGGCGCCGCCTCGGTCGGTGTCATTATGTTGGGCATCTCGCTGCTTATCCTGCTGGCGCTCAACATCGTCCAGCGCATGTTCGCAAATCTCGGGAGCGCCAAATGACCGCCAAAGCCGCCAGAGCGCCCAAAACCCTCGGGGCCTATGCCCTGCTCGCCTTCGCCCTTCTGTGGCTGGGCGTCATCGTCCTGCTGCCATTGATCAATGTGCTGGTCACCGCCTTCTCGCAAGGCCTGCCGCCCTATCTGGCCGCGCTCCATACCCAGGACGCCAAGGCCGCCATCCTCTTGACCCTGCTGGTCGCCGCCATCGCCGTGCCGCTTAACGCCATCTTCGGAATCTGTGCCGCCTGGTGCATCACGCGCTTCGAGTTCAAGGGCAAGAGTTTGCTGCTCTCGATCCTCGACCTGCCCTTCTCCATCTCGCCGGTCATTTCCGGTCTGGTGTGGATTCTGCTCTTCGGCGCACAAGGCTGGTTCGGCTTCCTGCTGCGCGATCATGATATCAAGATCGTGTTCGCCCTGCCGGGTCTGGTGCTGGCCACGGTGCTCGTCACCCTACCCTTCATCGCCCGCGAACTGATCCCGCTGATGGAAGACCAGGGCACTGACGAAGAGGTCGCGGCCCGCACGCTCGGCGCCCGCGGCTGGGATATTTTCTTCCGCGTCACCCTGCCCAATATCAAGTGGGCCCTGCTCTACGGGGTGCTGTTGTGTACGGCGCGCGCCATGGGCGAATTCGGCGCCGTGTCGGTCGTTTCCGGCCACATCCGCGGCCTGACCGACACCCTGCCGCTCTATATCGAGATCACCTATAACCAGTACGACACCATCGGCGCTTTCGCCGCGGCCTCTATCCTCGCTGGTCTCGCCATCGTCACGCTCGTGCTCAAATCCCTTCTGGAATGGCGTTTCGCGGGTGAACTCGCCGCCAGCCGTCGACACTAGGAAACAATTTCATGTCGCTCATTATCAAGAACGTCAACAAGACCTTCACCAACTTCCCGGCGCTCAAGGATGTGACCTTCGAGGCCAGATCCGGAGAGTTCATCGCCCTGCTCGGTCCATCGGGTTCCGGCAAGACCACGCTTTTGCGCCTGCTGGCCGGGCTCGATACGCCCAATGCCGGCGAGATCAGCTTTGAAGGCGAGAATTACCTCAAGCTCAATCCGCGCGATCGCCGCGTCGGTATGGTGTTCCAGTCCTACGCCCTGTTCCGTCACATGACCGTGGCACAGAACATCGCTTTTGGCCTCAATGTCCGTCCCGCAAAGGAACGCCCGTCGAAGGCCGAGATAAAATCAACCGTTGAACGTCTGCTCAAGTTGATCCAGATGGAAGACCTCGGCAAGCGCTATCCGTCGCAGCTTTCCGGCGGCCAGCGTCAGCGCGTCGCGCTCGCCCGTGCGCTCGCCATCAATCCGCGCATCCTGCTGCTTGATGAGCCCTTCGGCGCCCTCGACGCCCTTGTGCGCAAGGATCTGCGCCGCTGGCTGAAACGTATCCATCATGAAACCGGGGTCACCACCATCTTCGTGACGCACGATCAGGAAGAAGCACTCGATCTCGCCGATCGTGTCGTCGTGCTCAAGGCAGGTAAGGTCGAACAGATCGGCACGCCACTTGAAATCCACAGTCAGCCATCCTCGGCCTTTGTGTTTGACTTCCTCGGCTCGGCCAACAAGGCCAATGGCCGCATCAAGGACGGCGTCGCCCATTTCGACGGCTTCAGCGCACCTGTGACGGGCGCGGCTAATGATGGGGACTACACGCTGCGTTTTCGTCCTTACGAGGCGCACCTTTCACGCACGGGCACCGGCATTCCGGTGACGGTGACGGCCGTCTTACCGGCGGGCAGCAATCTGCGTCTGGAGCTGAAAGGGACCGATGGCGCCCTGTTCGAGACCCAGCACCCCCACGGCAGCGAAGCACAAGACTTTTCCGTCGGCGAGACGCTTCGCCTAAAGCCGGAGCGGGTCTACGCTTACGCCTAATGACCCATCTGCATTTTTCAGGCCGGGCTCAATCCCGGCCTGTTTTGTCCGTGTTCGGCGCAAATGCGCAGAAAAAACCCTCTACATTGTGCGGGATAGCGGAGATAGCGATCCAAAATTCTTAGAAATTCTTTGTTTTCAAGGTGCTAGTTTTTTGGATCGTCACAAAAGTGTCACAAAAATCGTTCGAACTCTTGACCACTCTCCTGTCAAAGAGCGCCAGCAAGGTTTCCGATAGCGACAGCTTACGGGTACAAACTGGAGTCCTTCATGTTCGATGCGTCCTTTGAATCCAACCCGATTGACTCGGTGACACCGCCGCCCGTTCCGCCCAAAAAGCTGCGTTTGTCCCCCAACCTCTTCTTTTTAGTGCCGATCCTGTTGGGTCTGATCTATATCGGTTATAGCGTCCATAAGGATGCCGCCGCCATCGGCGAGCCTTTGGCCATGGGCGCTTTTCTCTTCCTGGGTCTGGCGCTAGTGATCGCCTTCGGTTTCGAGTTCGTCAACGGCTTCCACGATACCGCCAACGCTGTCGCCACTGTCATCTATACCCACTCCATGCCGCCGCTTTTCGCCGTCATCTGGTCGGGCGTCTTTAACTTCCTCGGCGTCCTGGCCTCGACCGGCGCGGTCGCCTACGGCATCGTGCTGCTGCTGCCCGTCGAACTAATCCTCCAGGTCGGCACCGGCGCCGGCTACGCCATGATCTTCGCCCTGCTGATCTCGGCCATCATCTGGAACCTTGGCACCTGGATGCTCGGCATCCCCAACTCGTCGTCGCACGCCCTGATCGGCTCGATCATGGGGGTTGGCCTCGCCAACCAGCTCATGACCTCAGCGGTCAACGCCACCTCGGGCATAGATTGGGCGCAGGCGGCCAAGGTCGGCAAGGCGTTGATCTTCTCGCCACTGATCGGCTTTATCGCCGCCGCTCTCCTTTTGCTGGCCATGAAGACACTGATCCGCAATCCGAAGCTTTACGAAGCGCCGAAAGATCAGGCGCCGCCGCCGTTCTGGATTCGCACCACCCTGATCGCCGCCTGCACAGGCGTATCGTTCGCGCACGGCGGCAATGACGGCCAGAAGGGCATGGGCCTCATCATGATCATCCTGATTGGCGTCGCGCCGGCGACCTATGCCCTCAACCGCGCCCTGCCCGACACCGCCCAACCGGCCTATGTCGCTTCCCTCGATGCCAGTGAGCAGGCCTTCGTCGTTCACGCCCACGGCGCTTCCGTTCCCACGCTCGATATCGCCCGCAGCGCCGTCAATGCCGCCGTCCGTAACCGCCGCATCGATACGCCCGATATCTACGGCGCACTGGCCATGATGACTGGCAACATAGAGACCCAGATAAAGGTACACGGCGCGTTGAGCAAGGTTCCTTCCGCCGACATGCCGCAACTTCGCAACGACATGTATCTGGTCAATGGCGCGGTCAGCATTCTCAAAGCGGATAAAAATGCGAAAGCCAAGCCCGACACCAAAGCCTTAAGCGGCTTGCAAACCACGCTGAACGACATGACACGCTACGTCCCCACCTGGGTCAAGATCGCCACGGCTCTGGCGCTCGGCCTTGGCACCATGGTCGGCTGGAAGCGTATCGTCGTCACGGTCGGTGAAAAGATTGGCAAATCGCACATGACCTATGGTCAGGGCGCCGCTGCGGGTCTTGTGGCGGCCGTCACCATCTACGCCGCCGAACGTCTCGGTCTGCCGGTTTCGACCACGCATATCCTCTCCGGTGGCGTGGCCGGCACCATGACCGCCAATCGCTCAGGCCTGCAATGGTCGACCATACGCGGCATAGCCATGGCCTGGGTGCTTACCCTGCCCGCAACCATCGTGCTGTCAGGCCTGCTCTACTTCATCCTGCGTCAGGTTTTATAAATCAAGCCATGGCATTGTTAAGCGCCGCCAGTTGCGCCGACGACAGAGAGGCGATCTGCGTTGTGGTTAGGTAACTGATCTGCAAGGCGCTGAAACCGTCGATCTGCGCCGGCGTCAGGCTGGTAAGGAAGGTGGTGCCGAGCAGCGCCATATTGGTCGAGCTGATCCCGGTCAGTTGCGAAGCCGAAAGCGCCGCATATTCACCGGTCGAGAAGCTGTCAAACTGCGACGGCTGTAGTCCGGCCATCTGGGTCGGCGTGATTGACATGAATTGGGTCGAGGTCAGGGCCGCGCGCTGCGTCGAGCTCAGGTCGGCAAACTGGGTAGCAGTCAGGCCGGAGAGATTGGCGTTGCTAAGTGCCTGCAATTGCTGGGTCGTCAGGCTGCGCAATTGGTTGCGCACCAGCGCGCCAAGCTGGGTCGAGGTCAGGGCGGCGAATTCGGTCGTGGTGAACGAGGCGACGTCCTCAGCCGTCAATCCGCCGATCTGGGTCGTGGTCAGGCCGCCCAGTTGGGTAAGGGTCAGGGCAGTGATCTGGGTGGTGTTAAGGCCTGCCAGTGCCGTGGTAGTGAAGCCGCTGATCTGGGTCGGGGTCAAAACCGCCAGTTGGGTCAGCGACAGGCTGGCGACCTGGCCGTAGTTCAAGCCGCTAATGCCGGTAGCAGACAGCGATGAAAGCTGCGTTGTGGTGACCATTTCAATATGGGCATCGAGCAGGGCCGACACGCCCGTGGCCGACAGCGCCTTGAACTGAGTCAGGCTGAGCGCTGCCACCTGCGAAGCATTGAGCGCGGTAATGGCGGTGGTGACCAGCGCCCCGACCTGCGTCAAGGTCAGATTGCTAATCTGGCCGGTGGAGAGGCTTGCGGCCTGGGTCGCCGACAGGCTGGCGATCGCCGTGGTCGAAAGCCCGGCGGCCTGGGTGGCCGAGAGGTTGGATATCTGCGTCGCCGTCAGACCGTTGGCGCTGGTGGTGGTCAGGCCGGCCAGTTGCGCCGCCGTCAGGGCGTTGAACTGCGTGGTCGTCAGGGCGGCGATGTCGTCACTACCGAGACCACCCAGTTGACTGGATGTCAGGCCGCGTAGCTGAGTCGAGGTCAGGAGCACCATCTGCGCAGTCGTCAGACCGCTGATGGTGCCCGAAGCGATACCTGACATTTGCGCTGAACTTAAGCCTTTGAGCTGCGTGGTGCTGAGATTGGCCAGCACGGTCGAGGTCAGGCCGCCCATGGCCGCAGCGCTGACCTGCGTCAGTTGCGTCACGCTCAACTGGCCAAACTGCGTTGTGCTGAGCGCTGACATTTCGGTGGAGGTCAGGCCGGCCAGTTGCGTCGAGGTCAGGATGGCCAGTTGCGTCGAGGTCAGGGCGGCGATCTGCTCCGTCGTCAGGGCGGCGATCT
The DNA here is from genome assembly GCF_964186625.1 of Asticcacaulis sp. MM231. Classification (NCBI taxonomy): domain Bacteria; kingdom Pseudomonadati; phylum Pseudomonadota; class Alphaproteobacteria; order Caulobacterales; family Caulobacteraceae; genus Asticcacaulis; species Asticcacaulis sp. MM231. The sequence goes on from NZ_OZ075108.1 coordinate 2,241,862, forward strand.
GCGCCGAGCCCAGCGCCTTCAGTTCGGTAGTGGTCAGGGCGGCAAACTGCGTGCTGGTGAGCCCACTTAATGCCGTACGCGAAAGCCCGCCGATCTGGGTCGAGGTCAAATTGCCGATCTGGGTTGACGTCAAGGCGGCGATGTCGGTGGTATCAAGCGCACCAACCTGCGCTGCCGTCAGCCCGCGCATCTGGGTCGAAGTAAGGGCAGCGATCTGAGCCGTATTGAGCCCGGCGATAGCGGTGGACGCAATGGCGCCAAGCTGGGTAGAGGTCAGAGCAGATATCTGGGCCGTGCTCAACGCCCCGATCGCGTCATAGCTCAAGCCGCCAAGCTGTGTCGTGTTGAAATTGGCAAGGATCGTGGAATCCAGTCCTGGGATTTCCGCCGGATTGAGTGCCGAAAGCTGCGTCGCTGTGAGACCACGTAGTTGCACCAGACTGAGGCCCTGTAATTGCGTCGAGGTCAGGGCCGATATCTGATCCGTCGTCAGGCGCCCAAGCTGGGTGGAACTGAGCACGCTCAACTGTGTGCGGTCGAGCCCACCGACCACGGCCTCGCTCAGACCCGTCAGGCCCGAACTGGACAGGGCTGCAAGCTGCGTGGTCGATACCGCCGCGAACTGCGTCGATGTCAGGGCGGCCACGCCGGTGGCCGACAGGCCATTGATCTGCGTCGTGGTCAGCGCGGATATCTGCGAGGTCGTCAGGCCGTTGATATTGCTCTCGTTCAGCGCCCCCATCTGCGTTGCGGTCAGGCTCTTGAACTGGCCGGTGCTTAAGCCCCCTACCTGCGTCGAGGTCAGGCCGGCAATGGCGTCGGCGCTGAGCGCTCCCACCTGCGTCGAGGTCAGGCCGGATAGCTGTGTCGTGCTAAGCGCTTCCGCCTGTTCGGGATCCAGCCCCTTGATTTGGGTCGAACTGAAACGGGCCAGATCGGTCGCAGTCAGTTGCCGGACCTGCTCTGTAGTCAGGCCGGCTATCTGGGCCGATGTCAGGGCGTTGAACTGTGTGGTGCTGAGGCCCGCGATCTGCGTCTCCGCAAGCCCTCCCACCGCTGTCGTCGAAAGTGCTGCCACCTGCGTCAAAGCCAGGGCCTGCAGTTGTGTCAGGTTGAGAGCACGCATCTGCGCATCGTCAAAGCTGGCGATCGCTGTCGTAGTCAAGGCCTTGATCTGTGTGGCGCTTAGGGCCGCAAGCTGGGTGGCGCCGAGCGCCGATAGCGTGCTGGCGTTCAGAGCCCGAATCTGCGTCGCCGTCATCGCCGACAGCAGGGTGGTGGTCAGGCCGCTGACATCATCGCCGGTCATGGCGGCGATCTGCAAGGTCTCCAGGCCGGCAAGCTGGGTGGTGGTCAGCGAGGCCATCTGGACGGCGCTAAGGCCGTTGAATCCGGTCACCGACAGGGCGCCCAGTTGCGTCGAGTTCATCACGCCGAGTTGCGACAGGCTGAGCGCGGCCGCTTGCGTCTGCGTCAGGGCCGACATCTGGGTTGTGGTCAAAATGATGGTATTGTCGATGCCGAGGCCGCTGATCTGACCGGCGCTTAAAGACGCGATCTGTGTCGCCGTCATGGCCTTGATCATGGCAGTATCGAGCGCCTGCAACTGGCTGGTGCTAAGGCCGGATAGACCGGTGGTCGATAGCGACGCCACCTGCTGGGTCGAAAGATAGCCGACCTGCGCCGTCGTCAGGGCCGCGATCTGCGCCTCCGAGAAGCCACTGACCGCCTTGTTGCTCAAGGCCGCGATCTGGGTCTGTGTCAGGCCGGGGATCTGCTCGGCCGCTAGGTTCTGCATCTGTGTGGCGGTCAGGGCTGAAAGCTGGGTCGTGCTGAGCGCGCCGACGATCGTGGTGGTCAGGCCGCTGATCTGCGTTGCGTTGAGCGCTGCGATCTGGGTCGTTCCCAGGGACAGAAGCTGACTGGTGCTCAGGCTTGATAGCTGCTCGGCATTGAGCGCCGTTATGCCATTTTGCGAAAGCGCGGAAAGCTGGGTCGTGCTGAGCGCGTCGATTTGGCCGATGGACAGAGCGGAGATGGCGGTCGAACTGAAGGCATTCAGCGCCGTCGTGGTCAGGTCGACCACCTGAGTCGAGCTGAGCGCCGCGATCTGCGCATCGGTGATGGCGCCGAGCGCTGCCGCATTAAGGGCGCGGAACTGCGTGCTCGACAGGCTGGCGAGATTGCCGGCGGACAGATTGCCGATCTGGGTCGAAGTCAACCCCGCCATCTGAGTTGTGGTTAAGGATTGCAGAGCCGTGATCGTCAGCGAATCCAACTGGCTGGCGCTTAAACCTGAGAAAGCGGCGGCACTCAGGCTCTTGAGTTGTGTGGACGTCAGGGACGAGAGTTGATCGGCCGAGAAACCGGCCGAAGCCGTTGCGGTCAGGCCCTTGAGTTGTGTGGTGCTGAGTTCGAGAATCTGCGTTGTATTAAGCCCGGACAGGCTGGTGCTGGTCAGCCCGGCCAAAGCTGTTGACGTCAACACATCAATCTGGCTGGTGCTGAGTTGCGCCAGTTGCTCGGAGGTCAGGCCCGCCATCTGGCTTGCGACAAGACCATCCACTTGTGTCGTCGAAAACGCCGCAACCTGTTGCGTTGTCAAAAGGCCGATCTGGGTGGAACTGAGCGCACGGGTCTGTGTGGTGGTCAGGCTGGCGATTTTGGTGCCCAGAGCTGCAAGCTGGCTGGTGGTCAGGTTCTGCACCTGTATGGCGCTTAAGGCATTGAGCCCCGTGGTGGTCAGGGCCGCGATGCGCGTATCGTTCATGCCTGCCAAGGCGGTGGTCGTCAGGGCCGCGAGCTGCCGCGTCGAGAGGGTGTCGATTTGGGTACCGGTCAGGGCCCCGACCTGGGTCGAACTGAAACCGCCAAGGCTGGTGCTGGTCAGGTTGGCCAGTTGCGTCGTCGTCAGGTGACTGACCTGATCCGCGCTCAAAGCGCTGGTCTGGGCGGCGCCAAGCGCGGCAATCTGCGTCGTCGAGAAACGCGCCAGCGCATCGACACCGAAATCGGCGATTTGGGTAGCGGTCAATCCGCGCATCTGCGCTGCCGTCAGCGCCCCGACCTGCGTCGCGTTCAGACTAGCGAATTCAGTCGCGGTCAACTTGCCGACTTGTGCCGCCGTCAGGCTGGCGATCTGCCGCGCCGTCAGGCTGGCCAGTTGCGTACCGCTGAATTCGGCGAAATCATCAACTGTCAGGCCGGTAAGCTGGGCGGTCGTCAGATTGGTCAGGACACTCGTCGTCAGCCCCGCCACCTGATCTCCATTGAGCGCGCTCACCTGGGCCGCGTTCAGCGCCCGCCACTGGGTCTGGCTGAGCGCTGACAACTGGTCGTTCGACAAGGCCGATATAGCCGTCTTGGTCAGACCGAGCAACTGGGTCGTTTCCATCTCCGCCAGACGGGTCTTGCTGAGCGCCACGATCTGGGCGTCGCTCAGGCCGGCAATGACCGTCGATGTCAAGACGTCGAACTGCGTGGTCGTGAAGGCGCCAAGCTGTGTATTCGATAGATTGCCGATATCATCAGCCGCCAGCCCCTTGATCTGGGTAGTCGACAGGCGGCCGATCTGTTCCAGCGTTAGTCCGCCGACCTGATCGACGCTGAGATAGCCCATCTGGGTGACAGTGAACGCCGCCACCTGCGTGCTGGACAGAGAAGCGATCTGCGCCGTGCTGAGGCCGGCCAGTTGGGCCTTGGTCAGGGCGGCCACCTGCGTCGTCGTCAGGTTATGCAGTTGCGAGGTCGTCATAGAACCGAGCGCGCCGGTGCTGACATTCATGATCTGCCCCGTGCTCAGGGCTGCCAGTTGCGCGCTCGACAGCGCCGCCAACTGATTAGCGTCGAGCGCCTTCATGGCTGTCAGGCTCACCCCCTTGAGCTGGGTGGACGACAAGGCCGCAAGCTGCGTCGTGGTCAGAACGGCTGCCTGCGTGACGTTCAGTCCAGCGATCTGGGTCGCGGTCAGACTGGTAAACTGAGTCAGGCTCAAGCCGGAAACCTGCTCAACGCTCAAATAACTGATCTGTGTCGCCGTCAGGGCCGCCGTCTGGGTGCTATTTAGGGCAGTCACCTGCTCGGTGCTCAAGGCGGCCATTTGCGTTTTGGTCAGGCCCGGCATCTGCGTCGAGGTCAGGCTTGCCAGTTGCGTGTTGGAAAACTCGCTGAGCGCCTGCGGATCGATGCCGCGTACCTGAAGCGATGTCATCGCGGTCAGTTGCGTCAACGAAAAGGCCGAGAGCGTCTCGATATCGAGCGCCGCCATAACCGTTGTGGTCAGCCCCCTCACCTGCGTCGTCGTCATCTCGTTCAGATGCGTGGTCGTCAACCCCTGCACTTGCGTCACAGTCAGGTTTGCGACCTGCGTCACGGTCAGTCCTGAAAGCTGTGTCACGGTCAGGCTGTTGAGCATGTCGGTGCTCAGACTGCGCAACTGAGCGCCGGTCAGGGCCGAAAGCTGTGTGGCGCTGATGACGTCGAACTGGGTTTCGTTAAGCATCGAAAGCGATGAGGTTGTCAGGCTGCTGACCTGCGTGGTTTTCAGCGCGGCGATCTGGGTCACAGAGAGAAGCGGCGCCTGATCCGTGCTGATCCCGGTCATCTGACTGGCGCTCAAGGATGCGATCTGCGTTGTGCTCAGTCCTCCGATCAGGCTTTCACTGAGATAACCGATCTGCACCTTGCTCAAAGCTGAAATTT